>NZ_JBEPCY010000035.1:0-49093 GCF_040299965.1 Streptomyces sp. NPDC000594 | reverse complement strand
TACGTCCTTCGACGACGTGCACCGCGAGGCGGTCCGGCTCGCCGCCGAGCAGGCCCTGCTGCGGGGCAACGTCAACGCGATGTTCACCAACCTCTCCCGGCGCTCCCAGGGCCTCATCCAGCGCCAGCTCTCGCTCATCTCCGAGCTGGAGTCCCGTGAGGCCGACCCGGACCAGCTCTCCTCGCTCTTCAAGCTGGACCACCTCGCGACCCGTATGCGCCGTAACGGCGAGAACCTCCTCGTCCTCGCGGGCGAGGAGCCCGGCCGCCGCTGGACCCGACCGGTCCCGCTGGTCGACGTCCTCCGCGCCGCCGCCTCCGAGGTGGAGCAGTACGAGCGGATCGAACTGGCCGCCGTGCCCGCGACCGAGGTCGCCGGCCGCGTGGTCAACGACCTCGTGCACCTCCTCGCCGAGCTGCTGGAGAACGCCACCTCGTTCTCCTCGCCGCAGACCAAGGTCCGGGTCACCGGCCACGCCCTGCCCGACGGGCGGGTCCTGGTCGAGATCCATGACACCGGCATCGGCCTCTCCCCCGAGGACCTCGCCGCGATCAACGAGCGGCTGGCCTCGCCGCCCACCGTGGATGTCTCGGTCTCCCGCCGCATGGGCCTCTTCGTGGTCGGCCGTCTGTCGCTGCGCCACGGCATCCGGATCCAGCTCCGCCCCTCCGACTCGGGCGGTACGACCGCGCTGGTCATGCTCCCGGTCGATGTCGCCCAGGGCGGCCGGAAGGCGCCCGGCGCCCCCGGTTCGGGTGTCCCCGGCGGTATGCCGCCGGGCGGCCCCGGTGGGGCGAACCGTCCCGGCGGTCCCGGTACGGGCGCCACCCAGGGCGGTCCGCTGCCCGGCATGGGTGCCCCGCAGCGCGGCCAGGTCGGCGCGGGCTCGGGCGGTCCCGGCCAGCGCACGGCCCTGCCCAGCCGTGACGGCGGGCCCCCGGCCGGCCGCAGCGGCGGTGGCCTCGCGGGCGCCTTCGGCAACCGTCCGCCCCAGAGCGGATCCCCGCGTGGCTCCGGTCCCAGCGGCCCCGGTGGCCTCGGTTCCGGCCCCGGTGGTCCCGGTGGCCGCGGCTCCGGCCCGGGTGGCCCGAACGCGGGCGACCGCGGCCGGCAGCTGCCCGCCTCCGGCGGGCCCCGGCCCGAACTGCCCGGTGGCGGCGGACCGCAGCGTCCGCAGACCCCGGCCTGGGGCGCCGAGCAGCCCGGCCGTCCCGGTGGCCCTGCCGGTCCCGGTGGCCCCGGCGCCGATGCGCCGCGCGGCCACGAGGAGGGCAACGCCCCGCGTTCCTCCGGTGCGCCGGGTGACCGTCCGGGTGCCGGCTCGCAGCAGCCCGGCACCGGCGCTCCGTTCGTCCGTCCCGATGTCTTCGGTCCTCCGGCGGGCGGCGGTGCCGCTTCCGGTGGCTTCCCGGCCCGGCCCGGCACGGGCCAGGACGGCCCGGCGGCGCCCGGACAGTTCGGCGACGGCCGGAACCAGGACCCCGCCGAGACCTCGCCGATGCCGAGGATCGACCTCGACGCGTCCCGGCCGCCGGTACGGGACCGGGAGCCGGGCGCGACCGGGCACTTCGCCCGCCAGGAGTTCCCCGGCCCCTCCGCCGAGCGGATACCGGGCACCGGTTACCAGGACCCGTCCTCGGGCCAGACCCCGCGCCCGGAGTTCCAGAACCCCTCCTCCGACCAGTCCGGGCAGTACGCGCGGCCCGGCTACCAGGACCCCTCGTCGGGGCAGTACGCCCAGCCCGGCTACGGCGACCCCGCCGCCACCGGCCAGTACACCCGGCCCGACTTCCAGAACCCCTCCTCCGACCAGTCCGGGCAGTACGCCCGGCCCGGCTACCAGGACCCGTCCTCGGGCCAGGTGCCGCGCCCGGAGTTCCAGGACCCGTCCTCCGGCCAGGTGCCGCGTCCCGAATTCCAGGACCCGTCCTCCGGGCAGTACGCCCAGCCCGGCTACGGCGACCCCGCCGCCACCGGCCAGTACACCCGGCCCGACTTCCAGGACCCCTCGTCCGGGCAGTACGCCCGGCCCGGCTACGGCGACCCCGCCGCCACCGGTCAGTTCCCCCGGACCGATCTCGGTGCCCCGCAGCCGCCCGCACCGGGCCAGGCGCCCGCGCCGCGCGGCTACGAGCCCGCGGAGGGTCACCGTCCGCCCGCCCTGCCGGACCGGCCGCAGCCCGAGGCGCTGCCGCCCGCGCCCGGCCCCGGCGACGGCCGTACCCCGCTCTTCGACACCCTGGAGACGGACTGGTTCCACTCCCAGGACCGGAGCCACCCGGAGCAGCCCGCCCCGGCGGACCGGCAGGGCGGCCAGGACGCACCCGCCGTGCGGCCCGAGCCCGCGGAGGAGCCCGAGGCGCTGCCCCGGCGTACCCCCGGGCAGTCCACCGACGGCACCGAAGGCGCCGAAGGACCCGAGGGCGCCGAGGGCTGGCGGACCTCTCCCAACGACGAGCTGGTGCGGCAGGCGGAACGGATCCGCAAGCCCGCCTCCGGCGGCGTCACCACCTCAGGACTCCCTCGCCGGGTCCCGCGCGCCAACCTGGTCGCGGG
The DNA here is from genome assembly GCF_040299965.1 of Streptomyces sp. NPDC000594. NCBI lineage: Bacteria > Bacillati > Actinomycetota > Actinomycetes > Kitasatosporales > Streptomycetaceae > Streptomyces > Streptomyces sp. NPDC000594. The sequence continues at coordinate 46,537 of NZ_JBEPCY010000035.1, read as the reverse complement.
CACGGCGCAGGAGCAGAGCGCTCAGAGCGGTCCACAGGTCTCGCGAGCGCCCGACGACGTGCGCGGCCGACTCACCAATCTCCGCCGTGGCATTCAGCAGGGCCGTCAGCAGCAGAACAGCTCGACGACCGGCAGCTTCAACCTCGGCCCCACACACCCGCAGGAGCGTTAGTTGAGCCCGATGAGCCAGGCGGCGCAGAATCTGAACTGGTTGATCACCAACTTCGTGGACAACACCCCTGGGGTGTCCCACACGGTGGTGGTCTCCGCCGACGGACTCCTGCTGGCCATGTCCGAAGGATTCCCGCGCGACCGCGCCGACCAGCTGGCCGCGGTCGCCTCCGGGCTGACCTCGCTGACCGCGGGAGCCTCCCGCATCTTCGAGGGCGGTCCGGTGAGCCAGACCGTGGTGGAGATGGAGCGCGGCTTCCTCTTCCTGATGTCGATCTCGGACGGCTCGTCGCTGGCCGTACTGGCCCACCCCGAGTGCGACATCGGCCTGGTCGGCTATGAGATGGCCCTGCTGGTCGACCGCGCGGGCGGGGTGCTCACCCCGGACCTCCGCGCCGAGCTGCAGGGAAGTCTGCTGCATTGACCGCCGAAACCGACACCATCCATCCGCCCAGATCCAGACCATCCAGATAGCGCGCGCTCGCGCCGTCACCGTCAGGTCGCCCAACCGGACCCCCACCGGCCCGCTCCGACGGCACGCCGACCACTGCTGTCCCGCCCGGAGGACTCATGACCCCGCCAACCGCCTCCCACGATCCGTACGGCTCCCAAGCCGACTACGGTTTCGAGGGTGACCAGCCGCTGGTACGTCCGTACGCCATGACCGGTGGCCGGACCCGGCCCCGTTACCAGCTCGCCATCGAGGCGCTGGTGAGCACCACGGCCGACCCCGCGCTGCTCGCCGGTCTCCTCCCCGAGCACCAGCGGATCTGCCATCTGTGCCGTGAGGTCAAGTCCGTGGCCGAGGTGTCGGCCCTGCTGTCCATGCCGCTCGGCGTCGCCCGGATCCTCGTCGCCGACCTGGCGGAGGCCGGCATGGTGGCGATCCACCAGCCGGGCAACGGAGACGCCGGCGGCACGCCGGACGTGACACTGCTCGAAAGGGTGCTCAGTGGACTTCGCAAGCTCTAGCGGCGGTGCCGGTCCTCAGAGCCGGTCGACCACCAGCGCGAAGATCGTGGTGGCGGGCGGATTCGGCGTGGGCAAGACCACGTTCGTCGGCGCCGTCTCGGAGATCAACCCGCTGCGTACCGAAGCCGTCATGACATCGGCCTCCGCCGGAATCGACGACCTCACCCACACCGGGGACAAGACCACCACCACCGTGGCCATGGACTTCGGACGCATCACCCTCGACCAGGACCTGATCCTCTACCTCTTCGGCACCCCCGGACAGGACCGCTTCTGGTTCATGTGGGACGACCTCGTACGCGGCGCCATCGGCGCCGTCGTCCTCGTCGACACCCGCCGCCTCGCCGACTGCTTCCCCGCCGTCGACTACTTCGAGAACAGCGGCCTCCCCTTCGTCATCACCCTCAACGGCTTCGACGGACACCAGCCCTACAGCCCCGAAGAAGTCCGCGAAGCCCTCCAGATCGGCCCCGACACCCCCATCATCACCACCGACGCACGCCACCGCGCCGACGCCAAAAGCGCCCTCATCACCCTCGTCGAACACGCCCTCATGGCCCGGCTCAAGTAGACACGGCCATACGGAAGTTGTCGTAGTCACGGATGGGCGGACTGTGTCCTTTGACACGGTCCGCCCCCGTCTTCATAACGTTTCGACAGAGAATTGCCCCGGATCGGACACCCGACGCATCCGGACGGTGTCGCTGCGCTCACATTTCCCTTGCCTTTTGAAGCATCTCGCTCTTTATGCCCGTTTTATCTGTCGACCTGATCGCTCGGAATGGCTGATTCCAACTGTTTGGAACCCGCCCGCTCCACATGCTGAAATTCGACGGACTTCTGAGTGGTACCGCTCGGAAACAGGACAACGGCACCGTACCCGTGCCGGCGCCGAGAGGTTTTGGTCGAGTGAGGCGAAGCAAGAAGAGCTCCGCGGAGCAACAGGCGCGGGGCAACTTCACCCCGCCCCCGCGCACGGCGGCGGGGCCCTCCGGCGCGCCCGCCCCGGCTCCTCGTCCGGCCCCCGCCGCCTCCACCAGCCGGCTCTCCCCGCGCAACTGGCGGGTGCCCACCCGGCTGAACGCGATCCTGCTGATCCCGGTCCTCGTCGGCCTGGTCATGGGCGGCTTCCAGGTGAAGTCGTCCATCGACACCTGGAGCGAGGCCCAGGACGCCGAGCGGACCGCGCTCGTGGTGCGGGCCGCCGCCGAGTACGGCGCCGCGCTGCTCAACGAGCGCGACCTCACCGCCCAGCCGCTGCTCACCGCCACCACCGAGGAGGCCCGCCGCTCGGACGAGGTCACCCAGGCGTACACGGCCACCGACACCGCCAAGGCCGCCTTCGACAAGGCCGTGAAGGACATGCCCGCCGGGCAGGGCCTGGAGCGCCGGCTGAAGCTCTTCCGCGAGGAGGAGCCGGGGCTGAAGGAGCTGCGCGAGGCCGCCTACACCACCAGCCTGGACCCGGTCGCCACCGAGGAGGGCTATGTCCAGGTACAGCACTCCCTCATGGAGTTCGCCAACGAGCTGGGACTCGGCACCGGAAATGTGACGAGTTTCGGGCGCATGGTCTACGCCATTCAGCTGGCGAAGGCAGCTGAATCGCTTCAGCGCTCCATTGGTATGCACCTGTTGGTCCGTCCGAGTGGCAAGCCGGATGTCTTCCAGAAGCAGACCATCGCCTTCAATTCCTACAACTACCTGGAGCAGATCGCCGTCGCCGAGTTCGTCTCGGGCGGTACCCAGGGGGATGTGGACCGGCTTCAGTCGGCCATGGCCAAGCGGGACAACGAGAGCGAGAAGAAGCTGGCGGAGTCCGGCCTCGAACCGCCTCAGGAGAACGAATCCGTCTTCACCGGGATGGCCCGCCGTATCGGTACCGGCGCCGAGCCCTCGGAGCTGAAGAAGCGGGACATCACGCCCGAGACCTGGATGGCGGTCGCAACCGGAAAGTTCGAGGCCTACAGCGAGGTCGAGAACGAGCTGGTGGACCGGGCCGTCACCGAGGCCTCCTCCATCGCCTCCGACGCCCGCCGGGACGCCTTCGTCAACGGCGCCATCACCGTGGTCGCCCTGCTCGCCGCCTTCATCCTGGCCGGTGCCGTCGCCCGGCAGATGAGCCGCTCCATGCAGCGGCTGCGCACGGCCGCCTTCGGGATCGCCGAACAGCGGCTGCCGATGCTGGTCGACCAGCTCTCGCGGACCGATCCGGGCCGGGTCGACACCCGGGTGGAACCCATCCCGATCGACACCCAGGACGAGATCGGCGAGGTCGCCCGCGCCTTCGACCAGGTCCACCGGGAGGCCGTCCGGCTCGCCGCCGAACAGGCGATGCTGCGCGGCAATGTCAACGCGATCTTCACCAATCTCTCCCGCCGCAACCAGTCGCTGATCGAGGGCCAGCTGACCCTCATCACCGAGCTGGAGAACAGCGAGGCCGACCCCGACCAGCTGGCCTCCCTCTTCCGGCTCGACCATCTCGCCACCCGTATGCGCCGCAACGGCGAGAACCTCCTCATCCTGGCGGGTGAGGAGCCCGGCAGCCGCTGGAACCAGCCGGTGCCGCTGGTGGATGTGCTCCGCGCCGCCTCCTCCGAGGTGGAGTCGTACGAGCGGATCGAGCTGACCGGCGTCCCCGAGACCGAGATCCACGGCCAGGCCGTGACCGACCTCGTCCATCTCCTCGCCGAGCTGCTGGAGAACGCCACCACCTTCTCCTCGCCGCAGACCAAGGTCCGGGTGACCGCCACCCGGCTGCCCGACGGCCGGGTGATGATCGAGATCCATGACAAGGGCATCGGCCTGACCGCCGAGGACTTCGCGGACATCAACCACAAGCTGGCCAACCCGCCGGTGGTGGACGCCGCCGTCTCCCAGCGCATGGGCCTCTTCGTGGTGGGCCGGCTCGCCGACCGCCATGGCATCCGGGTCCAGCTGCGCCCCTCGGGCGAGCAGGCCGGCACCACCTCGCTGGTGATGCTCCCCGAGCCGATCACCCGGGGCGGGGGCGGCGAGGCGCCGCCGGAGAACGACTTCACCGTCTCCCAGATCATCCCGGAGCAGGAGTCCCTCACCACCGCCCCGCTGAAGACCGCCGCTGAGCTGGGCTTCGACGACTCCCGCTACGAGACCCAGCAGCCCCAGCAGCCGGGGGGCGCCGGACTCAACCCCGTCAACCGCTCACTGAAGCGCGGGGAGCGGCGTGCGGCACTGGAGGCGCAGTCGCAGCACCCCGCGCGCCCGGTGCCCGGGAACCAGCCGCACCAGGGCCACCAGGGCCAGGCGCAGGGCCAGCCACACGGCCAGGGTCACGGACACAGCCAGGGCCAGGGACACGGCCAGGGCCAGGGGTACGCCCCGCAGGGACAGCCGCAGGCCCAGGGGCAGCCGTACGCCCCGCAGGCCCCGGCCGACCCGTTCGGCGGACAGCCCTACGCCCAGCCGGGCTATCCGCAGCAGGACCAGGGCTCCCCCCAGCCGTACCCCGGATACCCGGCCACCGGGCATCCGCAGGGCACCGCGCCGGGCGCGCACGGCGGATACACCGCCGGGGGCCCGCAGGAGACCCTGCCCGCCCGCCAGGAGCCGCAGCAGCCCGTCCAGCCGGTCGCCGGGGGCTATACGGAGGATCCGTTCCAGGCCGCCGGGCAGGACCGGACGGGCTATGAGACGCCCTATGTCCACCAGCCCCACCAGGGTGACTGGACGGAACAGACCTCCTACCCCGCTGCGTTTGAGCCGAATTTCCAGCCAGAACCGGAGGCCGCTCCGACCCCTCAGGGCGGTCCCGGCATCGGTTCCGAGCGCGTAGGCTTCGACCGTCCGGGTCAGTCCCCGGGCGGCGGTCATCAACTGACCGAGGCCGGTCTGCCGCGCCGCGGCTCCCAGCAGCCGCACTCCGCGCCGCAGCAGCCCCGGGAGGAGTGGCGGCCGGCCGTGGAGGAAGCCCCGCGGACGCCGCGGAGCGACCGGTCCGAGGCGATGGGCGGCGCACACAGCTCCCCCGAGTCCACGGCCGGGCGTTCGGCCAACGACGAGCGCTGGCAGCGGGCGGAGAAGCTCCGTGAGCCGAAGGCGGGCGGGGTCACCTCGTCCGGGCTTCCGCGACGGGTGCCCAAGGCCAACCTCATCGAGGGCGCCGCGGAGCAGACCGCGGAGCAGGGTCCCCCGATCTCCCGCGCTCCGGAGGACATCCGCGGCAGGCTGAGCAATCTCCGCCGCGGTGTCCAGCGGGGACGCAGCGCGGGAACGGACACGAACGGACCGGGCCTCGGCCCGGGTAGCACCTACAACCAGGAGCGTTAGTGTGAGCCCGATGAGCCAGGCAGCGCAGAATCTGAACTGGTTGATCACCAACTTCGTGGACAACACCCCCGGGGTGTCCCACACGGTGGTGGTCTCCGCCGACGGACTCCTGCTGGCCATGTCCGAAGGATTCCCGCGTGACCGCGCCGACCAGCTGGCGGCCGTGGCCTCCGGGCTGACCTCGCTGACCGCGGGGGCCTCCCGCATCTTCGAGGGCGGCGCCGTCAACCAGACGGTCGTGGAGATGGAGCGCGGCTTCCTCTTCATCATGTCGATCTCGGACGGCTCCTCGCTGGCCGTACTGGCCCACCCCGAGGCCGATATCGGCCTGGTGGGTTACGAGATGGCCCTGCTGGTGGACCGCGCCGGGAATGTCCTGACTCCCGATCTGCGCGCGGAACTTCAGGGGAGCCTTCTCAACTAACCGGCAGACAGTGCGTTTCACGCCATCGCACCATAGGGTGCGGTGGCGCGGCTCCACAGGGACGGGACCGGCTACTCGCATTCGGAGGAGGAAACGTGGCAACACCCCCAGGCGGACACCCTTACGACGGCGCTGCTCACCGGAGGCCCGAGGAGCGATCCCGCCACCGCTACGGTTTCCCCCCGGCGCCGGAAGGAAACGGCGGTACCCCGCCGTACGAGCAGTACGAGAATCCTTCCTCCGAGCAGTACGGGCAGCACCAGCAGCACCAGCAGTACCAGCGATACGACGAGTACGAGGAGTACGGGCAACAGCAGCACCAGCCGCCGCCCTCCTCGTACGAACAACGGCCGTACGACCGGCAGCCGCCCTATGATCAGCGGGACCGCCGGGCGGCGGAACCGTCGCCCGTGCAGAACGCGCACAACCCGCTGGTCCGTCCGTACGCCATGACCGGCGGCCGGACCCGGCCGCGTTACCAGCTCGCCATCGAGGCGCTGGTCAGTACGACGGCTGATCCGATGAGTCTGCACGGGCAACTGCCCGAGCACCAGCGGATCTGCCGACTGTGCATCGAGATCAAGTCGGTCGCGGAGATCTCGGCACTGCTCCATATTCCCCTTGGCGTCGCCCGGATCCTCGTCGCCGACCTGGCGGAGGCCGGTCTCGTCGCCATCCACCAGCCCGGCGGCGACGAAGCCGCCGGTGGTCAGCCAGATGTGACACTGCTCGAAAGGGTGCTCAGTGGACTTCGCAAGCTCTAGCGGCGGTGCAGCCCGCTCAACCACCAGCGCGAAGATCGTGGTGGCGGGCGGATTCGGCGTGGGCAAGACCACGTTCGTCGGCGCCGTCTCGGAGATCAACCCGCTGCGTACCGAAGCCGTCATGACATCGGCCTCCGCCGGAATCGACGACCTCACCCACACCGGGGACAAGACCACCACCACCGTGGCCATGGACTTCGGACGCATCACCCTCGACCAGGACCTGATCCTCTACCTCTTCGGCACCCCCGGACAGGACCGCTTCTGGTTCATGTGGGACGACCTCGTACGCGGCGCCATCGGCGCCGTCGTCCTCGTCGACACCCGCCGCCTCGCCGACTGCTTCCCCGCCGTCGACTACTTCGAGAACAGCGGCCTCCCCTTCGTCATCACCCTCAACGGCTTCGACGGACACCAGCCCTACAGCCCCGAAGAAGTCCGCGAAGCCCTCCAGATCGGCCCCGACACCCCCATCATCACCACCGACGCACGCCACCGCGCCGACGCCAAAAGCGCCCTCATCACCCTCGTCGAACACGCCCTCATGGCCCGGCTGCGTTAGACGATCCCGCTCCACCGTCCGTCGGCCCCCCACGCCCTCTCTCCGGCGCGGGGGGCCGCCGGCCGTTCCGGAACGGTTTCTTCACGGCGGCACGGCGGCACGGCGCCGGCAGCACGCCGAGGGGCCCGTACTCCCCCCTGAACGGGTGGTGTACGGGCCCCTCGGTCGACGGAGAGGTCAGCCCTGCCAGCTGTGCGAGGGCTGGAAGCCGCGCTGGCGCTCCAGGCGCCGCCAGCCGGCCGCCGACGGACCGGCCGAGGCGGGCTCCTCCGGCTGGGCGGCGGCGCGGGCCAGCAGCACGGCGGTGATCGCCGCCAGCTCCTCGGGCGCGCAGTCGCCCTTCTCCACGCGCAGCAGTGAGGCATCGGTGGTAGGTGTGCTCATCGGTCGGGCTCCGTTCTCTCCGCCGCGTTACTGCGGGGGGTTGCCGTGCTTGCGAGAGGGGAGGTCGGCGTGCTTGGTGCGGAGCATCGCGAGCGCGGCGATCAGCACCTCGCGGGTCTCGGAGGGGTCGATCACATCGTCGACCAGGCCCCGCTCCGCCGCGTAGTACGGGTGCATCAGCTCGGACTTGTACTCCTTGACCATGCGGGTGCGCATGGCCTCGGGGTCCTCCGCCTCGGCGATCTGGCGGCGGAAGATGACATTGGCGGCTCCCTCGGCGCCCATCACCGCGATCTCGTTGGTGGGCCAGGCGTAGGTTAGGTCCGCTCCGATGGACTGGGAGTCCATGACGATGTACGCGCCGCCGTACGCCTTGCGCAGGATCAGCGAGATCCGGGGCACGGTCGCGTTGCAGTACGCGTAGAGCAGCTTGGCGCCGTGCCGGATGATCCCACCGTGCTCCTGGTCGACGCCCGGAAGGAAGCCGGGGACATCCAGGAAGGTGATGATCGGAATATTGAAAGCGTCGCACATCTGGACAAAGCGCGCACCCTTTTCCGATGCCTCGATGTCCAGGACACCGGCGAGGGTCTGCGGCTGGTTGGCCACGATGCCCACGACCTGGCCGTCCAGCCGGGCCAGGGCGCAGATGATGTTCCGCGCCCAGCGCTCGTGGACCTCCAGATAGTCGCCCTCGTCCACCAGCTCCTCGATGACCTGGTGCATGTCATAGGGGCGGTTGCCGTCGGCGGGGACCAGGTCCAGCAGCACGTCCGAGCGCCGGTCGGCGGGGTCGTCGGTGGCGACGGTCGGCGGGTTCTCGCGGTTGTTCTGGGGCAGCATCGACAGGAGGTAGCGCACCTCGGCGATGCAGGTCTCCTCGTCGTCATAGGCGAAGTGCGCCACCCCGCTGGTCTCGGCGTGCACATCCGCGCCGCCGAGCCCGTTCTGGGTGATCTCCTCGCCGGTGACGGCCTTGACCACATCGGGCCCGGTGATGAACATCTGCGAGGTCTCGCGGACCATGAACACAAAGTCGGTCAGGGCCGGGCTGTAGGCCGCGCCGCCCGCGCAGGGGCCGAGCATCACCGAGATCTGCGGGATCACACCGGACGCCCGGGTGTTCCGCTGGAAGATCCCGCCGTATCCGGCGAGCGCCGAGACGCCCTCCTGGATACGGGCACCGGCCCCGTCGTTCAGCGAGACCAGCGGAGCACCCGCCGCGATGGCCATGTCCATGATCTTGTGGATCTTGGTGGCATGGGCCTCGCCCAGCGCGCCGCCGAAGATCCGGAAGTCATGCGCGTACACAAAGACGGTCCGGCCCTCGACCGTCCCCCACCCGGTGATCACACCATCGGTGTACGGCTTCCGCGCCTCCAGGCCGAAGCCCGTGGCCCGGTGCCGCCGCAACTGCTCCACCTCACGGAACGAGCCCGCGTCCAGCAGCAGATCGATCCGCTCGCGCGCGGTCAGCTTGCCCTTGGCGTGCTGCGCCTCGGTAGCCCGGTCACTCGGGCCGCGAACCGCGCGCTCACGCAGCTCACGCAGCTCCGCCACACGGCCGCGCGCGTCCGTCGGCTCGCTGGGGGTCTCGTCCACAACGGTCATGCATCGACCCTACGGATCGATCCAAGGAAAGCATCCCGTTGACACCGAACAGTCTCCTGCCCGATCTCCTGTCGGCCCCTGACAGAACGGTGTGGCCCGCCGGTCCACCCACCAGCCCAGCACGGGTGACGATTATAGGAATCCCACAATCACCTCAGATCAACGCAATCTCGCAGCCATACCCCGCACCGGCCGTTGCACCGTTCAGCCGAAGCCTCAGCGCCCGTCCGGTGGAGATCACCTCGATCTGTGGATCATTCTCCAGGACCCGCCGCACCGGGTGGTGCCAGACGATCTCCAGGGGGGTGCCGGTGCGTGGCGGGTCGCCGACCCGGAGGGTGGCCCGGCGGCCGGGGCGGCGGCGTACGAGCACACTGGCCGGGCCGGTCGCGGTGAGCGGGCCCGCCCGGCCGGGCTCCCAGAAGTTCGCGGCGAGCAGCCCGATCGACGGCACCTCCACGGCCTGGCGGGCGCCGCCGCACGCGTGCACGGTGAGCCAGTCACGGTCGGCGGCGCGGGCGGCGACGGCCCGGCGGCTCGCGCCCGGCATCAGCAGATAGAGGTAGGAGGCGTCCACCGGGTCGACGCCGTGGTCCCAGTACAGGGTCTGGTAGCGGCGGGTGAGCGGGGCCGGGGAGCCGCCGGCGTTGATCTCCCGCCAGGAGCCGGTCCGGTCCTCGCGGAGCAGCCGCAGCGATCGGGGGCGGGCTCCGGGGTGCCTTTCCGTACGGGTACCGGGGCCCTGTTCCGTACGGACACCGGGGCCCTCTCCCGTACCGGGGCCGGGGCGGGTGCCCCATCGGCCGGCGGGCACCACCCAGCCGCCGTGGCCCGCGAGATGGACCCACCCCGGCCCCCGGGTGAGCACCGCGTCCCCGCCCTCGCCGAGATTGCGGTTGTCCACCACCGTCTCCACGGGGACACCGTCGGCGCAGCGGATCCCCGCTCCCAGGCAGATGATCGCGTCATCGGCGCAGAACCATGACTTCCGGGCGGTGAGGGTGGAGCCGAGCCCGGCGAGATCCTGGCCGAGGGCGGCGTACTCCCCGTCGGTCACCCCGCCGGTCCAGCGGGTGGCGGGCCGGGGCTCGCCCCACTCACCGCCCGCCCGGTCGGGCAGACGGCGGGTGGAGACCGTGGTGCCGGGCATCCGGTACGGGTCGACGGTGGGCCAGAACGCGTCGGTGTACTGGCCGCCCTGCCGGTCGGCGGGCCACCACAGCACCATCCCGGCCCCGGTGTGCCAGCCGCGCGGGTGCTCGCCGTTGCCGCACTCGTAGTACGCGATCCGCTCTGAGGCCATCGCGACGGCGGCAGCCCAGCCGGGGCGGCGGTGGACGGCCCGGTCCATCCCGGCGAAGAGCCGGTGGCCCACCGGTTCGGGGGCGACGGGCCCGGGGGCGGCGGCGATGGTGTGCAGCCGGGCCAGATCGGCGACGCCGAACTGGGGCGCGGTCAGCACCGGTTCGGTGGTGTCCCGCTCGATCCAGCCCCGGATACGGGCATGCCAGCGGGAACGTTCGGCGGGGCTCGCCCCCTCGGCGAGCAGCGCGATGGCGGCGATCATGGCATGGCCGTGGAAGTGGTCCCCGCGCAGGATCCGGGGGTCGTCCTGGAGCTGCCGCCCCCGGCTGACCGCCCGGCCGTTGACGGTGTCCATCATCAGCCCGTTGTGGATCAGGGGGGCGAAGGCGTGCTCGACGCTGTCGAGGACATGGCGCCGGGCGGGGTCGGTGATCTCCCAGGGTGATCCGCCGAGCAGCGCGAACAGCCGGGCAAGACCCTCCAGGAAGACCTGGCCGTAGGTGCCGGAGTAGGCGACCCGGGTGTGCTGGACGAAGGAGCCGTCCGCGTACATTCCGTCGCCCCGGGTGACATGGGGGAAGACCGGTGAGAGGGCGTCCCGGGCGAGGGCGAGCCGGTCCGGGGCACGGCCGAGGACCCCGCGCAGGGCGACCGAGCGGCAGAGGTCCACCCGGTTGGCCCCGGTGGAGACGCCGGTATAGGCGCCGAGGAGGGCGTCGGGGATGAAGTGGTCCACGGCGGCGCAGGCGGCGTCGCGCCGGTCGGTCCCCAGCTCGGGGCCGAGGACGGCGGCGGTGTCCAGCAGTAGCCGGGGGCTGCCGATCTGCCACTCCCACCAGTTGCCCCAGCGGGTGGTGCCGGGGTGGTAGACGGTGGTGGCCAGATGGTCCAGCCCCGTCAGGACGCCCGTGAGGAGGGCGGGGTCCCGGGTGTGGGTCCAGGCCTGGGCCATGGTCCAGAGCCGGCGGTAACTGCGGGTGATCCCGGCGGGCGGGTCATAGGGGTCGCCGGGCCAGAGCGAGCCGGGGGCGGGCGCCATGGTGGCCCGGTACCGCTCGGCCTCCTGGACACCGGCCGCGATCCGGGAGGCGTAGGGCTCGGCGGTGGGGTCGTAGCCGCCGCCGAGGGCGATGCCGAGCCAGCGGTGGCGCAGGGTCTCGTAGGGGTCGCCGGGGTCGCCCGGACCGCCGGGCTCCGGGGCGGTCCCGGTCCCGGTGGTCCCGGTCCCGGTGGTCCCGGTGCCGGTGGCGGCGGCCGGGCCGAGGGTGGCCGGGGCGAGGGCGGCGGTGAGCGCGGCGACCACGGCCCGGCGGGACCAGCGGTACGCGGCGGGCCGGGCGGGCGGCTGGGACACGGGACCTCCGATGCGCCGGACGCGATACGGGCCGTTCGCTCCGGTCTACCACGGGGCGCCGGGCGGCTGAAGGGCCGCGACCGAGCCGGGTTCCCGCAGAGTCACCCCATTGAGTGATGGTGATTTGCCGGGGAATTTCGGCCGCCAGCAGAGTGAAGCCGGGGCGGCCCCAGGTCCGCGCCGCGCCGGACCCGCCCCGACCCCCCACCCGTCTCCCCGTCCCGCCCCCGTGCGGCGCCCCGGGCGACCGGTCCGCACCGGACCGCGCCCCGGACCCGTCCGGGCACCGGCACACCGGAGGGGACATCAGTGAAGGAGCTGCCCACCGTGCCCATCGCACCCGTGGCCCCGGCGCCCGTTCCGCGCGCCCCCGGCCGTCTCCCGCTGCTCGGCCACGCCCCCGCGCTGCTGCGCGACCCGCTCGGCTTCATCGGCTCGCTGGCCAGGGTGGGCGGGGTGGTGCGGATATCGCTCGGCCCGCGCTCGGTCTGTGTGGTCACCCGGCCCGAACTGGTCCACACCCTGCTGGTGGCACTCGCGCACGACTGCCCGCGCGGCGCGGTGCAGGTCACCCTGCGCCGGGCCTTCGGGGACGGGCTGCTGATGTCGGAGGGGCGCGCCCACCGGGACCGCCGACGCGTGCTCCAGCCCGCCTTCACCGCCCGGGACATGGAGCACCGGATCCGCGCGGTGGAACGGGTGACCCGGGAGCGGACCGCCCGCTGGCGGGAGGGCCAGGTGCTGGATGTCGGCGGGCAGATGAGCCGGCTGGCCCTGGACATCGTCACCCGGGTGCTCTTCGGCTCCCGGCTCCGCGAGGAGTCCGCCGCCGCCTTCCACCGGGCGCTGCCGGACCTGGTCCGGGGGCAGATCGTCCGGTCGCTGCTGCCGCACCCGGCCTTCGCGCTGCTGCCGCTGCCGCTGAACCTCCGCTTCGAGTCGGCGGTACGGGCGCTCAACCGGGTGGTGGACCAGGCGGTGAACGGGTCCGGCGGCCCGGACTCGCTGCTGTGGCTGCTGCGCACGGCCCGGGACCCGTCGACCGGGCGGCGGCTGGACGAGGCCGCCGTACGCGCCGAGGCGATCACTGTCCTCGGCGCGGGCACCGAGACCGTCTCCACCACGCTGACCTGGCTCTTCCATGAGCTGACCCGGCATCCGGAGATCGCCGGGCGGCTGCTCGCGGAGCTGGACGGCCTCGGCGACGAGCCGCTGACCGCACCGGCCCTGGGCCGTCTTGAGCTGCTCCACCGGGTGCTGCGGGAGGTGCTGCGGCTGCACACGCCCAATGCCTTTCTGATGCGGACGGCCACCACCCGGGTGCGCCTCGGCCCGTACTCCGTCCCGGCCGGTACCGAGCTGCTGTACAGCCTGACCGCGCTCCACCGCGATCCGGAGCGCTATGCCCGGCCGCTGGTCTTCGACCCGGACCGCTGGGTGAACGGGAGCGGGGCGCGGGACCAGGGGGGCGAGCGGGAGCTGTTCCTCCCCTTCGGCGCGGGCAAGCACCGCTGCATCGGCGAGGGCTTCGCCTGGATGGAGCTGGCGGTGGTCGCCGCGACGGTGCTGCGCGAGTGGCGGCCGGTGCCCGTCGCCGGGGCGCGGGCGAGGGAGCGGGTCTGGACGACGGTCCAGGCGGACGGGGTGGCCATGGCGGTGACCCGCCGTCAGGGCCGCCCGGCCCCCGGCCCCGCCGCCGCTTCCTCCGCCGCCACGTCCTCTGCCTCCGCCTCCACTTCCTCCCAGGACCAGGGGGGAGCGGGATGAGCGGGGTGCCCGAGGGCCGACTGTCCCTGCTCGACCGCGAGGAGCGCCACACCGCCTGGCTCGCCCGGTACGGTCTGGTGGCCCCCGCCGACACGGACCAGTACCGCGGCTACGCGCTGCCCCGGCTGATAGAGCTGGCCTATCCGGGGGTCCCGGAGACCGAACTGGAGCTGCTCACCGATCTCCTGGGCTGGTACACCGTGCTGGACGACCACTTCGACGGCCCGGCGGGGCGGGATCTGCGGGTGGCCCGTACCCTCTTCCGGCGGTTCGAGGACATCGTCAACGGCTTCGGCGGCGGGCGGTGGTTCGCGATGCCGCCCGCGCCCTGGGCGGACAGCGTCTCCGCCGCCTGGGCGGATCTGTGCCGGCGGCAGGCGCAGGGCCGCAGCGCGGTGTGGAACCGCCGTTCGGCCCGGGACTGGCGGGACTGTCTCTACACCTTTGTCGCCGAGACGGTGCACCGCTCCCGGGGCAGCGGCCCCTCGGTGGTGGAGGCGCTGATGCTGCGGCGGCACGCCAGCTGTCTCTATCCGTTCCTGAATCTGCTGGAACGGGCGCTGGACACGGAGGCCCCCAGCGGGCTGCGCACCCATGGGCCGTGGCACCGGCTGCGGACCCACACCGCGGAGGCGGCGGGGCTGATCAACGATCTCTTCTCGCTCGCCCGTGAGGAACGGCGGGGGTCGGTCTTCAACACCGTCCTGGTGCTCCAGCGCGAGCACGGGGTGACCCGGGAGCGGGCGCTGGAGATCGTGGCCGAGCGCGTCCGCGAGCTGCGGCGGGAGTGCGTGCTGCTGCGGGAGGAGTGCGCCGCCGCGTACCCGGAGTGCCGCGGCTATCTGGAGGCCACCCGGCATCTGGTGGACGCGGTGGAGACCTGGGCGCGGTCCAGTGGGCGCTACAGCGGGCCGAACAGCCAGTTGCCCGGGGTGTCCCGGGTCTCGCTGGTGTAGTACTCCTCGACCGCGGCGTACACCTCGCCGCGGTCGAGATATCCGTCGCCGTCGATGTCGAGGGTGGTGAACGCCTCGGCCAGGGCGCGGGCGGAGAGCCCGAGCGTACGCCCGTACATCATGGTGAACTCCCGGCGGTCGATCCGGCCGTCCCCGTCCCGGTCGCAGAGGTCCAGCCAGGCCTGGAGCATGGTGCTCATCCGCCCGAGGAAGCCGGTGCGGTCCCGGGCGACGGCCCGGCGGACCCCGGTGGACCACTCCTCGCGGGAGATCGCGCTGTCCCCGTCGGTGTCCATGGGGCGCAGATCGGTACGCCACAGCACGGCGAAGGCCCGCTCCAGCCGGGCGACGGCGGCGGGGGCGCCGCCGGGGAAGGCCGTACCGAGGGTACGGGCGAGGCTGACCAGGTCCTGTTCCCGGATACGGCCGTCGCCGTCGGTGTCGAGCATGCGGAAGGAGCGGTCGAGCTTGAGATCCAGGACGGTGCGTTCGGTCATGGGCGGACGCTACCCGGGGCCGACGGGGGGAAGACCGCGCCCACGGGTGGTTTGAAAAGGCGCGGAGCCCAAACGGTACGGCTCGGAGGGCCACCCGAGGACCGGGAAAGTTGAATGTCGAACCATGAAGTTGAATGTTGGACGGAATAGCGCTACTGTCGTTCTCGTTGAACATTCAACCAACACCGGAGCGTCGCCGGCGCCCCTCCCCCACCGCCCCGAAGGAGCACATCGTCATGGGTCTCTTCAACCGCAGGTCCGCCACCGCCACCCTCCCCGCGACGGGCGCGACCGCCGCACCGGTCGACCCCGCGCTCGCCGCGCTGACCGGCGACTACGCCATCGACCCGGCGCACTCCAGCATCGGCTTCACCGTCCGTCACGCGATGGTCACCAATGTGCGGGGCAGCTTCGCCGACCATGAGGGCGTCCTCAAGCTGAACGGCGCGGAGCCGGCCGCCTCCAGCGCCTCCATCGATGTGCGCATCGACTCCATCGACACCGGCATCGCCGACCGGGACGCGCATCTGCGCAGCGGTGACTTCTTCGACACCGCCCAGTTCCCGCTGATGGCCTTCCGCTCCACCGGCGCCGAGCAGCTGGGCGGCGACCGCTACCGCGTCACCGGTGACCTCACGATCAAGGACGTCACCCGGCCGCTCGCCATCGACCTGGAGTTCAACGGCGCCGCCACCGACGTCTACGGCAACGAGCGCGTCGGCTTCGAGGGCAGCGCGGAGATCCTGCGCTCCGAGTGGGGCCTGACCTGGAACGCGGCGCTGGAGACCGGTGGCGTCATGGTCAGCGACAAGGTCAAGCTGACCTTCGACATCTCCGCGATCAAGTCGGCTGCCTGACCCCGACCGGTCCGAGCGGCAGTTCCCCAGAGCGCGCCCGCCCAGCCGCCCCGTGCGGCGAGGCGGGCGCTCTGCCGTCCGGGCCCGGCCCCGGGGCGGTCACCCCGGGTGCTCGGTCCCGCCGGTCACCCCGGGTGCCCGGCCCGGGGCAGATGTCCACTCCGAGGGCTCGGCTGTCTACTCCGAGGGCTCGACCCCGGCACGCAGCAGACCGTAGGTGTACGCGTCCTCCAGCGCCTGCCAGGAGGCGGCGATGACATTGTCGGCGACCCCGACCGTGGACCACTCCCCCGTACCGTCACCGGTGGTGATCAGTACCCGGGTGGTGGAGTCGGTGCCGTGCCGGCCCTCCAGGATGCGGACCTTGTAGTCCACCAGCTCCAACTTGGCGAGCTGGGGGTAGAAGCGTTCCAGCCCCACCCGCATCGCCCGGTCCAACGCGTTGACCGGGCCGTTCCCCTCCGCCGTGGCGACGATCCGCTCGCCCTTGGCCCACAGCTTCACGGTGGCCTCATTGGCGTGGCTGCCGTCGGGGCGGTCCTCCACGATCGCCCGCCAGGACTCGGTACGGAAGTAGCGCGGGGCCCGCCCCGCCACCTCGGCGCGCAGCAGCAGCTCGAAGGAGGCGTCGGCCGCCTCGTAGGTGTACCCCTTCAGCTCACGCTCCTTGACCCGGGCGACCACCCGGCCGACCAGCTCGCGGTCGTCGCCGAGGTCGATCCCCAGCTCCTTGCCCTTCAGCTCCACGGAGGCGCGTCCGGCCATGTCGGAGACGAGCATCCGCATGGTGTTGCCGACCAGCTCGGGGTCGATGTGCTGGTAGAGATCGGGGTCGACCTTGATCGCGGAGGCGTGCAGCCCGGCCTTGTGGGCGAAGGCGGAGACCCCGACATAGGGCTGGTGGGTGGAGGGCGTCAGGTTGACGACCTCGGCGATGGCGTGGGAGATCCGGGTCATCTCGGCGAGCGCGCCCTCGGGGAGCACCTTCTTGCCGTACTTCAGCTCCAGCGCGGCGACCACCGGGAAGAGGTTGGCGTTGCCGACCCGCTCGCCGTACCCGTTGGCGGTGCACTGGACATGGGTGGCGCCCGCGTCCACGGCGGCGAGGGTGTTGGCGACCGCGCAGCCGGTGTCGTCCTGGGTGTGGATGCCGAGCCGGGCCCCGGTGTCGGCGAGGACGGTGGCGACCACGTCCTGGATCTGGGCGGGGAGCATGCCGCCGTTGGTGTCGCAGAGGACCACCACATCGGCGCCCGCACCGGCGGCGGCGCGGACCACGGCCGTGGCGTAGGCGGGGTTGGCGCGGTAGCCGTCGAAGAAGTGCTCGCAGTCCACGAAGACCCGGCGGCCCTGCTCGCGCAGATGGGCGACGGTGTCGCGGACCATCTCCAGATTCTCGTCCAGGGTGGTGCGCAGGGCGAGTTCGACATGGCGGTCATGGGCCTTGGCGACCAGGGTGATCACCGGAGCGCCGGAGTCGAGCAACGCCTTGACCTGCGGGTCCTCCGCAGCCCTGCCGCCCGCGCGGCGGGTGGCGCCAAAGGCGACCAGCTGCGCGTTACGGAAGGTGATCTCCTGCTGGGCACGGGCGAAGAACTCCGTGTCCCGGGGGTTGGCCCCCGGCCAGCCGCCCTCGATGAAGGAGACACCGAAGTCGTCCAGGTACCGGGCGATGGTCAGCTTGTCCGCGACGGTGAGGTTGATCCCCTCGCGCTGGGCGCCGTCGCGCAGCGTCGTGTCGAAGACATGGAAGCTGTCGTCGGCACGGTGGCCCTCGTCGGATGCCGGGCCCTGGTCCGTGGGCTTTCTGGTCATGACTCTGTTGACTCCTGTCGGGTGAGTGGCTCCCGGAATATCTGGATCCACTTGCCCCCATCTTCGCGTGCCGTCCGTCACCGGCCGGGGTCGGGCCGGAAAAACGAAAAAACCCCTCGCGGGTGCGAGAGGTCTGCGCGCGGGTCTGGGGCACGGTGGCCGCGCCGTACGGGTGGTACGGGGCGGTCACTGCGGACCGGCGCGCCTGCTGCCGATAATCATCGTGAAGGTAGGCACGGGGGCAGTCTGGCACACCCCCGGGCCGGAACGGGATGGCAGTCTCACCATCCGGTCACCCGACCCTCCGGGGGCCGGTCGGGACCCCCGGGGGACCGGGCTCAGACGACGGGGGTGGTGGCCTCTTTCCGTCCGGCGGCCGGACGGTCGGCGCGGCCCACCCGGTTGAGGTCGATGTCCCGGGTCTCCCGCATCGTCAGATAGACGATCAGCGAGACCGCCGCGCAGCCCGCCACGTACCAGTAGAAGCCGGACTCGATCCCCCGGTCCTTGAACCAGAGGGCGACATACTCCGCCGTACCGCCGAAGAGCGCGTTGGCGACGGCGTACGGGAGGGCGACGCCCAGCGCCCGTACCCCGGTCGGGAACAGCTCCGCCTTCACACAGGCGTTGATGGAGGTATAGCCGGTGATCACCACCAGGGCGAGCAGCGACAGCCCGAAGGCGGGCCAGAAGGAGCCGGCGCGCTGGAGCAGGGTCATGATCGGGACGGTGAGGAGGGTCGATCCCACCGCGAAGGTGATCAGCAGCGGCCGGCGGCCGATCCGGTCGGAGAGCGCCCCGGCCAGCGGCTGGAGACAGGCGAAGACGATGAGCGCGCAGAAGGACACCAGGGTCGCGGTCTCCTTGGGCAGACCGGCGGTGTTGGAGAGGTACTTCGTCAGATAGGTGGTGTACGTGTAGTACGCCACGGTGCCGCCCATGGTCAGCGCGACGACCAGGAACGCCTCCCGCCGGTGGGCCATCAGGGCGCGGATGGTGCCCTTCTCGGTGTCGGGGGTGTCGTCGCCCGACTCCTCGTACACCTCCGTCTCCAGCATGTTCCGGCGCAGATAGAAGACGACGGCGGCGCCGAGCGCGCCGATGATGAAGGGGATGCGCCAGCCCCAGCTGTGCAGGGCCTCGTCGGACATCGTGCGCTGGAGCACGATCAGCAGGCCGAGGCCGAAGATCTGGCCGACGGTCATGGAGACGTACTGGAAGCTGGAGGCGAGGCCCCGGCGGCCGGGGGCGGACGCCTCGGTGAGATAGGTGGCGCTGGCGGCGTACTCCCCGCCGACGGAGAGCCCCTGGAGCAGCCGGGCGACGAGCAGCACGGCGGCGCCCCCGTACCCGGCGACGGAGTAGGTCGGGGCGACGGCGATGAGCAGGGCGGAGGCGGACATCAGGGTGACGGTGAGGGTGAGCGCCGCCTTGCGGCCTCTGCGGTCGCCGACCCGGCCGAGCAGCCAGCCGCCGACGGGGCGCATGAAGAAGCCGACGGCGAAGATCCCGGCGGTGTTCATCAGCTTGGCGGTCTCATTGCCCTCGGGGAAGAAGGCGCCCGCGAAGTAGGTGGCGAAGCTGGCGTAGACGAACCAGTCGAACCATTCGACCATATTGCCGGCGGAGCCGACCCAGATCTTTTTCCAGTGCTCTCGTCCCATGGGGGACCACCGTGCCGGAGCTGTCGGAACACCGACAAGAAGGGGGGCGGCAACGATCGGGAGTACTTGCGTGCGTTGCGTTCCCGGTCCCGTCCCCCCAGGTCACAGGGTTCTGGCCAAGGAGCGGTCAGGGAGCGGTCAGGGGGCGGTCAGGATGGTGGCGAGGAACTCGGCCACATGCGCCAGCGCGCGCTCCCGTCCGGCACCGGGGAGGCCGACGGCGACATGGACGCTGAACCCGTCGAGCAGCGCGCGCAGCCGGGTGGCGTAGCGGTCGGGGTCGACGGGCCGGAAATCACCCCGGGAGATCCCCTCGGCGAGCAGGGCGGCCAGGTCCCGGTGCCAGGCGCCCTCGATGGCGGCCTGCCGGGCGCGGGCGTCGGCCCCGGCGTTCTGGGAGCGGTTCCACACCTCCAGCCAGAGCGACCAGTGGGGGTCGCGGGGGCCGTCGGGGAGGTACAGCTCCACATAGGCCGCCAGCCGTTCGGCGACCGGGGCGGGGCCGGCGAGCAGGGCGGCCCGCTCGGCGCCGAGTCTGCCCTCGCTCCACTCCAGGGTGCGCAGCAGGAGTTCGTCCTTGGTGCGGAAGTAGTAGAGGAGATGGCCGCTGCTCATGCCGACCTCACGGCCGAGTCCGGCCATGGTCAGGCCGTCGAGTCCCCGGGTGGCGATGGTGGCCATGGCGGCGGCGAGGACGGACTCGCGGGGCGGGGCGATATTGCGGCGGCGGGTGGGAGGGGTCATCGGGTGGCCCGCCCGCCGGTGTCGCGGGGCGGGCCGCTCGGCTCGGTCATCCGTCAGTTCTACCCGATTCCGGTGCGGGCCGCCGCCGGGTCCGGGACAGTCGTCGCCGCCGGGTCCGCGACAGTCGTGGGGGGCTGGGTGTCAGGTCTCAGGGGCGGGGTGCCAGGGACCGGGGGCCGGGGGCGGGCAGCCAGGGGCGGGGCTGCTGCTGGGTGATGCAGTGGATACCGCCGCCGCCCGCGAAGATCGGCCGGGCGTCGACCAGGACGACCTCGCGGTCGGGGTGGAGCCGGCCCAGGATCCGTGCCGCCTCCTCGTCGCGGGGGTCGCCGAAGGCGCAGAGCACCACGGCGCCGTTGCAGAGATAGTGGTTGATGTACGAGTAGTCGGCCCAGCCGCCGTCCTCGTCGTGGAGGAGGGTGGGGGCGGGGAGTTCGACCACCTCCAGGGGGCGTCCGGCGGCGTCCTTGCGGGTACGGAGGAGGGCGACGTTCTCCGCGCAGATCGCGTGGTCGGGGTGGGCGGGGTCGGGCTGGGTGTGGGCCACGACCACACCGGGGCGGGCGAAGGCGGCGACGATGTCGACATGGCCGAGGGTGCCGTAGCCGTTGTAGTCGGCGGTCAGTCCGCGCCGCAGCCAGATCGCGGTGGTGGTGCCGAGCCGGGCGTGGATCTCGGCCTCGACCTCCTCGCGGGTCCAGCCGGGGTTGCGCTCGGGGCCGAGCTGCACGGTCTCGGTGAGCAGGACGGTGCCCTCGCCGTCCACATGGATCCCGCCGCCCTCATTGGTGAGCGGGGAGGGGTGGACGGGGATCCCGGCGAGGTCGGCGACCTCCCGGGCGATACGGGCGTCCTGGCCCCAGCGGGCCCACTCCTGGCCGCCCCAGCCGTTGAACACCCAGTCGACGGCGGCGAGCCGGGTGCCGTCGGTGACGAAGGTGGGGCCGATGTCCCGCATCCAGGCGTCGTCCAGCTCCCGTTCGGCCAGGTCGATCCCCGGGCCGAGCAGGGCGCGGGCCTCGTCGGCGCCGCCCGGCGGGACCACCATGGTCACCGGTTCGAAGCGGCGGACGGTCCGCGCGACCTCGGCCCAGGCCCGGCGGGCCTCGGCGAGATACCCACCGGTGAAGGTGGTGTTCGGCACCGGCCAGGCCATCCAGGTGCGCTCGTGCGGGGCCCATTCGGGCGGCATACGGAACAAGGTGCGGACTCCTGACGGGGTACGGGACGCGGCGGCGGTACGAGGGCTCCGGAGACCTGTGGGATTCCGGAGGCTTCAGAGGAAGTAGAGCCGGTTGAGGGAGACCGAGTCGGCCGGCTCCGAGCGGATCGGGTCCCCGTCGAGGGTGACCAGACCGCTCCCGCCGTCCACCTGGACCTCGCCGATACGGGAGTTGAGCAGCAGATCCGCGGGCCCGATGCCCCGGGTGCCCCGGACCGCGACCCTCCGGCGGCGGGTGGGCATCCGGTCGGCGCCCAGCTCCACGGCGGCCCCGGCGACGAAGGCGACGGAGATATCGGCCGCGGTCGCCCCGTACGCCCCGAACTGGGGTCCGAGGATCAGGGGTTCACAGGTGTCGGTGGCCGCGTTGGGGTCGCCGGTGACGCCATAGGCGGGGAAGCCGGACTTCAGGACGAGCTGGGGCTTGGCGCCGAAGAACTCGGGGCGCCAGAGCACGATGTCGGCCATCTTGCCGGTCTCGATGGAGCCGATCTCATGGGCGAGGCCATGGGCGATGGCGGGGTTGACGGTGAGCTTGGCGATATAGCGCAGCACCCGGCCGTTGTCGTCGTGCGGGCCGTCGCCCTCGACCGGTCCCAGCTCGGCCTTCATCTTCCCGGCCAGGGCGAAGGTGCGGCGGACGGTCTCCCCCGCGCGGCCCATGCCCTGGGCGTCGGAGGAGGTGATCCCGATCGCGCCCAGGTCGTGCAGGACATCCTCGGCGCCCATCGTCCCGGCCCGGATGCGGTCCCGGGCCATGGCGGCGTCACCGGGGAGGTCCGTCTTCAGATCGTGGACGGAGACGATCATCCCGTAGTGCTCGGCGACGGCGTCCCGGCCGAAGGGGAGGGTCGGGTTGGTGGAGGAGCCGATGACGTTCGGCACCCCCGCCATCTTGAGGACATTGGGCACATGCCCGCCGCCGCAGCCCTCGATGTGGAAGGCGTGGATGGTCCGACCGTCCAGCACCCTGAGGGTGTCCTCGACCGACAGGCACTCGTTCAGCCCGTCGCTGTGCAGGGCGACCTGGACATCGTGCTCGTCGGCGACGCGCAGGGCGGTGTCCAGGGCCCGGGTGTGGGCGCCCATGTCCTCATGGACCTTGAAGCCGCTGGCGCCGCCCTCGACCAGCGCCTCCAGCAGCGGCGCCGGGTCCGAGGAGGAGCCCCGGGCGAGGAAGCCGATGTTCACGGGCCAGGCGTCGAAGGCGCCGAAGGCATGGCGCAGCGCCCAGGGCGAGTTGACCCCGACCCCCCAGACGGGGCCGAACTCCTGCCCGATGACGGTGGTGACCCCGGAGGCCAGCGATGCCTCCATGATCCGCGGCGAGAGCAGATGGACATGGGTGTCGACGGCTCCGGCGGTGGCGATCAGCCCTTCGCCGGAGACGATGGTGGTACCGGTGCCGGTGACCACGTCGACCCCGTCGAGGGTGTCCGGGTTCCCGGCCCGCCCGATGCCGGCGATCCGGCCCTCGCGAATGCCGATGGAGACCTTGCGGATGCCCTGGACGGCATCGATGACCAGGACATTGCTGATGACGATGTCACAGGTGTCGCGGACGGCGGCGGCCTTGAGGTGGAGGCCGTCGCGGGCGGTCTTGCCGAAGCCCGCGAGGAATTCGTCGCCGGGGCGCTGGGCGTCGGACTCGACCCGGACGACGAGTCCGCTGTCGCCGAGGACGACCCGGTCACCGGCGCGGGGGCCGTGGACGGCGGCGTAGTCGCGCGGATCCATGGTGGTCATCGGTCCCTCCGGGGCGCGCTGGGGGTACGTCGTGGACCACCCGGGGTACGGGTGCCCGGACGGCCCGGAGTTCGGGGTCCCGTGCCGAGGCGGGCCACCGTGCCGGCCCGCCGGGAGAGCAGTCCGGTGGCGGTGGTCGCGACGGCGACGGCCACGGCGACCGTCAGCAGGGAGAGCGTGGGCAGCCCCTGTTCCTGCGGGGAGCGCTCGCCGGGCCGGGGGCAGACGGAGACCGCGATGACGGCGACGATCCCGATCATGGGGTGGCTCCCCGATAGCCGCAGGCGGCGGCCCTGCGCAGGGCCTCCGCACGGGCGCCGGGGGCGTCGAGGGGGCCGTCGACCAGTCCGGCGAACCCGATGGCGATCCGGTCGCCGCCGATGGGGACGAGGCCGACCTCGGCCTCCCCTCCCGGGTCGAAGCGGACGGAGGAGCCCGCGGGGACGCACAGCCGCATGCCGTAGGCGGCCGAACGGTCGAAGTCCAGCCGGGGGTTGGCCTCGAAGAAGTGGAAGTGGGAGGTGACGCTGACCGGGACGGACGCGGTGTTCCGTACGGTGAGGATCAGCTCGGGGCGGGGTGCGGGGGTGGCGGGTCCGGGCAGGACGGCGCCGGGGGCCGCCGGGCCGAGGGAGCCGCCGCCGATGGGGTCGGCGACCACGGCGAGCCGGGAGCCGTCGTCGAAGACGGCCTCCACATGGACCTCGGTCACCACATCGGCCACACCGGGCAGGACGTCGTCGGGCCCGAGCACCGCCCGTGCCGCCTCGATGGCCTCGGCGAGCCGCCGCCCGTCGCGGGCCGCCTCGCACACGGTGTCGGCGATCAGCGCGGTCGCCTCCGGCACATTGAGCCGCAGTCCGCGCGCCCGACGCGCCCGCGCCAGCTCGGCGGCGCTGAACAGCAGCAGCCGGTCCCGCTCGGTGGGGGTCAGTCGCATCTCACCGCACCTCCTTTAGAGCAGCACTCTAATGGGAGGGTGGAGGTCGGGGAAGGTGCGGGTGAGAGTTTTGAGCGATGCTCCAAGATGGGGGTACGGGGCTCCGCGCACCCGGCGGACCGTCCCGAGCGGGAGGCCCCGCGCACCAGCCGTACCGCCCCGGACGGAAGGCTCCGCGCACCCGGCGTACCGCCCCGGACGGAAAGCTCCGCGCACCAGCCCCGTACCGGCGACCGCGCACACCGGCCCGGACCGTCCCGGGTACGGGATCCCGCGCACCCGGCGGCGTACACGACAAAGCCCCGGAGCCCGGGGCACATTCCGGGGTCCGGGGCCTTCGCCCAGGTCAGCGCGGCATACGGGGTGCGGCGGTCACTGCCCCACGCGGCCGTCGACCCGCTCGCGCAGCAGATCCGCGTGGCCGCAGTGGCGCGCGTACTCCGCGATCTGCGCCACCAGCACATCGCGCAGCCGCTCCTCGCCCCCCGGCTGGGCCCCGAGATCGGAGAATCCGGCGTTCCGGGTGTCGAGGTCGGTGACACCGGCCAGATAGCGGTCGGTGCGGTCGACCTCGGTCCGCCACTGGCGGAAGGAGTCCGCCACGACCGCCGGGTCGGCGACCGCGCCGGTGAAGTCGCCGTCGCGGTCCTCATCGGTGCGGTAGAGCCTCGGCACGTCCTCACCGGCCATGATCCGGCGGAAGCGGCGCTCCTCCTCGGTGAGATGCCGCACCAGACCCAGCAGGGACATGGTGGACGGCGGCACCGAGCGCCGGGCGAGCTGCTCGGCGTCCAGACCGGCGCACTTCATCTCCAGGGTGAGACGGTAGTTGCGCAGATAGTCGAGCAGAAGATCGCGCTCGTCGAGGATCTCGGTGTCGGACTCGCGCGGGTCGTCGTCCGGGTCGACCCACATATCGGGATGGACCGTCGCCTCGGTCCACCGCTCCGCCGTCGATCCGGTGGGCTCCGATCCGGCGTGCTCCGATCCGGTGGGCTCCGGTCCGGTGGACTGCCCCGGTTCGGCGTGCCGCCCCGGTTCGGTGTACTGCTCCCCCAATGCCATGCGCGCATCATCGAGGTGCGCCGCCTCCGTCCGCCACCGAATATCGCCCCCGACCATGAGAGCCCGGGTCAGCGGACGGTCGCGGACAGGTCCTGGGCATAGGCCGCGATGGCGGGGGCGAAGGGCTTCAGCGTGGGGTCGGCGGAGGTCGTGGCGAGGAGTTCCAGCAGCAGCGGGACGGCCTCCTCCGCACGGCCGGTGTTGTGCAGGGCCATCGCCCAGAACGCCCGCAGCCCCGCATGCGCGGGGAACTCCGCGACCGCCCCGCGCAGGGTCCGCTCGGCCTCCTCGTACCGGCCGAGGATCCGGTAGGTGCTGCCGAGCCCGAGCAGCGCCTCGCAGCGGTCGGCCCCGCTCAGGCCCCCGCCCGCGAGGGCTCGTTCGTAGTGGGGGACGGCCGCCGCCTCCAGGCCGAGGACATCGTGGGCCCAGGCCGTCTGGTACGCGATCCCGGCGTCCTCCGGGAAGCGCGCGGCGAGCCGTACCAGCCGCTCCCGCGCCTCCTCCCGGCTCGCCCGGTCGCCCCGTTCCCGCAGGGCCACCGCCTCGGACAGTTCGCGCCGGGCTGCTTCGTCGTGGGCGGATCCCCGCTCGGATATGGACATGCCCCCATCCTGTCCCACCCGGGTGCCCTGATGAGGGTGCGGACACCCAGGTGGATACGGGGACGGGGATACGGGAAGGGGGCACGGCGGCGGACCCATCGGCGGATCCGCCGTCACCGGCGTGGGGCTCAGCCCAGGCCGTGCATCCAGCCGTGCTCGTCCGACGCGACACCGGTCTGGATGTCCAGCAGCCGCTTCCGCAGCTTCAGCGTCACCTCGCCGGGCTGACCGTCGCCCTGGATCCACTCACCGGTCGCCGACTTCACCAGGCCGACCGGGGTGATCACCGCGGCCGTGCCACAGGCGAAGACCTCGGTCAGGGTGCCGTTCTCGGTGTCGCGCCGCCACTGCTCGGTGGAGATCCGCCCCTCCTCGGCCGTGTACCCGAGGTCCCGGGCGAGGGTGAGCAGCGAGTCCCGGGTGATGCCCGCGAGCAGGGAGCCGGTCAGTTCGGGGGTGACAATGCGGTCCCCGTACACGAAGTACAGGTTCATCCCGCCCATCTCCTCGACCCAGCGGTGCTCCAGCGCGTCGAGCCAGACGACCTGGTCGCAGCCCTTGTCGGCGGCCTCGGCCTGGGCGAGCAGCGAGGCGGCGTAGTTACCGCCGGTCTTGGCGAAGCCCATGCCGCCGGGGACGGCGCGGACATAGTTCTCGGAGAGCCAGACGGAGACCGGCTTGACCCCGCCGGGGAAGTACGCGGCGGCCGGGGAGGCGATCACGATGAAGAGGTACTCATTGGCCGGGCGGACCCCGAGCCCGACCTCGGCCGCGATCATGAAGGGCCGCAGATAGAGCGAGGACTCGCCACCGTGCGGCGGGACCCAGGCGTTGTCCTGGCGGATCAGGGCGTCACAGGCGGCGATGAACAGCTCGGTGGGCAGCTCGGCCATGGCGAGCCGGCGGGCCGACCGCTGGAAGCGCTCCGCGTTGGCCTCGGGGCGGAAGGTCGCCACCGAGCCGTCGGGGCGGCGGTACGCCTTGAGTCCCTCGAAGATCTCCTGCGCATAGTGCAGGGTCATGTTCGCGGGGTCGATGGAGAGCGGCGCGTAGGGGGTGAGCTGGGCGTCGTGCCAGCCTCTGCCCTCCGTCCACTTGATGATCACCATGTGATCGGTGAAGTGGCGGCCGAATCCCGGGTTGGCCAGGATGGCCTCCCGCTCCGCGTCGGAGAGCGGGTGCGAGGAGGGCTTCAGCTCGATCGTGGGCATCGTCATGAGTGCTTCTGTCCTTCACCGTTGGATGTGACGGACCGCGCTCACGCCGCTACTGGATCTCGGACGTCCGGACATACCCGCATGCCACGGCCCGGTTCGATTATCGCTCGAATGGCTCGACGCGAGAAACAGGGTGGAAGGGGTGAAGGCGGTCCCGGTTGGATGGTGGCACCCGGGGCCGTACAGGACGAAGCCGCCGGGCGCGGTGGCGACCCGGCGGCTGTGTGGCAACGTCGGATCAGTTCGCTACGCGTACCGCGAGCGCGTCGCCGATCTCGTCCGTGGTGCGGAACGTGCCGTCCCGTCCCGCGAGGTCGGCGGAGACGGCCTCCTCGATCCGGACCGCCTCGGGCTCGAAGCCGAGGTGGCGCAGGAGGAGGGCGACGGAGAGGATCGTGGCGGTGGGGTCGGCCTTGCCGGTGCCGGCGATGTCCGGCGCCGAACCGTGGACCGGCTCGAACATCGAGGGGAACGCCCCGGCCGGGTTGATGTTCCCCGAGGCGGCCAGGCCGATGCCTCCGGTGACGGCGGCGGCGAGGTCGGTCAGGATGTCGCCGAAGAGGTTGTCGGTGACGATGACGTCAAAGCGCTCGGGCTGGGTGACAAAGAAGATCGTCGCCGCGTCGACATGCAGATAGTCGGTGGTGACCTGCGGGTACTCCTGGGCGACCCGGTCGAAGATGCCCTTCCACAGATGTCCGGCGTAGACCAGGACATTGTTCTTGTGGACGAGCGTCAGCTTCTTGCGGGGGCGGGCGGCGGCACGCTCGAAGGCGTCCCGGACCACGCGCTCCACGCCGTACGCGGTGTTCACGCTGACCTCGGTGGCGACCTCGGCGGGTGTGCCGGTACGGAGCGAGCCGCCATTGCCCGTGTAGGGGCCTTCGGTGCCCTCGCGCACGACCACGAAGTCGATCTCCGGACGCCCGGCGAGCGGGGTCGCGGTGTTCGGGAAGAGCTTCGACGGACGCAGGTTGATGTAGTGGTCGAAGGCGAAGCGCAGCTTGAGGAGGAGCCCGCGCTCCAGCACTCCGGAGGGCACGCTGGGGTCGCCGATGGCGCCGAGCAGGATGGCGTCGTGGCCCTTCAGGGCCTCCATCTCCGCGTCGGGGAGGGTCTCCCCGGTGCGGTGCCAGCGCTGCGCGCCGAGGTCATAGGGAGTGGTCTCCAGCTTTACATCCTGCGGGAGGACTGCCGAGAGGACCTTCAGGCCCTGGGCCACGACCTCCTGGCCGATGCCGTCACCGGGGATCACTGCGATGTTGAGGCTGCGAGACATGGCGGCACCCTACTCTTCGTCCCAGCCCATGAGCAGACTCCGTCCACCATGTGGACGAATTCCGGTCCGGACCCGGTCCGGACGCGGCCCGGTGCGACCGGCCCCGCGACTACTCCTCGGGGTCGACGGTCCCGCCGTTGTCCCTGCGGTCGAGGGAGCGCTGGAGCGCCGCCGCCGCGTTCCTGCGGTCGGCGTCGGAGGTGCGATGGGTGCGGCTCGGGTGGCGGCGGACCCGGCGAACGGTGTCAGCGGACATGATCGACTCCTTGGAGATCACGGGGATTTCGAAGGCGCCGGATGGGCGGGAGTCCCGTGCCGCAGGGGTGACTGCGCGGGGCACGGCTCGCACCGCCCTTCGCTGGATCGAGCGACGATTCGGCTGTCTCCACGCTAAGCCAGCCGGGCGCCGCTGTCTCCATAACTACTCGGACTTCCTACTATCTGAGACACAGATCATGAACCACCCGGCCACCTGGGCCGCCCGACACCACGAGCGGGCCCCGGCCCCCAGGTGTCCTGGGTGCCGGGGCCCGCTCCGCATCCGGTGTCAGCCGATGGCCTGACGGGTCTTCCAGTGGGCCGCCGGGGCGACGACCTCCTTACCGGAGCCCGCGAGCACGGTCCGGCCGCCGGAGTAGAAGCGGACGGATCCGTCGGACCGCACCGTCCAGACGTCGGGGATCGCGTCCCCGTCCGCGTCCGGCACCCCCATCAGGAACGGGATGCTCGCACGGGACCAGCCGGAGGCGCCGTACTCGATGTCCAGCCCGCCCAGGGAGGCGGCCTCGGAGGCCAGCGAGTCCAGATCGGTACCGCCCCCGCTCGCCGCCTTGCCCTTGCGCAGCAGCAGCCGGTGGCTCGCATCCGTCCGGTAGACGATGTCCGCCTCCCCGTCCCCGGTGATGTCCTGGACGCTCACCAGATCGCGCTCCAGCCACGCCGCCGAGGCCGCGAGTCGCCTCGCCTCGTCGATCGCCCCGCCGTGGTACCCGGTGAGCGCCCACAGCTCGTCACCGGCACGGACCACGAAGTCCCCGCGGCCGTCGCCGGTCATGTCCCCGGCGGCGATGATCTGGCTGAAGCTCTTGGGGCTGGGCGCGTTCTCGGGCAGCAGGATCTCCCGCCGCTTGTCGACGTTGACCGCGCCGTAGCCGTCACCGGGATAGATCCAGAGCCGGTCCTCGACGCGGACGACGAGATCCTGGAGGCCGTCGGCGCCGTAGATGTCCCCGCGATGGGTGATCAGCGCCCTGGCGAAGTGGCCGCCCTTCGGGGCCACGAACGGCGCCTTGGTGTCGGCCGCGGGATTGGGGTCCTTGTCGGGGTTGGCCCGGTAGGCGCCGGCCATCGAGTAGTCGAGGTCACCGGTTCCCTTGTTCAGTTCCTTGTCGGACTGCGAGGGATAGAGGGCGAGATTGCCCTCCTTGGTGACGACCATCATGTCCGGGAGGTCGTCACCGGTGAAGTCGCCGGGGGCGTCCGCCTGGTCGCGCGGGGTGACATAGAAGAAGTACAGCGTCGGCTGGGAGACATTGTCGGCGTCGTCCACGGTGCGCACATAGAGCACATTGGGGCCGGCCGTCGGAGGCCGCTGCGCGGGCAGCGTCAGCCAGTCCACCGTACTGGTCACCCCGTCCTTGCGCGGAGGGCTGATGGAGCCGGTGTACGAGGCCGAGTTGTACCCGTACTCGAAGCGCTTGACGTCCTTGTTCCGCGCCCGCAGCTTGAAAGTGCCGGTGGAGCCGAACTTCTTCTTGCTCCAGTTCGAGTCCTCGGCCTCGCTGCCGAAGCCGTCCCTTTCCTCGTCGGCGTTGGGATAGTCGTCGGACTCGACATCAGGAGCCTTGGGCGCGCTCAGGTCGAGCACAAAGCGGCAGGGTGTCTTGACCGGGGCGTGGCGCGAGCTGGAATTCGCGTCGTCGACGCCCTTGACCCGCCAGGAGTAGGTCGTCCCATTGGTCAGCCGGCTGGTGGGAAAGCGCGGGGTCTGCTCCCAGACAGATGTTCCCTGACCGCTGTCGGCGTTGACCTTCCCCGTGGCGCCGAGCAGATCGCCGGCGGTGTCCCACTTCCCAGTGGGCCACAGGTCGAAGTCCATGAAGTCGATGTTGCCGTCGGGGTCGGAGGCGGTGGCGGAGAAGGAGAGGTCGTCGGAGCCCATCCGGGCGTACGGCGCCTTGGTGGTGCACTCGGAATCCGGGTGGAGATCCAGCTTGGTGGGAGGGTTCGGCTTGCGGTTGAAGAC
The DNA here is from genome assembly GCF_040299965.1 of Streptomyces sp. NPDC000594. Taxonomy (NCBI): domain Bacteria; kingdom Bacillati; phylum Actinomycetota; class Actinomycetes; order Kitasatosporales; family Streptomycetaceae; genus Streptomyces; species Streptomyces sp. NPDC000594. Next base: position 16,066 of record NZ_JBEPCY010000035.1, on the reverse strand, counting down.
GATGGTCACCTTCGGGGGGTATTCACCGTTGGCGCGGAACTTCTTCCAGGCGTACTGGGCGTCCTCGTCCCGGGCGCGGAGCCCGAGGGTCATTCCGTCCTCGCCCTTGTCGGCCTGCTTCTGCGCCGCCTTGCGGACATCGAAGGTCACGAAGTCGTCGCGACAGCCGGAGCTGTATCCGAGGGCGAACTTCTTGGTGGTGAGCTTGTTCTTGTCGTGCAGCTTGGGGGCGTTCTTCCAGTTGGTCCGTGAATTGATCGGTCCCGTGTGGTGCACGCTCATGGAGCGGGGGCTGCACGACCAGGAGTAGGTCGCCAGCATGGTGAGCTTCGCGGATTCGATCTTCGTGCCTTCGAGCTTCTTGTCGAAGGAGAAATTGAAGAAGGACCGGGAGGTTCCCCAGGTGTCGGACTCGAATCCGACGCGGGCCTCATGGGTGCCGTATTTGTTGAAGCCCCGGCCGTTGTAGAAGGTGGCCTTGGGGTGGCGGTTGTAGGCCGTCGTCCAGTTCTGCATGTCCTCCTTGACGGAGGGGTCGATGAAGACCGGGTAGACGGTTTCGGGGTTGTTCAGGAAGTCCTGGTCCGGGGTGAGGGTCCACTGGCCGTCGCTGAGGTCGGCGGTGACCAGCTCGCCCTGGGAGTCGGGTGAGGGACCGTCCAGCGCGGGGAGGTTCAGGGTCGCGGCGGGGCCGCCGTGGGTGGGGCCGGGGGTGGGTTCCCCGGGAGCGCTGGGCAGCGGCTCCTCCGGGCGGATCGGCGCCGGACCGTCCGTGGCGGTGGGCAGGGCCTCCGGGGAAGGGTCGGCCTGTTCGTCCGACTCGACCCGCTCCTCCTCGGTGGGGCCGGTGCTCGGCTCCGGTTCGGGAGTGCCGGTGTCGACGGGGTCGGGCGACTCGGGCTCGGTGGGCTGGTTCCCCGAGCCCACCGTGCCGTCGGTCACCGCGGGGGCGCCCTTGTTGTCCCACATCAGCGGCGTGGGCGAGTAGGCGACGGGTTCGCCGTCCGCGTTCTCCGCGCCGAGCACACCGGTGGCGGGGTCCAGCCGGAAGGTGAGGTCCGGGGAGCTGATGCCGTAGGCGAGCTGCTGCACCCGGGGGTTGGCCGCCGCGGCGCGGTTCTTCAGGACGAGGAGCTGGGCGAAGCCGCCGTTGTCGGCGGTGAGCACCAGGTCGGCGCCCGGGAAGATCTCCGGGTAGAGCGCGCGCGGACCGTCGATGATGGGCGCGGGGACGGGTCCCGGCCAGGTCAGCTGGATGCTGTGGGCGCCCACATGCAGGGTCACCAGCGGGCTGGCGGGCTCCGTGGTGGTGGCCGCGCGGCCCCCGGGAGCGGCACCGGGCAGCAGGGAGACCCGGCGGATCTCGTCACGGGAGGCACGGTCCGGGGACGGCTTCCGCTCGCCGGAATCCGCCCGGGAGCCGCTGGAATCCGTCCGGGATCCGCCGCCGGAATCGGTCCGGGATCCGTCGGAATCCGTTCGGGAGCCGGCGGAGAACACCACCCGCCCGCTGGTGACCTTGGGTTCCCAGCCCCGCCCGGTACGGCGGAGGGTGGTGTCCACGGGCTTCCACCCGCCGCCGGACTTGGCCCGGACCGGGGTCGCGTACAGGTCCATGGCCAGCTTGCCGTCGGCCCTGGCCCAGGTGGTGGACCGCTCCGTACGGGCCGGGACGACCTCGACGGACTTCCCGGTACGGGCGGCCCGGCGAAGCGCCGCGGCTTCCGTCAGCACGGCGGCGGATCGTTTCGGCTGGGCCTTGCTCGCGGTCCCGGGTGGATCCGGATCGTCGAGCCGCAGACCGGCATAGGTGACACCGGTCGCGGCGACGGCCGCGACCAGCAGGGCCGCCGTGGTGCGGCGGCCGGGCATACGACGCCAGGTGCGCGTCATCGGGCGGGTTCCCCTTCCCCCTGGAATCCGTCGCGCACGGCGCGGCCGGAGCTGAGACACCGCCCTGCCGTCCGTCGGACTTCCCCCGTCCGGACGGACCGTAGGGCAGGGCGAGCTGATGATGTCCCATCGGTGACGTTCCGTCACCCGCCTGATGACGGAGAAGGAAGAACCACCCGCCCGGCGAAGGCGTCTCCACCGTCAGACCGGGATGCCGCCATGTCCTGGAGTGTTCGCCTCAAGCAGCGGACATAATTGGACCAACACTCCCTCTCGGGGCGGGAATTATGAGGATGCGGCCCGATTGAGGCCGTAAGACCTTAAAGATCCAGCCAGTCGTCATTACTTGCCCTAGGCGCTTTTATGGCGCATTCGTCACGCTCGGTATCACTACATGCCGTGATGATGATCACAGGGCAGGCTGGAACCCTGGCGCACCGTCACAGGGCCGTCACAGAATCTCCGTCATCTGACGTAGATCATTTACGCGTGGTCGTCACCCGGTCGCGCTCTGAGAGGCTCGGGGGACCTCCCGTGTTCGGTCGACAAACGCCCGCTCGCACCATCCGTCTTCAACGGCGATTGCTCATACCCGCCATCGGTGCGGCGCTCCTGGCCGGCCTGCTGCCGGCCTCGGCGCTCGCCCTGCCGCCCAACCCCGCTCCCAACGCCGACGCGAACGGCCGGGAGGAGCTGAGCCTGGAGAAGATCTCCCGCAGCCTGCCGGTCCCCGGTGTCAGCCGCCTCGCGACGCTCGACCAGCTGAAGGTCGATGTCCCGGAGGACCAGCGGTCGGCACCGGCGGGGACCACCACTCCCGTGGCGCCCGCAACCGCACAGATCACCTTCCCCAGCGGCGGCCCGGCGGCCCGCAGCGCCACGGCGGATGCCCCGTCCCCGGTGGGAAATCTGCCGGTGAGCCTCGGCCGGGCCGAGGGCCAGGCGGCCCCCACGGGCACCTGGGGCGTCACCGTCCATGACCGCGCCACCCCGGTCGGCGAGGGCGCGGACGGCGCCGTGATCTCGGTCGACGGCCCCACCACCGGGGCCGTCCCCATCTCCGTCAAGGTCGACTACGGCAAGTTCCAGAACCTCAACGGCGCGGACTGGGCCTCCCGGCTGCGCCTGGTCCAGTTCCCCGACTGCTACCGGACCACCCCGGAGCTGGAGGAGTGCCACACCTACGAGGAACTGGAGACCGTCAACGACACCCGGAGCAAGTCCCTCACCGCGACCGTCGACCCGGCGGCCGAACCGGTACCGACCGACCCCGAATCGCCCACGCCCCCGGCCCTGGTGGCGGAAGGGGACGCACCGCTCAGTGCACCGCAGGCCCGCACCGCCGCGGCGGCCTCGGGCGGCGGCAGCGCCACCTTCGGCCTGACCGACTCCGGCGCCGGCGAGGGCGGCGCCTTCAAGGCGACCCCGCTCGCCAACAGCGGATCCTGGGCGGCCGGCAGTTCCTCGGGCGCCTTCTCCTGGACCTATCCGCTGGCGGTGCCGCCCCCTCCGGCGGGCCCCGCTCCCGAGATCGCCTTCTCCTACAACTCCCAGAGCGTGGACGGGCGTACGGCGGTCTCCTCGCCGCAGTCCTCCTGGATCGGCGAGGGCTGGGAGTACGACCCCGGCCATATCGAGCGCCGCTACCGGTCCTGTGAGGACGACCGGAAGACGCTCGGCGGGAAGACGCCGAACAACACGGCCAAGAAGAACAAGACCGCCGACCTGTGCTGGGTCTCGGACAACGCCGTGATGTCCCTCGGGGGGCGGACCACCGAACTCGTCCTGGACACCGCCGCGCAGATCCCGGCCGGGAGCAACACCCAGCAGATCTACCGCCCGCAGCAGGACGACGGCACCCGGGTCGAGCTGAAGGAGACCGCCGGCACCAACCGGGACAACAACGGTGAGTACTGGCTTGTCACCACGCCCGACGGCACCAAGCACTACTACGGGCTGAACAAGGTCGGCGGCGGACACGCCGAGACCGACTCCGTCTCCACCGTGCCGGTCTTCGGCAACCACCCCGATGAGCCCTGCCACGCGACGACCTTCGCCGCGTCCCGCTGCGGCTCCGGCAAGCAGCAGGCCTGGCGCTGGGGCCTGGACAAGGTGGTCGATGTCCACGACAACGCCATGGTGATCGACTGGCATCAGTCGAGCAATCACTACGCCGTCCGGAAGAAGTTCAAGTCCCCCGAGCGGTACGACCGCGCCGCCTACCCGGATCTCATCGAGTACGGCATGCGGGAGGGCGACCTCACCAAGCCCGCCGCCCGGGTGAACCTGGTGGCGGCCCAGCGCTGTCTGGCCACGGGCACGATCTGCGACTCCGCCAACTTCGACAAGACCACCGACCCCGGCGCCTATCGGCACTGGTGGGACAGCCCCGGCAACCTCAACTGCAAGGCGACCCAGAAGAACTGTTCCACTTTCCCGTCGTTCTGGACCCGGCTGCGGCTCTCCGAGGTCGTCACCGAGGCCCAGCGCCCCGGCTCCACGGCTCTCCAGAAGGTCGACTCGTACAAGCTGCACCAGTCCTTCCCGTCGGACTGGTACGACACCAGCCCCGGACTGTGGCTGAACTCCATCACCCGCACGGGCTACGCCCCGGGTGACACCACCGGCACGGTCCAGCACAGGGACGGTGTCAGCTTCGGCCACTACAAGGTCGGCTCCGGCTCCCCGCTCGGGAGTCGGCTGAAGGACCGGCAGCTGCCGAACCTGGTGCGCCGGGACAGCAAGGACCAGCGCCCCGGCTTCACCCGGCCGCGCATCGGCACCGTCTTCACCGAGGCCGGTGGCGAGGTCTCCGTCGAGTACAAGGGCGGCTGCGCGATCCAGCCCACCGAGGACAAGGAGCGGTACAACACCACCTGCTACCCGGTCCGCTGGTCGCCCGACGGCGACGAGAAGACCCCGAAGAAGGCCTGGTTCAACAAGTACGTCGTCGACTCGGTCACCGAGTCCGACCGGGTCAGCGGCCACGGCAAGCCCATCCTCACCAAGTACGGCTATGAGGGTGCCAACTGGTCGAAGAGCCAGGACGAGTTCACCCGTCCCGCCATCACCACCTACAGCGACTGGCGCGGCTACCGCCAGGTGACCTCGGTCAAGGGCAGCAAGACCGACCCCAAGCAGGGCAACCCGCAGCCACAGACGAAGTCGGTCACCCGCTACTTCCTGGGCGCGGGGGGCACGGTCAAGGATTCCACCGGCACGGAAGTGCTCGTCGCCGACGACCATCCGACCCTCGCCGGCCACACCGCCGAGTCCATCACCTACACCGGCACCAGCGGCAAGATCCTCAAGCGTGGTCTCCAGTTCCCCTGGGTCAAGCAGACCGCGTCCCGGGCCCGGCAGGCCGAGGACGGCACGAACCTTCCCGCGCTCACCGCCCACCGCAGTGGCATCCGCCGGGTCGACGACATCCAGACCGTCGGCACCTCGTACCGCACCGCCCGCGTCCTCACCGAGTTCGAGCCCACGTACGGGCTGCCCATCGAGGTCGAGACCCTTGTGGCGACGCCCAACGGCACAGGCGAAACCCTCTCGGAACGCCGCTGCGCCACGAGCACCTATGTACACAACACCGGTGACTGGATCATCGGGCTGCACCAGCAGGAGCGGGAGACCGCCACACCCTGTGGCACCGCGCACCAGCAGGCGGACCCCGCGACCGAGCTGATGAAGTCCGTCCGGACCAGCTATGACGGCAAGACGTTCGGCGCGATCCCGACCAAGGGCCTGGTGACCTCCGTCGCGGAGATCGACGGCAAGGGCACCTCCCACTCCATCGAGACCAAGAGCACCTACGACCCCCTGGGCCGGCTCCGTACCGTCACCGCGCCCGGTGCCGGCACCACCGAGACCCAGTACACCCCCGGCGACTCCGGCGGCGCCGTCACCTCCACCAAGGTGATCAACGACCTCGGCCATGCGGTCACCACCACCTACGACCCCGGCCGGCATCTGCCGCTCACCGTCAGCGACCCCAATGGGCGCGTCACCCGGAACGAGTACGACGCCCTGGGCCGCCTGGTGAAGGGCTGGTCGCCGTCGCGCTCGTCCGGCGGCAAGAGCCCGAACGCCGAGTTCACGTACGCACCCGCGACCGTGACGAGCGAGGGCGCCCGCCCGGCGAGCGTCACCGCGAGGACGCTCAAGAACAACGGCGACCGCACCACCGCGATCACGCTGTACGACGGCCTCGGCCGGCAGATCCAGACCCAGTCGGAGGCCCATGGCCCCGGCCGGATCATCACCGACACCAAGTACGACGACCACGGGCTGGTGGAGAAGCAGACCAGCCCCTATCTCGCCAAGGGTGAGCCGAGGCCCGAGCCCTTCGAGGTCAGGTCCCCCACCCTGGTGCCCAGCCACACCATGGCCGTCTACGACGGTCTGGAACGGCAGGTCCGGCTGGCGACGTACCACGGCGGCAAGTACCAGTACGAGGCACGCACCAGCTACGGCGACACCAGCACCACCATCGACCCGCCGGGCTCGACCTCGGCCACCGTGCGCACCGTCACGGACGCGGTCGGCAGGGTCAGCTCCATCGAGCACTACACCAAGACCGACCGCAATGCTTCGCGGGTCACCTCGTACGGCTACGACAAGCGGGGCCACCGCAGCGAGGTCAAGGACCCCGCGGGCAACACCTGGTCGTTCACGTACGACGCCCGCGGCCGGGTGACGGAGAGCAGGGACCCCGACACCGGGGAGACGAGGACCGAGTACGACGACGCCGACCGCGCCGTCAAGGTCACCAACGGCCGGCTGCTGGAGACCCGTACCGACTACGACACCGTCGGCCGGGTGAAGGCCGTCTGGGAGGGCACCGGGACCACCCCGGCCGAGCAGTTCACCTATGACTCGCTCCCCGGCGGCCTCGGCAAGCCGGTGGCGACCACCCGGAACACCTCCGTGGGCGCGATCACCAGCCGGGTCACCGGCTACGACAGCGAGTACCGGCCCACCGGCCGGGAGACGGTGATCCCCGCACACACCACCACCACGGGGCTCTCCGGTACGTACGCGTACAGCTACACGTACACCCAGACGGGCATGCCGAAGTCGGTCACCCTGCCCGCGAAGGGCGGGCTGGCGCAGGAGAAGGTCCTCACCCGCTACAACGAGGACGATCTCCCCGAGGTGACCGCCGGCCACTCCTGGTACACCAGCGATGTCACGTACTCGCCGTACGGCGAGGTCATGCGCTCGGTCTCCGGCGGCCAGCCCTACCGGGTCTGGACGACCAACTTCCTGAACGAGCACACCCGGGGACTGGCCCGTACCGTCGTCGACCGGGAGACCGCCGGTCCGCACCGGGTCTCGGACTCCTACTACTCCTACGACACCTCGGGAACGATCACCTCCAGCGCCCGTCAGCTGGCCAACGCCACTGGGGAGACCTGGGACAACCAGTGCTTCACCTATGACCTGATGGGCGAGCTGGTCCATGCCTGGACCTCCAATGTGGCGCCCCGGAAGGACGCCACCGGCTGCAAGTCCGCCAACGGTGCCGTCTGGGGCCACCGCGACGACGGCGGTCGCTCGGCCGGACCGGTCGCGGAGGCGCCCGACGCCGCCACCGACACCACCAGCCCGGACGCCGCGCTGACCGCCTCGCTGGCCAACGCCGCGCCCGACACGGCCACGGTCGCCACCGGCTCCACCGCCTACCGCCAGTCCTTCGCCTTCGACTGGATCGGCAACCGGGCGAAGATGACCGAGCACGACCCGGCCAACGCGGCGAACAACGTCACCTACACCTACAGCTACGGGCGTACGGCGGGGAACGGCACGGGGCCCAGCTCCGTCGCCCAGCCGCACACCCTCACCTCGGTGACCTCGTCCGCCGCGTCCAGGGCGAGCGACTACACCTACGACGCCGGCGGCAACACCACCCGGCGGAACTTCGACGGCACCACCCAGGACCAGGACCTGAAGTGGACGACGGAGAACCGGCTCGACACGATCACCGAGAACGGCGTCACCACGCGCTATGTCTATGACGCCGAGGGCAACCGCGTCCTGGAGCACTCGCCCAAGGGCGCGACGCTCTACCTCGGTGAGACCGAGCTGACGACCGACTCCACCGGCAAGATCACCAACGCCTCCCGCGCCTACCCGCACGCGGGCGCCGCGACCGTCGTCCGCTCCACCAAGGACGGCGCCACCACCGGGCACTCCCGCAGCGTGATGATCGCCGACCACCTGGGCACGGCGAACACCGCGATCGAGATCGCCTCCGGCCAGACCGTCACCCGCCGCGCCTTCAAGCCCTACGGCGAGATCCGCGGCACCAAGCCAGCCAACTGGCCCAACAAGCGCTCCTACCTGGGCGTCGGCATCGACGACGCGGCCACCGGCCTCACCCATATCGGCGCCCGCGAGTACGACCAGGCCAGCGGCCGGTTCATCTCGGCGGACCCGATCATGGACATCTCGGATCCGCTTCAGATGAACGGGTACGCGTACAGCAACAACAGCCCGGTCAGCAAGAGCGATCCGACCGGTCTCATGAGGGCCCCTGATACGGGCAGCGGCACCGTCAGCAATGGCGAGAAGCGGGCGATCCTCTCCCGGATGTATCGCGCCGACGGACTCTCGCCGCATCAGGCGCGTAACGCCGCTAACCAGGCTTGGTACAACTGGACCATCAGGCCCAAGATTCGGCCGTACTACCTCAAGGAACTGCCCGGCGTTGTCTTCAACATGAAAATTCCGGGTATGGGGAAGTACGTCAAAATCGTCAAGGAGAAGATAAAAGAGAAGGATCTCTGGCGGGAATACGGGCCCGACCCTTCGAGTCCCACCTACAACAAGGAAGTCGCCGGCGTACTGATGGACGCCTGCATGGAGTACTGCCCGGAGGGCAAGGACAAGGTCTTCCGGAGACTCCAGGCGGAAACGGCGAAGGTCGGCATCGGCCGAGGCGTGGGGCGAGGAGCCAGGGGACCGCGAAACGACCCATGCCCGAGCAGCTTTGTCCCGGGCACCCGGGTTCTGATGGCCGACGGCACCACCAAGCCGATCGAGGATGTACGGGTCGGCGACAGGGTCCTGGCCACCAATCCGAAGACCGGCAGGACCCAGGCCAGAACCGTCACCGCGGAGATCAACAGCGAGGGCGCCAAGACCCTCGTCAGGATCACCATCGACCTCGACGGCAAGAAGGGCGGGCCCACTGACTCCCTGACGGCCACGGACGCCCATCCGTTCTGGGTCCCGGAGCTCCGCGAGTGGCTCGACGCGACGGACCTGGCACCCGGCCAGTGGCTGAGGACCAGCGCGGGCACGCACGTCCAGATCACCGCGATCAAGCGCTGGACGCAGCAGGCGGCGGTGCACAACCTGAGCGTGGGGGGCATCCCTACGTACTATGTGCTGGCGGGGGCCGCGCCGGTCCTGGTTCACAACTGCGACAGCAGGCCCGATGGACCGGATCCCGACGGAAATATCGTCTACCGTGCACTGGCTGCGAATGATGACCCGGCCAATGGATTGACAGCCAGAGACCCCAGCAATGCAGGTGTCAGCCCTCTGTCGCATGTTGCCGGAAAGAAGCTGACGCCATGGATCTCAACAACCAAGAATCCCGGCATTGCATTCGATAAGTACAATCAAGGCCATGGGGTGGTTGCGATCGACCTGAGACGCATCCCGTATAGCTACGTAGACATCTCTTCTGGTCCGTTCCCGTCGAGCAGGAGGCATAGCGCCTACGCCAGGAAGGACTCAGAAGTTTTGGTCTGGCAGAATGTCCCGGCGGAGGCGATCGTCGACCACTGGCCTGGAGGATGAACATGGATGACCTGCTGGAACTTCTAGACGAAGCATGGGACGACGAGTCTGGATTTCTCGGAAAGCTTCGGTCTGGAGAATTTGATCTCGATGCCGGGGAAGCATACGTAGCGCTACTTTCTCGGATTCCTCCGATCGGCGAGACCGTGGAAGCGAGGCTCGTGCAACTCATCTGGTTCGCACCCATGTTCATCGAGTGGCAACTGGAGCGAGCCGCCAAGAGCGAGGATGAGCTTAAGCAGCTAAATCGCATTGCGACCCAGGTGCACGAGGCGGTATCCAATGTTCTCGGGATCCCGTAAGCCACTTCACTTCTTCTGATCTGCAAGTAAGCGCCAGGTAGTGAAGGGGAAGTGCTGCGGAAAATATCAGAACAGGGAGCCCTGCCGGACGCAGTCCGGCAGGGCTCCCTGGGCGTTTGACTGCAACGTCAGCGGACGGCTTGCGTCGGATGGGTCGTCAGGTTCGTCGTTGGCCCGGCCGAGGGTTGTTCCCAGGGTATCGATGGCTTGGCACTGGAGTCGGAGTCGGACGTGTGCGTAGACGCCAGCGGTGAAGTCGATTTGGGCATGACCAAGGAGTTCTTTGATCACGAGGTCGATGCCCTGCTCCAGGAGCAGAGTCGCTGTGGAGTGACGGAAGCCGTGGAAGCAGATCCGAATCCTGGAGGAAAGCGCATGGTGTTCCCGTTGATAGTGCCCCGCTCGCGGATGGCGGAGTTGATGATCGACCACCCCTGCCGGTCACTCGCCCTGCTCTCGCCCGGCACGATCAACGCCATCCTGGAGGACTCCGACGAGGAGTTCCGACTGGGCGGAGCAATGAGGTCCGTCCTTGATGACAGCTGGCACTCCCGCTACCACCATCCGAACAGGGTTGCCGAGAAAAGGTTCGGGTGGCGGGAGTTCTTCGAAGTCCTCAACACGGATGGCCCAGAGGTCGGGTTGTTCGGGCTGAAGGGCTGCGGGTGGGGGGTGATCGGGCTGACCGACGAGCGGGCCGAGAGAATCGTCGCCGCGCTGGTGCGACCGCCGGATGGCACGGTCTGGCCGATGGGGGCCCGGGAGACCTGAGGGCCGCCCCGCAAGGAAAAGGGCTCAGGGCCCCGCCGGGGAAGGCGGGGCCCTGAGATCGAGCGGGGCGGGGTGGGTCAGTGGATGCGGAAGGATGTGCCCGTCACGGTCACCCCGAGGGAGGCGTAGGTGTTCGGGGGAAGCGCGCCCCGGCAGGGGGAGGATCCCTGGTAGGTCCAGCAGGCGCTGGCCCGGTAGTTTCCGGTGTGGTAGTCGCCCCGGTAGGGCATGGAAGCCGTATAGGTACCCGGGGACCCGTAGAAGCCGAAATGGGCGTACGGGGTCTGGGTGGTGTACCAACACGCATCGCCCGAGTTGCAGAGATTTCGCTTTCCGATACGCGTATCGACGCGCGAGATCCCCTTGTCCACGGAGAGTATGGCGCCGGTCGTCGGGGAAAGCTTCACCGTCTTGGGCGCATCCGAGTTCAGCAGTTTCACTTCGGCGGCGCTGAGCGCGGACGTGGCGGACGAGGGCGGGGCCGCCGCAGCCTGACCGGCCGTGGAGATACCGGCGGCAACGACCATGGCGCCTGCCGCGAGCACCGGCAGTGCGCGGCGAAGATGTGACTTCACTGAGCCTCCGTCAAGTTGTTGTGCACCTGACCAACTTCAGACTTGACGAGATTAACGAGCCGTCCGGGATCTTCGGAAGGCGGCCGTCGACCAATGACCGAAAACCGGCGGCCTGGAATGCGTTATCCCGTGATATACGGAAGCGCCACCGCCGTAGCGGGTTTGTTGCGGCACGGCGGTCGGAAGTCGGCCCAACGGCTCCGTTTCCGCAGGACACAGAGTGTGTGGGTAACGAAACTTCCTTCGGAACGGAGTCGCCGGATACGGTGCCGCGCCCTGCCGTCACGGCTCCGCGCGCGGCCTCAGAGCACATCGCCATCGCGCCAGTCGAAGGCCAGGGCGGCCCCGCTCTCCAGGGTCACGCCCCGGACAAAGGTCGAGTCCTCCTCATCGGGGAAGTGGACCGGCCCGTCCGGACCGATGGCCTCGATCCGGCCCGGCCAGAGCCGCCACCCGCGCGAGCGGTAGAGCGCCGCGCCCTCGTCGGAGGCGGAGAGCGCGCCGAAGTCATAGGCGCGGTCGATGATCCCCTCCAGCTCCGCCATCACCTGGGAGCCGAGCCCCTGCCGGCGGCGGTCGGCCCGGACGGCCAGGGCCTCCACATAACCGACCCGGCGGAAGCGCCCCCCGTACCGCACCCGCCGCATGATCACACTGCCGTGGGCGGTGATCCGGCCCGCGCCGTCCCGGGCGAGGACATGCATCCCGCCCAGGCCGTGGTCGAAGTCCTCGTCACTGAAGTCGCCGTCGAAGCACTCGTCCAGGAAGACGCGGATGTCGGCCAGTTCGGCGGGGGTGAGCTGGGAGGTGTGGGCGGTACGGAGGGTGTCGGTCATGATCCGAGCCTGCCAGGCCCCGGGACCGGGGCCCACCGGATTACCCCTCCACCGGCAGGGGGGCACACGGAGCGCCGCAGCCCCGCCCTTGACGGCCGTCTCCCCCGCCCCCATTCTCCCAGTCATCCGATCAGTCATCCGATGTCCGGCCCGGGAGAAACCATGGCGACACGGCACCGATTACGCGGACTCGTCCTGCCGCTCTGCGGCGCGCTCACCACCGCCCTGCTGCTCGCTCCCCCGGCCCGCGCCCACCCCGACGAGCGGGTCTGGCGGATCCAGGGGGCGGACGGACTGGTCGCCCGGGTCGCGTTGGCGGCCGATACGGGAGCGCTCACCCTCGCCGTCGAGCGTCACGGCCGGACCGTCCTGGAGCCATCACCCCTGGGTCTCCGTACCGAAAGAACCGATCTCTCCAGCGGCCTACGGGCCATTGCGCGGGCCGACCGGACCGTCTCGGAGCACTATCGGACCACCACCGGCAAGAGCCGGTCCCGGCAGGTCCGGATGGCCGAGACCCGGCTCGGCTTCCGTACCCCCGACGGCACCCGCCTTGGGCTCACCGTCCGGGTCGCCCCCGACGGGGTCGCCTACCGCTACACCCTCCCCACCGGGGCCGGCCCGGTCACCGGGGAGTCCTCCGCCTTCGTCCTCCCCGCCGGCGCCGACTCCTGGCTCGGTCGCTACCGCGCGGACAACGAGAACCTGTTCGTCCCGTACCCCGCCGGCACCGCCCCCACCGGCGAGTACATGATGCAGGCGCTCTTCCGCACCCCCGGCGGCCATGCCCTGATCGCCGAGTCGGGGCTCGACGGCGACTGGTCCGGCGCCCGGCTCACCCACACCGCCGGATCACCGGTGTACGGGGTACGCCTCTGGGACGACCGCGTCGAGACCGCCGCACCGCAGACAAGCCCCGGCGCAAAGGGCGGCGGACGGCTCGACACCCCCTGGCGCGCGGTGATCACCGGCACCCTCGACCGGGTCGTCCGCTCCACCCTCACCGACGACCTCGCCCCCGCCTCCCGTATCCGCGACACCTCCTGGATCCTGCCCGGCCCCGCCCTGTGGACCTGGCTCGCCGGGGGCCGCCCAGCCGGGCAGAGCCTCACCCTCCAGAAGGGATATGTCGACTACGCGGCCCAACGCGGCTGGCCGTACACCGTCGTGGACGCGGGCTGGTACTTCGACCCGGCGCGGTGGGATGTCACCGACCCCGACTGGGAGCGGAACAGCTGGATCCCCGAACTGGTGCGGTACGGCGCCGCCCAGGGGGTCGGCATCCATGTCTGGATCCACTACCGGGACCTGGACACCGCCGAGGAACGGGCCCGATGGCTGCCGACGCTGCACCGCTGGGGCGTACGCGGGGTGAAGATCGACTTCATGGACGCGGAGTCCCAGGAGCGGCTGCGCTGGTACGACGAGATCCTCCCCGCGACCGCCGCGAACCGGCTCCTCGTCAACTTCCACGGCTCCACCATCCCCAAGGGCATGCAGCGGACCTGGCCGCATGTCATGACCCTGGAAGGCGTCAACGGCGAGGAGAAGCGCTCCAACACCGCCGACCATCTGACGATCCTCCCCTTCACCCGGAACGTCATCGGCTCGATGGACTTCACCCCCGGCTCCTTCCACCGCCCCGCCCGCCCCAACGCCGCATCCGACGCGGGTGAGCTGGGGCTCGCGGTGCTGTACGAGTCCGGCATCCAGAACCTCTCCGGTACGCCCGAGTCGTACGACGCCCGCCCCGAGGCCCGCCGCTTCCTGGAGCGGGTCCCCGCCGTCTGGGACGAGACCCGGCTGCTCACGGGCGCCCCCGGCGACTCCGCCGTCCTGGCCCGCCGCTCCGGCCCCCGCTGGTTCCTCGGCGGCATCCAGTCGGGCCCCGCCCGCGCCCTCCCCGTACCCCTCCGCATCGGCCCCGGCCCCTGGCTGGTCGAAACCCTCACCGACAGCCCCACCGGCCTCGTCCGCACCATCCACCGCACCTCCGGCGGCACCACCCTGGAGCTGCCCCTCCTCCGCGACGGCGGCTTCGCGGGCATCGCCTGCCGCTGGTACCCGGGGCGTACGGGCTGCTGACGCCGGTTTCCAGTAACGGAAAACGGAACCCCTTGATCTCCCGCCACCCGTACCCCGAGTATCGACATCGACACCCAACGTAAGGGGGCAACCTGTGACGCTGACTCGTCTGGTGGGCCAGTGCGAAGACGGCGACTGTCCGGCCATCTACGCGACGGACCGGGGAACGCTCGCCTTCCAGGGAGGCATCGTGGCCGATCACGGGCTGGTGATTCCGGCCCATGAGGCCCTGGTGGAGCTCCCTGTCGAACTCATCCGAAAGGCCGTTCGTGACAACCTCATCTAAGACCATCGGCGAGTGGTTCTCGGACTTCGAACGGGAGGCCTTCCGCCTGGAGACCCTGGACGACTACAGCCAGTCGGGCAGCGTGGAGGCGTACCAGGCGTTCGTCGCCGGCAAGCCCCAGCCGGCGGACTTCGCGACCAGCGACTGGGTGACCACGGTCGGGAACGCAACCCGGTCCGGGCGGCGCATGTACCGGGTGCACATCCTCAACCGCCCGCTCACCGAGTATCTGCGGTTCGAACTCTCCTGGGGCTACCGGCGGAACATGACCGCCGGGGAGGAGTTCTTCATCCTCGACACCACGGACCGGGAGAACCCGATCCCGGACGCCCCGGACTTCTGGCTCTTCGACGAGCGCGTGATCAGCGCCATGAAGTACGACGACGCGGGCAAGTACCTGGGCTCCGACTTCCTCGACGAGGAACGGCTCGCCACATTCCTCGCCTATCGGGACACGGCCATGGCCCAGGCTGTGCCGTTCCCCGAATGGTGGGCACAGTACGGCGTGTGAACAGAGCCACCCTCGGATCAGCGCTGCGGGAACTGCGGAAGTCCTCCGGACTGGAGGCCAAGGCGGTCGCCCGTGGCGCTGCCATGTCGTCCTCCAAACTGTCCAAGATCGAGAACGGCAACACGGCGCCGAGCGTCACCGATGTCGACTGCATCCTCACGGCCATAGGGGTTTCGGAGGGGGTCAAGGCCGAGTTCATGGCCGTGGCCAGAGAGGCGGCGACAGAGGTCGTCGCATGGCGGCTCGTCCGGCGCCTCGGCTACAGCCGCAAGCAGCAGCAGGTACAGGGAGTCGAAGCACAGACAACCCTGCTCCGGCTCTTTCAGCCCGCGCTGATCCCCGGCCTGCTCCAGACCCCTGAATATGTACGCGCGGTCTTCGCCCGCGAGAACCTCGGGCCAGAGCAGTTGGAGCGCACCATCGGCGCACGGCTGGCACGGCAGAGCGTCCTGTACTCGACGGAGAAGACCTTCCGCTTCGTCATCACGGAATCGGTTCTTCGCTGGCGCGTACTCCCACCTCTGATGATGGCCGGCCAGCTCGATCGCCTGGTCTCGGCTTCCCGCCTGCCCGGTGTGGACATACGGGTCGTGGCGCTGGCGACGCGGCAGACCGACTTCCCCAGTCACTCCTTCTGCATCACGGACGACCGCATGGTGACCATCGAGATGGCCCACGCGGAGATCGTCGCCACCGACCCCCGGGATGTCTCCCTCTACGTGGAGAAATTCGAACGGTTCGGCGCCAGTTCCCTCGCGGGTGATGACATGCGCGCCCTGGTCGAAGCCATCCGGAACGACTTCTTGCGCGAACGGGAAACCGGCTAGGAAGCCCCTCCCGGCGCGGTCAGCATGGGCCTTCCACCTACGAGGAAGGGCACACCAATGACCGACCTGTACGCACTCCCGCTCAAGGGAACGGCCTTCTCCCGGGCCTGCGGCGGCAACACCCACCCCGACGGGGAGGCATGCGTGACCCTCGCGAGGATCGGGCCG
>NZ_JBEPCY010000034.1:0-88334 GCF_040299965.1 Streptomyces sp. NPDC000594 | reverse complement strand
GGAGTCCATGCGGAGCATCGGCGACCGACGACAACATCGCGAGTGTGCGTGCCAGGGCACGGCCGGCAGACGGGACTTTGAAGACACGACCTAGCGAGGGATCGGGGCGCCGACCGGGATCCCCCGCTCGGCGCCCCGACGCCCGTACGGGCCGCGATCCGGAAGCCGCCGGTACGCTTCCACGCGTGGACGGGGAGAGCGGTGTGGACGGCGGGAACGGCAGCGGCGGCGGGGACCACGGCAGCGGCGGCGGCGCGGGGGCGTTCGAGCGGCTGATGCCCCTGGCGGTCTCCCTGCGCCGGGTGAACGGCGAGATCAACCGCCTGACGCACGCCTTCGCGACGGCCCAGGGTCTGCATCCGACGGATGTGAGCGCGCTCGCCACGGTCCTGGACGCGGACGGGCCGGTCACACCGGGGATCCTGCGGGCGCGGCTGGGGCTGACCTCGGGTGCGGTGACCGCCTGTCTGGACCGGCTGGAGCGCGCCGGTCATATCCGCCGCACCCGTGACCAGGCCGACCGGCGTGTGGTGCGTATCGAGTACGTGGACGAGGCACGGCTGGCCGCGCGGGCGTTCTTCCGCCCGCTGGCAGTCGCGGGGGAGCGTGCGCGGGTGCGGTTCGACGACGCGGAACTCGCCGTTGTCCTGCGGTTCCTGGACGCCTTCAGTGAGGAGCTGGACGCCTTCGGCGCGGAGACGGCCCTGGAGGAACCGCCGCGCTGAGGCCGCCCACCGGGTCCGGGGCGCGGCCACCGGGTCCCGTGCGGGCCCACCGGGTGCAGGGGGCCGGTTCCGGCCGTCGCCCTCCCGTCCCCTACCATCCCGAATATCTCATTCCATCAAGATAATCGCCCGGTCAGCACAGCCACCCCGTCGAGACAGCGGATGTGCCGTCAATGCCTCACACTGCCCGCCCCACCCGTCCTGCCCGCCCCTCTCGTCCCGCTCGAACCTCCCGTACCGCCCGTCTGCTGATCCCCCTCGTCCTCCTCGTCACCTGGCTGGGCATCGGCGGGATCTTCGGCCCGTACGCGGGAAGGCTCGGCGAGGTCGCCACCAACGACCAGGCCGCGTTCCTGCCCCGTAGCGCCGAGTCGACCCAGGTCATCGACGTCCAGGAGGACTTCCGGCAGAGCGATGCCCTGCCGCTCGTCATCGTCTGGACCGCCCGCGCGGACGACGGGCCGCTGCCGGCGACGGCACGCGCCGACGCCGCCGGGGCCCTGGCGGAGATCGACGGCTCACCCCTGCTCGACGGGGCCGCGTCCCCCGTGCTCGCCTCGGACGACGGCCGCGCGCTGCGGGCGGTCGTACCGCTGCGGGCCGATCTCGGCGACGGGCTGGCGGACGCGCTGGACGAGATCGGGGCCACGGCCCGGACGGTGCCGGCCACCACCGTCCATCTCGCGGGCCCGGCCGCCGCCCAGGCGGACCTCAAGAACGCGTTCGCCGGGATCGACGGTCTGCTGCTGGGCGTGGCCCTGGCGACGGTCCTCGTCATCCTGCTGCTGGTCTACCGCAGCCTGCTGCTGCCCCTGCTGATCATCGTGGCCGCCGTCCTCGCGCTCGCCCTCGCCTGCGCGGTGGTCTACGCACTCGCCGAACGGGGGGTCGTCCGGGTCGACGGCCAGGTCCAGGGGATCCTGTCGATCCTGGTGATCGGGGCGGCCACGGACTACGCGCTGCTGCTCACGGCAAGATTCCGCGAGGAGTTGGCCCATGGGGGCGACCGCACGGCGGCGATGCGGGCCGCCCTGCGCCGCTCGGCCGGTCCGGTGCTGGCCAGCGCGGCCACCGTGGCGCTGGGACTGCTCGCGCTCCTGCTGAGCGATCTGACCAACAACCGCGCCCTGGGCCCCGTCGGAGCCATCGGCATCGTCTGCGCGGTCGCGGCGGCGCTCACCTTCCTGCCCGCCGTCCTCGTCCTCCTCGGCCGCGCGGCCTACTGGCCCGCGCGCCCCCACCGGGCGGACGCGGAGACGGCGAGCGGGTCGCACCGGCTCTGGCGCCGGGTCGCCGACCTGGTGGACCGGGCACCGCGCCGGGTCTGGGCGGGCACCCTGGCGGCGCTGCTCGTCTGCGCGGCGTTCGCACCGACCCTGACCTCACGGGGGGTGCCCCTGGACGAGACCCTCGTCGGAGAGGCGCCTTCGGTGACCGCGCAGGCCGTCCTCGGCGAGCACTTCCCCGGCGGATCGGGCAGCCCCACGGTGGTCGTCGCCCGCGCCGCCGCCCTGGAGCCGGTCACCACCGCCGCCCGGCGGGTACCGGGCGTCGCCGCCGTCCTCACGACGACGGCCGGTGGCGACCCCGGCGGCCCGCCCCTGATCGCCGACGGCCGGGTACGGCTCGATGTCACCCTGGCGGACCCGGCCGACAGCGAGGCGGCCGAACGGACCGTCACCGCGCTGCGCGAGGCCGTCCACGCGGTGCCGGACGCCGACGCGCTGGTGGGCGGGGTCACCGCCCAGCGGATCGACACCCAGCGGACGGCGGCGGCCGACCGGGCCCTGATCGTGCCGGTCGTCCTGGCGATCATCCTGGTCATCCTCACGGCGCTGCTGCGCTCGCTGCTGATGCCCCTGCTCCTGGTCGCCACGGTGGCACTGAACTTCTTCGCCACGCTCGGGGTCGCGTCCCTGGTCTTCACCCAGCTGCTGGGCTTCACCGGCACCGACGCCTCGGTGCCGCTGTACGGGTTTGTGTTCCTGGTGGCGCTCGGGGTGGACTACAACATCTTCCTGATGTCCCGGGTACGGGAGGAGTCCATCCGCCTCGGCACCCGGGAGGGCCTGCGCGAGGGCCTGGTGGCGACCGGCGGGGTCATCACCTCGGCCGGGGTGGTCCTGGCGGCGACCTTCGCGGCGCTGGGGGTGATCCCGCTGGCCTTCCTGATCCAGATCGCCTTCATCGTGGCCTTCGGCGTTCTCCTGGACACCCTGGTGGTGCGCTCCCTGCTGGTCCCGGCCCTGGTCCGGACCCTGGGCGAACACGCCTGGTGGCCCGGCCCCCCGTCCGCCTTCCGCCGCTGACCCTCCCCGGGCCGCCCGAGCGGCCCGGACCCGAGGGGACCGGACCCGGGGCACGGCACCCCGGGGGGCCCGGACCCGGGGGTCACGGCCTGCGCGGGTCGGCCTCCCGTACGTCATGGAGGTGGATCAGGACATCGAAGGCGCGGCCGAGGGCCAGGTCGTAGAGGGGGTAGCCCTCGGAGAACTGCGTGCCGATGGTACGGGTGGGGCGGGCGGTGTCCAGCCAGCGGCGGGCGTCGGGGGCGGCGGCCCGGAGGTCGACATAGAAGTCGCGGTGGCGGACCCGGTCGAGGGTGTGCTCATTGGTGCCGGGGGCGGCGGCGCCGACGGTGAACTTCTTCCAGTCGCCGCCGATGGCGGTGTCCTTGGAGAGGAAGGAGCCCCGGTCGAAGGTCATGCCGATGGGGAGGTAGTTCCGCCCCAGCGCGTCGCGGAGGAAGGACCCCTGGGTCTTCGGGTACATCTCGGCGGTCCCGGCGACGAGGCCGAGGTGGTCGTTGTGCGCGGAGACCAGCATCCGGTGGCCGGTGCGCCGCTGCCACCACAGGATGTTCCGGGCCATGACCCGGTCGCGGAAGCGCTGGAAGTCGGGCAGGGCGGCGAGGTCGTCGACGTTCGCGGTCAGGAACTCGGTGGTGTCCGCGACGGAGCGGGCGTTCTGCACGGCCCAGTCGTAGGCCTCCCGGTCCCGGCCGCCCGCCGCGCTGATCAGGCCGAGGGCGCGCCGGGCCCGGTCGGCGAAGCGCCGGCGCTCGGCGAGCGGCTTGTGGAGATAGGCGAAGACATCGTCGAGGGGGCGGAGCCCGGTGTACAGCTCGTCGATACGGGGTGCCAGCGCCGGGTGGTGCCGGTGGACATAGTCGGTGATCCGGCCGAAGAACGCGTCGCTGATGGCGGGGCCGCCGAGGTCGTTGCCGACGAAGTGGACGGTACGGGTGGGGTTGCGGCGGTTGTGGTCGCGCATCCACTCGATGAGGTGGACGAACTCCTCCCGGTCCCAGGGGGAGCCGGTGAGCGTCTCCTTGGCGATCTGCCGGGCGTTGCCCCTGCCGGTCTGGAGGTAGTCGTCGATCCGCACTCCGGCGGGCCAGCTGAACTCCAGGGAGAAGGCGCGGAACCCCTTCTCCCGGACGAGATGGCGGAAGAGCCGTTCCTTCATGGTGAAGAACTCGTGGGAGCCATGGGTGGCCTCGCCCAGGCCGACGACCTTGGCGCCGCCGATCATCGACGCGAGGGCCCGCAGATCGGCGGTCCCCCCGTCGGGTTCGGTGGAGCGCAGGGGATGGGCGATCCGGTCCAGTGCGCGGACGACCGGGTCCTGGGTACGGGGGGTGTCCCGCGCCGTCCCGGCCGGGGCCGGGGTCCTCCGGGCGGCCGGGGCCGCCTGCGCCACCGCGGGGGTGAGGGCCGCTGCCGTCGCGATCACCGCCGTGGCGAGCAGGGGCCTGCGGCCGATGCGCTGATGGTGATGCTGCCTGGTCATGGCGGTGGACTCCTTCAGTCTGATCCCGGTTCGGTCTGATTCCGGTGACGTGAGGAGATCCTCGCCCGCGATTCCCTGGTGGCGCGCGGGGCGTAGGCGCCATGTTCGCAGGGGGGCTACCCCCCCTTCCGAGAACAGGGAGGCAGGGGCGGCAGGGTCACGGGCCGGGGGCCCGGGGGCGGAACGGCACCGCGTACAGCAGGATCTGCCAGGCCAGTACGGATATGGCCAGGGCCTCGACGGCGGACGCGGTCAGCAGTGCGGCTCCGCCGGAGCCGTCCAGCCAGAAGAGGACGAGTCCCCCCAGCGGGACCAGACAGAAGGCGCTCAGGTCGACCAGGCACTGGATCAGCTTGCGGGAGCCCCGGCGCGCGTCCGCCCGGTGGACGCTCTCCCAGCCGAACAGCTCCCGGGGCGCGGCCGTGGGCTCCGTGCCGAGCGTCCCGGCCAGGCGCGGACCCAGATCGGTGCGGATGTACCGTCCGATCGCGGAGATCTTCTCGTCGTTGACGAGATAGGTCCATCCGAGGATCACGCACACGGGCGGCAGGGCGAGCAGCAGGTCCACCGTCCCGGTCTGGGCCGCGGCCGCGATGACCGCCGTGACCGCGGCCAGCGTCACGTACAACAGGTTGTCGCGGAATCCGATCCTCGCCTTCTGCTCCTCCTTGATCACCTGGTATTCCGTCACCAGGAGTTCCGTCAACTTCGAACCACAGTTCGCATTCTCCGGTAGCTCCGAGCCCACCGATACCCCCCATGTTTATGCTTCAACTCAGTTATTCCACAGCGAAGTTCGCTCTACACTGGGCCGCATGTCCGAGGCAGCAGAACCGCTGGCTGTGGTGGTGACGGCGTTGCCCGTCGAGTACATGTCGGTACGAGAGCACATCACGGTAGAGGAAGAACTGGTCCACCCCTATGGCACCCGGGTCGAGCGCGCTCGACTGCCCGGTACGCAGTGGCACATCGGCCTGGTCGAGGCGGGTATGGGTGCCGGTACAACAGCCATTCTCACGGAACGGCTGATCGAGTGGCTCACCGTCCGGATGGTGATCTTCGTGGGCGTCGCGGGCGGGCTCAAGGACGATATCAAGATCGGCGACGTCGTCATCGCGAACAAGGTTTATGGGATTCACGGAGGCAAAAGCGGTCCAGAGGGATTCCTGGTGCGTCCGGCGGCATGGCCTGTCTCCCACCGGCTGGACCAGGCGGTCCGTGCCGCGATGCGCGGACGGCAGGATGTCCATGTCGGCGCCATCGCCTCCGGCGATGTGGTCCTGGCCGACGAGTCGTCGGACATCGCGGTCCATCTGCGGGAGCATTACAACGACGCCCTCGCCCTGGACATGGAGGCCGTCGGCCTGGTCGAGGCCGCCCATCTGGCGGGCGGGCTGGACGCCCTGGTCGTACGGGGCATCAGCGACAAGGCGAACGACGGGAAGGCCGCTGCGGACGCGGCCGGATCCCAGAAGGCCGCCGCGGGCAGTGCGGCGGCGGCCATGGTGACCCTGCTCGCCCTGCTGGATCCCGTGACACCGCGTCCGGGACCGCCGGGACCTCCGGCAGCGCCCAGGCGGGAGGAGCCGCCGGGCGACCTGTCGTCGCTGTTCCCGGACTCCCTCGACTGGGCCTTCCCGAAGCAGGAGCACGACCTGCTGCGCGTCATGCGGAGCCAGGGCGCCCGGAGCGCCGACGGCCGCCTGACGCAGAGGGCGGTCGTATCGGCCGCCGCCGAGGTGGTTCCGAAGCTCACCCAAGCAGTGACCGGAGAGATTCTTCGTTCGCTCATCGGCCGGGGGTATGTGCGCAGGAGCCCCGGTGGCCGACTGGAAGTCACGCAAGATGGGCTACAGGCCCTGGCTCGATGGAGAGGCACAGATGAGTCATAAGCGCCGGACCTTCAGCATTTCCAATGTGTCACGCTCGGCGGGCGAGGGCGTCCTCGACATCCCGAGCCTCTCCGTCCTGCGGTACAAGAGTCCCGCCGTGCTGCTCAAGGAATTCAAGGACACCTGGGGAGTGGACGCCAGGGCCGTCGCACTGCCCGTCGCGGAGTCCGACGGTCTGCTGTACGAGATCGACGGCCTCCAGGGGGTGCCGCTTTCCAGCCATGCCCAGCCCTCCCAGGTCCTCAAGGGGTTCGAGGACGTGGTCGAGGAGTTCCTCAAGGCGAAGAAGGACATTATTCTCTCCTTCTGCCCCACCATGGGGTACATACCGGGCGAAGGGCTCCAGATCTGCGACATCAGCGGAGTCACCACACCCCAGCCCTGCATCGCGAACCCGCGCTCCACCGAGGTGCTGGGGGCGATTCTCGGAACGGGGATCGACATCGTCCAGGAGGTCGCCTCCCGGCGGCCGGGATGCGGACTCAAGGGCATCGCCCTGGATGTCACCGACCTCTGGGGCATGAGCGGGGAGCTGGGCCGGGTCGAGGCGACCTGCTTCTGTACCGCGTGCACCGGTCACTTCACCGAGACCGCCCCTGAGCTGCTGAAGTACTTCAAGACCTTTCCCAACCCCTGGAGCCTGCTGCTGCGGCCCACGGCGACCGGGATCGACTTCGCCAGTGAGGTTCCCCCGGGCATCACCCCCGAGGAGATCGTCGGAATCGCCCGCCAGCGCAAATACATCGAGCAGTTCCCGGGGTCGGAGCAGAACGAACTGCTGGAGTACGCCAATCTTCTGCTGCGTTACATGCGCAGCAGGCACGCACTCACCCTCGGCGCGATCGGGGCCCTTTTCGACTACGCCACCCAGGATATGGACGAGAAGTTCACCCGTATCCTGATCATGGAGGGGGAGACCTATGGGTGGACCTCCGGTATCTGGCTGGAGGAACTCGAAAACGAGTACCGGAACGAGGAGAACCGGAGTTTCGATGAGCTATGGCTCAATGTGACTCCCGGGTATCTCCCGAGGACCGTTCCCTATCGCGCCTATATGTGGCGCCGCAGCAGGTACACCATCAACAACTTCTTCGATCTGGCGGGAAGTCTGTCCAGTGCCTCGATGCGTGCCAATACGCTGCTGAGCCAGATGAGCACCGAGGAATGCAGGCGACTGGTCGCCGAACGCTGGCAGCGCGTCCACGGCAGTGCCCTCAGTTCACAGGCGGCGCTGGTTTCGCTGCCCCGCCGGCCCGTCGACGGAGAGACCGACACGGATGTCCGGTGCGGCTTTGTCGGTGTCGGCCTGGACCGGGAGTTCGGCGACCGCTTCAGCGACCAGATGGTGATCCTGCCCAGCCGGGCGGACAACAACACGGCACGGCCGACCGATTCCCACATCGCGTCGATCCTGCGCAACATGCAGGGGAACAAGGACAGCCGAGCGGACCGCAGCGGCTGAGCCGACCGGGGCGGCCGGGTGGCCGGGACGAGCACGAGGTCGTACCCGGCCATCAACCGATCGGCTGATGCCCCTTCGAGCGTGAAGGCCGATGTGCGCCCCCGTCCTGTCACAGCACCCTGATGGACATGGCAATCGTCGAAGTCCGCGACCTGCGCAAGGTGTACGGGCACAAGAAGGCCGTCGACGGCATATCTTTCGATGTCGAGGCGGGAGAGATCTTCGGGATCCTCGGCCCCAACGGGGCCGGCAAGACCACCACCGTCGAGTGCGTGGAGGGGCTGCGGCGCCCCGACGGCGGCAGTGTCCGCGTCGCCGGGTACGACCCCGTCGCCGACCGCGGCCCCGTCACCCGCATCCTGGGCGCACAGCTCCAGGAGAGCGAACTCCAGCCCAGGATCACCGTCCGTGAGGCGCTCGAACTGTACGCCGCCTGCTACCCGGCCCCCGCCGACTGGCGCGCCCTCGCCGAGCGCCTGGGACTCACCGACAAGCTCCGCACCCGCTTCGCGAAGCTCTCCGGCGGCCAGAAGCAGCGCCTCTCCATCGCGCTCGCCCTGGTCGGCAGGCCCGAGGTCGTCGTCCTGGACGAGCTGACCACCGGCCTCGACCCGCGCGCCCGCCGCGACACCTGGCGGCTCATCCAGGAGATCCGCGCCGGCGGGGCCACCGTGCTGCTGGTCACCCACTTCATGGAGGAGGCACAGCGCCTGTGCGACCGGATCGCCCTGATCGACAAGGGCCGGATCACCGCACTGGACACCCCGTCCGGGCTGATCGGACGGACCGCGAGCAGTACGGCGATCTCCTTCGTCCCCTCGGCCCCGCTGGAGATACGGCTGCTGGCGGAGCTGCCCTCGGCCGCGTCCGCCACCCACCGGGACGGCCGGATCGTGGTCAACGGCACGGACGGGACCGTGCACGCCGTGCTCTCGCTCCTCGCCGGGCTGGGCATCTCCGCCCATCAGCTCCGCGTCACCGAGGCCACCTTGGACGACGCCTACCTCGACCTGACGGGACCGGACGCATGACCACCCCTACCTCCACCTCCACCCGCACCCGCACCCGTACGACAGGCGTCAAGGGCAGCGCCATCGCCGTCCTCAAGGCCGAGGCACGGCTGGTCCTGCGCGAGCCCGGCTCCCTCTTCTGGGTCCTGGTCTTCCCCACGGCCCTGCTCTGCATCGTGGGCGC
Source organism: Streptomyces sp. NPDC000594 (assembly GCF_040299965.1). Classification (NCBI taxonomy): domain Bacteria; kingdom Bacillati; phylum Actinomycetota; class Actinomycetes; order Kitasatosporales; family Streptomycetaceae; genus Streptomyces; species Streptomyces sp. NPDC000594. Next base: position 79,269 of record NZ_JBEPCY010000034.1, on the reverse strand, counting down.
CATCCCGTCCAACCGGGAGCACTCGGCCGACCTCGGCGGACTGCGCGTCGTGGATCTGTATGTCCCCGTCGCCATCCTGCTCGCCGCGCTCACGGCCGGGCTGCACGCCATGCCGCCCGTACTCACCGGCTACCGGGAACGCGGCATCCTCCGCCGTATGTCCACCACCCCCATCCGGCCGGGCTCCCTGATCGGCACGCAGATCGCCCTGCACGGAGCCACCGTCGTGGTCTCCGCGCTGCTCGCCCTCGCCGCGGGGCGGATCGTGTTCGACGTGGACCTGCCCCGCCGGCCCGTCGGGTTCCTGGTGGTGCTCGCCCTCGTCACCCTGGCCACCCTGGCACTGGGCGCCACCGTCTCCGCCGTCTGCCGCACCATCAGGACCACCCAGGCGGTGGGCTCGGCGCTGTTCTTCCCGGGGATGTTCACCGCGGGTGTCTGGCTCCCGGTGGCGTCCATGCCCGATGTCCTGCAACGCGTGGTGACCCTCACCCCGCTGGGCGCCGCCGCGCAGGCCCTCGACGAGGCCGCCGCGGGACAATGGCCGAGCTGGACGCATCTGGGGGTCACGGCGCTCTGGGCGGTACTGCTGATCGCCGCGGCCCGGCGCTGGTTCACATGGGAGTGACACATCGATGACGACGACGGTCGAGGAGCGCTGGGCCCAGTTCTTCCGGTACGGGCCGTACGCCCTGCTGGGCTTCGCCACGCTCCTCGGATCCGTGGCCGCGCCCCTGCTGATGACCCGGCGGGAGATGTACGCCGCGGGGGCTCTGCTCCTCGCCGTGCTGGCGTTGCAGCTGTGGTGGTCCCGGACCATGGCGCGGCTGTCGGCGGCGGCCCCCGCTGAGCACGCGGCCGGCACCGAACGGAAAGCCGGCACCGGGAGCGCGGCCGACACCACCCCCGTGCTCCCCGAGGGGACCACCGCCGGTCGTGTCCACTTTGTGCTGCGCACCGCCCTCGCCTTCGCCCTGACCTGGCTCAATCCCTTCTTCGCGCTCTACGCCTGCCTCGGCTGCTTCGACGCCGCGTACCTGCTGCCGCCGCGCGCCGCCCGGGTCGGGCTGCTGGTGACCGCCGTCGCCCTGGCGGGTGCCCAGTCCGGCGGTCTGCCGCCGGACTCGCCGGTGCAATGGGTCGCCCTCGGCCTGCTGACCGTCTTCAACGCGACGCTCGCCATCGGCCTCGACCACCTCGGCGCCAAGGAGGCCAGGGCCGCCGAGGAACGGGCCGGGACCATCGTCGCCCTGGAGAAGGCCCTCGCCGAGAACGCCGCCCTCCATGCCCAGCTCGTCCTCCAGGCGCGGGAGGCCGGTGTCGCCGACGAGCGCCGCCGGCTCGCCGCCGAGATCCACGACACCATCGCCCAGGGCCTGGCCGGCATCATCACCCAGCTCCAGGTGATCGCCGCCACCGACGACCAGCACGTGGCCCGCGAACATCTGGACCGCGCCCAGGCGCTGGCCCGCCGCTCCCTGGGCGAGGCCCGGCGCTCCGTACGGGACCTCTCCCCGGTCGCCCTGGAGCACGACACGCTCTCGGAGGCGCTGAGGAAGACCGTCGCGGAATGGTCCGGGCGTACCGGGGTCACCGCCCGGCTCACCGTCACCGGCACCGAGGAGCCGCTGCACGACGAGGTCGCCGCCACCCTTCTGCGGATCGCCCAGGAGGCCCTCGCCAACACCGCCCGGCACGCCCGCGCCACCCGCGCCGGCGTCACCCTCTCCTATATGGGCGACGAGGTCACCCTGGACATACGCGATGACGGCCGGGGCTTCGACCCGCTCGCCGCGGTGCCGCGTACCGGCAGCGGCGGCTTCGGTCTCGACGGGATGCGCGCCCGCGCCGAACGCGTCGCCGGTGCCCTCGCCGTCGAGTCGGAACCCGGTCAGGGCACCGCGATCAGCGCGCATGTACCGTTGGTGCGCCATGGCTGACCGGACCATCACCCTGCTGATCGTCGACGACCACCCCGTGGTCAGGGACGGTCTGCGCGGCATGTTCGCCTCCGATCCCGGCTTCGAGGTCCTCGGCGAGGCCGCGGGCGGCGTCGAGGGGGTGGAACTCGCCCGGAGCCTGGACCCGGATGTCGTCCTCATGGATCTGCGCATGCCCGCCGGCGGCGGGGTCCAGGCCATCGCCGAACTCACCCGGCGCGGCGCCCGTGCCAAGGTCCTCGTCCTCACCACGTACGACACGGACTCCGACACCATCCCCGCGATCGAGGCGGGCGCCACCGGCTATCTGCTCAAGGACGCACCCCGCGACGAGCTGTTCACGGCGGTCCGCGCGGCGGCCGACGGGCGCACCGTCCTGTCGCCCGCCGTCGCGTCCCGCCTCGTCCACGCCGTCAGAAACCCCGTCGGCCCCGCTGCCGATGTGCTCTCGGCCCGGGAGCGCGAGGTGCTCGAACTGGTCGCCAAGGGCACCTCGAACCGCGAGATCGCCCGGGAGCTGTTCATCAGCGAGGCGACGGTCAAGACCCATCTGACGCATGTGTACGGAAAGCTGGGGGTGCGGGACCGGGCCGCCGCGGTGGCCGTGGGGTACGACCGCGGCATTCTGGGGTGAGCCGCTCCGGTCCCTTCACCGCTCCCTTCTCCGCTCCCTGTTGACGAGAAGTCGAAGACGCGCGGTGGGGAACAGCCGTGCGACTTTGGATGTTCTGTGAGAACTCCCGGGAGTTCTGTGAGAACTCCCGGGGCCATCGGGTCTGTTGAGTCCACAGGAAGGCGGTACGGCATCATGCGCCTGGCGCTCCGGCATATCTCCCTCGCGTCCGTCGCGGCGGTCACCACCACCGCGCTCGCCCTGACCTCCACTCCGGCGACGGCCGCGACAGCCGCGCCGGCTCCGCACGGCGGCAGCGGCGGCGGATGGACCGCTGCCTGGGGGGTCGCGCACCAGTATCCCGGCACGCCCGAGGGGTGGCCGCCCAACTGGTCGTCGGACGGCTTCGCCGATGAGAGCGTCCGGCAGACCCTCCGGGTCTCCTCGGCCGGTTCCCAGGTGCGGGTGCGCCTCTCGAACCGCTACGGCACCAAGCCGCTGGTGATCACCGGAGCCACGGTCGGGCGGACCGGCGAGGGGGCCGCGCTCCGGCCCGGCACCGTCCGGACCCTGAGGTTCCAGGGCGGCCGGGGGCTCACCGTACCGACGGGGAAGGACGCCGTCTCGGACGCGCTGGCCCTGCCCGTACGGCCGCTGGAACGGCTCACGGTCACGCTGCACTTCGCACCCGGCGGCACCGGCCCCGTCTCGTACCACGCCGATGGGCTGACGACGAGCTACCGGGCCGTGGGCGACCGGACCCGGGACACCTCCGGGCGGCCCTTCGCCGGTGGGACGAGTTACGCCTACTACGCGCTCTCCGGCGTGGAGGTCGCCGGATCCCGGACGGACGGTACGGTCGTCACCTTCGGGGACTCGATCACCGACGGCGCCGGATCCACCCCGGACGCCGACAACCGCTATCCGGACCAGCTGGCGGAGCGGCTGACGGCCGCCCGGTCACGGCTCTCCGTGGTCAACAGCGGGATCAGCGGGAACCTGCTGCTGTCGGACTCGTCCTGCTTCGGCGAGAAGGGCATCGCGCGCTTCCGCCACGATGTGCTGGACCGGCCGGGTGTCCGTACCGCCGTCGTGCTGATCGGCATCAATGACATCGGCGGGGGCGGCCAGCCGGACTTCGGCTGCGGCACCGCCCCCGAGGTCACCGCCCGGTCCGTCGTCGACGGCCACAAGCGCCTGATCCGCATGGCGAAGGAGCGCGGGGTCCGGATCGTCGGCGCGACCCTCACCCCCTTCAAGGGCGCTCCGTACGGCTATGACACCGAGGCCAAGCAGAAGCTCCGCAAGGAGGTCAACCACTGGATCCGCACCAGCGGGGCCTACGACGCGGTCGCCGACCTCGACCGTGCCCTGCGCGACCCCGCCGACCCGGACCGGCTGCTGCCCGCCTATGACTCCGGTGACCGGATACACCCGAGCGACGCGGGCATGGATGTGATGGCGCGGACGGTGCGGCCCCAGCTGGTCGACGACGACCGCTGACACCCCCACCGCCCGCGCCCTATCGGTCGGCTCGGCCTCAGGGCGCGAACGTCCACCGCTGGCTGTCGGTGGTGTGGCAGGTCCAGACGCCGAGCGCGGCGCCGTGCCGGGAGGCGGTCAGACAGCCCCCGTCATGGCCGACGATCTCGTACCGCCCGTCGGCGATCCGGCGCAGGGTCCACCTCTGGTTCTCGCCTTCGCCACGGCCCCAGATCTGGGCGAAGTGGCTCGTACCGTCCACCACTCGGGAGCGGTCGGTGTTGGAGTCCAGGGCCTTGCCCGCGTCGAGGGCCGAGGTGATCCGGTAGCGGCCGTCGGCGAGCCGGTCCAGGTTCCAGCGCTGGGCCGGATGACCGCTGACCGCCTCGGCCTTGACCTTGGTGCCGTCGGCGGTGTTCGCCATGTCGACATCGGCGGCCCAGCCGCCGACCGCGCTCCGCAGCTGTGCCCGGGCCGGCACCGGCGACGGGGAGCCGCCGCCCCGGATCAGGAAGCGGCTGTTCGCGATGTTCCAGTTACGGTCGAGATAGCTGCCGGGCTGCGGTCTCGGGTTGAAGTACATATCGCGGTTGCAGTCGATGACATCCCGCTCCGGGTGGTTGCAGGGGATCAGCCGGCCCGGCGGGTTGGGGATCTGCTTGTCGTCGTAGCACATCAGATCGCCCAGTACGTAACAGTGGGCGCCGTTCCCGGTGGACCTGGGCGCGTTCGGCTGGACCGCCCCCATGGTGTGCAGGAGTTCGTGCACATCGACGTTGGGGCCGGTGTTGAAGCATCCGAGACGCCCCATGCCGACCATCGGCCAGCCGGCATTGGTGTTGTTGGCGTTCTCCTGCCCGGGACGCTGGTCGACGTAGTAACCGAAGCCGAGACCGCAGACATCGTTCTCGGCCCAGATCAGATACTTGCGGTCATTGCTGGCGTGGCCCTGGGCCACCACCGCGCGCTGGGTGGACTCGCCGCCGCCGTCGATGGCGGACTGGGGGACGACGACCCGGGTGATGGTCGGGCGGCAGTTCGCGTCATGGACGAAGCGGACCTCGCGGCGCTCCCCCATCCGCTCGGAGGCCTCGACGAACTTGGTGTTGAGGTTGACGGCACGGGACTGGAACTCGGCGCGGAGCTGTTCCATCCGGTCGGGCTGCCGGTCGCCGCGAACGTACATCAGCTGGATCCGGGGGCCGCTGGTGCCGTCCCCGTCGCAGCGGGGGACCGAGGTGATCCCCATCGAGGCACCCGGGGTGCCCGGGATACCCGGGGTGCGGGCCTTCCCCGACAGCAGGGGCAGGCGTTTGTCCTCGATGACCCGGGGTTTCGGGTCGGCGCCGGAGGCCGATGCCGAGGACGCGGGGGTACGGGGGGCCGCGTCCGGGCGGGCCGTGTCCGCCTGCGCCGTTCCCCCGGCGGCGACGAGGGTCGAGAGGGTGGCGGTGGCGAGGGCGAGGGTGGCGGTGCCCCGTATCCGCGAGGCCAGCCGTATGGGTGTTCGTTGTGTTCGTCGGAAGATCATGCTGCGGAGTGTGTCGCGTACACGTAAACATTCACTCAACGGTGGCGTTCATCGCCGCCGGGGTCCGCCCTATGCCCGGGTGCCGGATGCCCGGCGCTGTGCGCGGCCAGGGCCAGCCGTGCCCAGGCGGTGGTGATCCGGCCACGGTCCTGACAGTGGTGGAAGAGCCTGCGCCCGTCGCGGAAGTCGAACCAGAAGGAGAGCACGGGCTCGCCCCGCCAGCGCCCCTCGCTGTCCTGCTCCTCACCGTCCCGGGGGGCCTCGCCGTGCGGTTCGGCCCGGTCCCGCAGCCAGGCGAGCGCCGCCGTGCGGCGGGCCGGTTCGCGGTCCAGCAGCGCCAGCGAGAGGACCGCCGCCGCCGTGGAGATCACGGTCCCGTCCCAGGAGCCGTCCGTCCGCTGACTCTCCGCCAGCCAGTGGGCCGCGCGCGCCGTCTCCCGCGTGTGTCCCCGTTCCGCCGTGGTCAGCAGCCGCAGGCAGTAGTACGCGGGGACATACCGCGACGGATACCAGCGGCTGCACCAGCCCCCGTCCGCCTGCTGCCGGAGTGCGACCGTTCTGCGGCAGTCGGCGATTCGCTCCGCATGGGCGTCCGGCGCGATGCGGTGGAGCGCCCAGCCCGACTGCGCGGTGGCGTCGAGACCGGGCCCCGCCCAGTACGCGGCCCGCCCCTGGGCCAGTTCGGGGCGGCCCTTCCGCAGCGGCGAGAGGCTGTGGAACGCCCCCGCGCCCGGGTCGAAGAACAGCTCCACCAGCCGGTCGGCGCTCTTCCGCAGCCGATCCGCCGGCACCCCGGCGGCGAGCAGCCCGTCCAGGACGAGACAGCTGTCCTCGGGGGTCACACCGTAGCCCCGGTGGTACTCCCACAGCCCGTCGACCGCCCGGTCCAGCAGATAGGGCACGAGCGCGCGTTCGTTCCGGGGCCGGGCCTGGAGGACCAGCCCGTAGAAGGCCACCGTGCCCTCCGGCCGTACGCCGATGGGACGGGGCCGGTCGCCGCCGATCTCGTAGACGCTCACATCGGTGAGCGGCTCTGCCTCGCCGGACGCGGGTACGGGAACGTCTGCGGGTACGGGCAGGTATGCCGGTACGGGGACGGGCGCGGGCGCGGGCGTGGCCCGGGGGCAGGTGTCAGGGACGGGGGGCGTGTCGGGCACCGGGGCTCCTCTCGTGATCGGGTGCGGGACCGGGCTCGGGGCCGGGTGGGGGGCCGGTCGGGGGGTCGGGCGGTGGCAGCGGTCCGGCCAGGTACGCGCGTACCCCGGCCGCCGCTTCCCGTCCCGACGCCAGCGCGGCGGCCATCCCGTACGGCAGCGGGCAGTCGCCCCGTACACCCGCGTAGTCACCGGCCAGGAAGACCCCCGGCAGCGGGCGGCGGACGGCGGGGTGCCAGGTCCCGGATGTCCCGTAGCTCGCCGGCGAGACGATCGTCCCGGCGGCGGGCCAGCGTGCGACGGCGTGGGCGACGACCGGCCCGAGGCCCTTTCCACCGTCCCGGCCGTCGTTCCTTGCTCTGTCCCGGTCGCCGAGAGCCAGGCGGCGCAGCAGCCCTTGGGTGCGGTCGCACAGCTCCGCGTCGGACAGGGCGGCGGCCGGCCCGGCCTTGTGGGCCATGAAGTACGCCTGGAGGACGGTGCCCACGCCGGGGCCCATGTCGCGCGCGAGGACCATGGTGGCGCTCAGATCCGGTGTGACGGCGTACGCCCAGGGCAGCCGGGGCCGTGCGCGGAACGCGAGCGCGCAGACGGTCGCCGGCCCGTACCGCAGCGATGCCAGGAAGGCACGGGAGCGCGCGGCGGTACCGGCCGCCCCGTCGAGCAGGGCGAGGGTCGCCGGGCCGGGGGTGGCGACGACGGCGGCCCGGGCGCTCAGGGTCACGGCGGTGCCGTCCCGGTCCCGGCAGCGGACGCGGACGAGGCCGCCGGACCGGTCCACCGCCTCGGCGGACACCCCGTACGCGACCCGCAGGCCCGGCCCGGTACCGGTCAGCAGGGCGTGGACCAGTTCGCCGTTGCCCGCGCGCCGGTACGCGGTGGAGTACGGGGCGAAGGCGTCCCGTACCCGGCCGGGCAGATAGGCGGCGGGCGGCCCCACATGGATCCGCTGGAAGAGCGCTTCGAGGACGGCGGGCGGGGGCTCCGGCAGGCCGCAGGCGCGCAGACAGTCCTCGGGGTCCGCGCCGATGTGGACGCGGTCCCCGATCACCAGCGCCAGCCGGGAGGGTCCCGGCAGGACCGGACCCGGTACGGAGCCGGGCGGCGCGTCCCCGGCCCGGTACGGCAGGACGGCGCCGAGGTCGAGGACGAAGCCGCCGTGGTGCTCGGTCCTGACCCGTCCGCCCGCGCGGCCGTCCCGTTCCAGGACCAGGACATCCAGGCCACCACCCATGCCACTGTCCATGTCACCGGCTCGGCCCCCCGGACCGGCGGCCAGGTCATGGGCCGCCCGCAGGCCCGCGAGGCCCGCGCCGACCACGATGACGTCCAGGACCCGGGAGGTGGGGAGCGCGGTCGCGCCGGGTGCCGGTGGAGCCGTCACCGGGTCACCACCGGTCCGGTGGGCCGGGGGAGGGGGAGGACAGGGGGCAGGACTCGGACGGAGAGATACGCCTTGGCGCTGAGGGTGCCGTCCGCGCGGAGGGTGAGCTTGACATGGTTCAGTCCACGCAGGAGGACGGCGGGCGGGCCGCCGGACGAGGGGGCGGGGGCGGGGGCGTGCCCGGCGTAGGCGAGGAGCGCGTCGCCCACCGGCCGCTCGCAGAGGCCCGTACGGACCAGTTCGTCGACGAGGAGCGCCCATCTCGGCTCGCGGGCCGGGCGCCGCTTGGGGACGAAGGACAGCTCCAGGCCGAGGGTGGGGCCCACCCGGTCGGCGAGGTCGAGGGCGACATCGACCCGGTCGACCTGGGAGCCCACCCGGGCGAGCAGCCCGGCCGCCCGGCCCGCGTCGCCCGGCCAGCCCGCCGCGACGGCGTAGGGGACGGCGTGCCCGGGGCGCAGCCCGGTGACGCAGAGCCGCAGCGGCGACGGGGTGCGGGACCGCATCAGCCCGGCCTGGAAGACCCCGGCGCCGGGGGGCAGCCGGGCGAGACACCGGGCGAGGGAGCGGTGGGCGCCGGGGGCGGGAACGGTGCCGGTGAGCCCGGCCAGCCGGGTGACGAGCAGCTCGACGGCAGGTCCCCGGTCCGCGCCGAGCAGCTCCCGGGGGCCGAGGAAGACGCTGGGGGGACGAGTGGCGGTGGCGGCATGGAGGTCGAACTCCAGCCAGAGGTTGACCAGCTCGGCGGCGAGGGACCGGCCGGTCGGGCCGTCCCACTCACCGGCGAACCGCCGGAGCGCCGCCCAGGTCCGGACCGCCCCGGGGTCCGCCCCCGCCGGGGTGGGGACCCGCGCCAGGGCCGCGCTCTCCGTACGCGCGACACAGGCGAGGAAGCCGAGGCGCCCCGCCGGGTCGCCGCCGAGTGCGCACTCCAGCCCGAAGAAGCGGCTGGTCGCCCCGTCCATCAGCCGCGCGACCCGAAGCGCGGACCGCCGCGCCGACCGGGAGAACAGCACCTCGGGCAGGTACGGGAGGACGCCCGCCAACGCCCCGGCCAGCGTGCGGTGTCCACCACTCGGCTTGTCGGCGCACCCTTCGCCCCGGGTGGCGGGTTCCGGTAGGGGCGCCGTGCGGCCACTCGTACCAGCGGAAGCGCGGTCCAGGCCTCGGGCGTGGGCGGCCGTGCCTTCGGCCCGGGAGGTGGGTTCCGGCGCGGGCTTCGCGCGGTCGGTCGTCCCGGAGATGTGGTCCGCGCGGTATGGACGGGATGTACGGGCGCCTGGTGCGGGGCCCCGTTCCGCCGGGGTGGCGGGGATCGACGGCGGCACCGCATGGCGGTCCGTCCCGGAGGCGCGGTAGGCAGGGGCGTCCGGTGTGCCGGGGCTCCCTTCCGCCGGGGCGGCGGGTCCTGGCGGGGGCGCCGCGTAGTCGCTCGTACCGGAGGTGCGGTCCACGTCTCCGCCACCGGCCGAGGGGACCGTACCGGATGCATCGGGTGTACCGACCGTGCCGGATGCACCGGACGGATCGGACGCAGCCGCAGGGGCATCGCGAGCCCCCCGTACTCCCGTGTCGGTGGCGGGCCCGGCGCCCGGTGCGGGTCCCCGGGAGGGGTTCCCAGCGGTGCCGGGGAACGGTGGGCCGTCCCCGTCCCCCCACGTCCGTGCCGTGCGGCGACCCGGCACCGGGGCCCGCGAAGGCGACCGTCCCGCAGGGGTGTCCGGCACGCCCACGGCGTGCGTTCCCCCGGCGTGTTCCGGCCCGAGGGGCGGAGGGCGGCCGTCCCCCCGGGTGGTGGCCCGGGTTGCCGGGCCGGAGCTTCCGGGCGGCGGCGGCGCGTTCATGAGCGGGGCTCCAGATGGACCCGGACCCCCGGGCTGGGGCGCAGTGTGCCCAGGGGGACCGGGCGGACCCGCCGCCCGCGCGGAGCCACCAGGTGGAAGCGGCGGGCGAGCGCCGAGAGCACGATCCGCGCCTCCAGGTTGGCGAGTTCACGGCCGATGCAGTGCTCGCGCCCCAGGCCGAAGGGTGCCCACTCGCCCCGGGGTCGGCGGCGGGCGCCGGGGGCGTCGAGGAAGCGGGTGGGGTCGAAGTCGTGCGGTCGCTCCCACACATCGGGATGGCGCTGGGCGACGAAGGCGAGCGGCGCGACCGAGGTGCCCGCCGGGATCGGATGGCCGTCGATCGCGTCGTCCTCGGTCGCCCAGCGGGGGTTCCACCAGATGGGCGGAGTCAGCCGCAGGGTCTCGTCCCATACCGCCCCGGTGTACGGGAGCAGTTCCGGTTCGAGGGACCAGCCCTCGCCGGGCGCGGGGAGCCGGTCCGCCTCCGCGCCGACCCGGGCCATGCTCGCGGGATGGGTGGCGAGCCGGTGCGCCGCCCAGGTCAGGGCCAGGGCCGTGGTCTCGTACCCGGCGAGGAAGAGGGTCATCGTCTCGTCACGGACCTGGCGGGGGGTCATCCGCGCGCCGGTCTCGTCCTCACTCGCCGTCAGCAGCGAGATGAGGTCGTCGCCGGAGTCCTGCCGTCCGTCACCTCGGTGTTCGCCACGCCGGTGCTCGGCACGTCGGTGTTCGGCCCGCCTGCGGTCGGCGACGACCTGGTGGAGCAGCCGGTCGAGCCGCCGGATCGCCGCCTCGAACCGCCGGTCGCCGGGGCGGGGCGCCCAGCGCGGCAGGGGGCTCATCAGGGTGGCGAGGACGAGATGGCGGACGATGTAGGTCATGTCCGGGCCGATGCGCCGGACGGTGCTGTCCGGGATGCCGGAGCCGAAGACGGCGCGGACGGTCATCTTCATCGTGGTGTGGGCGAGCAGCGGGCCGAGGTCGACGGGGCCGCCGCCACGACGGGCGGCGGCCCGTTCGAAGAGGGGCATCTGTTCGGCGGCGACGGTCTCCAGCAGCCGGGCGACGGCGGCCAGCCGTTCATGGTGGAAGAGGGGTTGGATACGGCGGCGCTGCGCCGTCCAGATGTCGCCCCGGCTGACGGCGAGACCGTTGCCGGTGACACGGCGCATCTGGTCGAAGAGGGGGCCGCGCTTCTCGTAGACCCCGGCGCGGTCGACGTACACATGCCGCAGCTGGCGGGGGTGGTTGAGGACGACGGTCCGGAGTCCGCCGACGCTGATCCGGTAGATGTCCCCGTAGCGGCGCTGGGCGCGGAGCAGATAGCCGAAGCCGTCGTGGAGGAGGGCGGGCAGGGGACCGATCCAGGGCAGTCCACCGGCCTCGGGTATTTCATCGGCCCGGGGTAGTCCGCCGGCCTGGGGCAGTTCACCGGCCCGGGGCGGGTCGGCCGCAGGGAGTGTGCCGGGTGTACGGGGCACGCCGGGGTCAGGGGTGGCGGGGACCGGGGGTGGTACGGCCCGGCGTTCGGAGCGCGCGGTCATGGGTTCCTCCGTCCGGGGGCGGGTACGGGGCACCGGGCCGGGCCGGGGCGAGCGGAACGGCCGGGCGCGGCGTGGTCAGAACTCCACCGGCAGCGTGGCGAGTTCCCGGGTGAGCAGCCCTTCGCGCCAGTACGCGGGGTCCGGTCCGGGGCGCAGTCCGGGCAGCCGTCCGAGCAGGACGGAGAGGGCCGCATGGCCCTCGGCGCGGGCGAGCACCGAGCCGAGGCAGGTGTGGAGACCGGTACCGAAGGCGACATGCCGCAGATCGTCGCGGGTGATGTCGAACCGTTCGGGATCGCGGAAGACGGACGGGTCGCGGTTGGCGGAGCCGAGGACGGGCATGACGCGGTCGCCGGGGAGCAGGGTCCGGCCGCCGAGGGCGATCGGTTCGGTGACATGGCCGACGCTGACGGTCTGGACAGGGCTCTCGTACCGCAGCATCTCCTCGACGGCGGACGCCAGCAGCTCGGGCCGCGCCCGCAGCAGGGCGAGTTGGTCCGGGTTGCGGAACAGGGTGTGCACCCCGTTGCCGATGAGGTTGGCGGTGGTCTCATGACCGGCGAAGACGAGCAGCATGAGGGTGCCGACGGCCTCGTCCTCGGTGAGGACGCCGCTCTGGTGCGCGGCGGCGACCCGGCCTGCGGCGTCGTCGTCGCGGGGGGTGCGCAGCCGGCGGTGGAGCAGTGCGCGGAGGTGGGCGTCGAAGGCGTCGATCGCGGCGGCGGCCTCCTCGTAGCGCGCCCGGGTGGGGCGGAGGTTCTCCAGTTCGGAGAAGGTACGGGACCAGCGCAGCAGCAGGGGCCGGTCGGTACGGGGCAGGCCGATGACCTCGCTGATCACCAGCAGCGGCAGCGGGAAGGCGAAGGACGACATGAGGTCGGCGCGGCCGTACGGGGCGATGGTGTCGAGGAGTTCGCCGGCGAGGGCGCGGGTCCGGACGGCGAGGGTACGCACCGCGGCGGGCCGGAAGAGGTCGGCGACGACGGCCCGCAGTCGGCCGTGGTCGGGGGCGTCGTGCTCGACCATCCAGTGGCTGAGCCGCTCGGAGTAGCGCAGCAGGCTGGGCGGCGGCGCGGGCAGGGCGCTGAGCCTGCGGTGACGTGCGGCGCGGCTGAGCCTGCGGTCGCGGCGGACGGTGAGGACATCGTGGTGCCGGAAGACGTACCAGACGCCGGGGCCGCCGGAGGCGGGGCGCAGGCCGTGGACGGGATCGGCGGCGCGGAAGCGGTCGTAGACGGGATACGGGTCCGCCCAGACGGCCGGGTCGGTGAGGTCGAACGTCCCGGCGTCGCCGGACGGCGCCTGCGCTGGTGTGGCGGTCATCTGCTGCTCCGTCCGGGCCGTTCGGGCCGTTCGGACCTGTCCGGGGGTCGGCGGGTGGCGGGTAGCGGGTGGCGGGCGGTGTCCCGGCCCGTGGCCGTGACGACCTCCCGGCCGTCACGGCTTGGTGCGCAGGTGTTCCGGCGCCGACGGACATCGCGGGCGCGGCGGCCGGGTGGGAAGGGAGGACCTACCAGCGGGCGTCCTCGTACATCAGGTCCTCGGCCTGCTCGGCCTGTGCGGTGAGGGACGGGTCCTCGGGGGACTCGCTTTCTCTCGTTTCCATGTCGTCACGCATGTCTTTGTCCTCTCATCCTGTGGAGAACGCCTGGTGGACGAATAGAGCGGCATACGCATAGGGATGCCGTCACCCATGAGAAGGCTTCCTGGGGTTTCCGTCAAGGCATGGGAACGAGTCAATGAAGCGGCGGAGGAAGGGCCGTAAGAAGGGCCGGAGAGGAAGGTGGAGGATCCTTCACGGATTTTTTTGCCGCCGGGTTCAAGGTTGACGCGAACGGCGTGAAGAATCTTTGGGAGTCGCCACTTCCCGTCAATCCAGAAACATCGGACGGCATATGCGATCGATCATATGGCTGATCGAATCCGCGCCCAGGTCGGCCGAATTCATTGCCCGGCTCTTGCCGAATGAGGGCCGGCTGCCGATGCTCACCCCGGGGGCGACGCCGCCGACGCCGGAGGCACGCACCCCGTGCCCGGATGCCCCGGAGCCCGCCCGACGCACCGCCCGCACTGCCCGTACCGCCCATACCGCCCGCACCGCCCGTACCGCACGGTCCGGAGCCCCACTCGTACCGCATACGTACCGCATACGTACCGCACGCTCCGGAGCCCCGCCCGCGCGATGAATCGAGGACCGATCATGGCAAAGTCCCACCCGGCCCCCGCCGGGCCCACCCTGCGGACCGGGAGCGCGGGCGGCGCCCTCCCGGTCCTCGGCCATCTGCTCCATTTCCGCACCAGGCCCCTGGAGTTCCTGACCTCCCTGCCCGCCCACGGAGATCTCGTGGCCATCCGGCTGGGCCGCCGCAAGGCGCTGGTGCTCTGCCATCCCCACCTCGCCCAGCAGGTGCTCGTCGACGGGCGTTCCTTCGAGAAAGGGGGCCCTTTCTACGAGAAACTGCGCCCGCTCGGCGGGGACGGCCTGGGCACCTCGCCCCGCGATGAACACCGGGAGCAGCGGCGGCTGATGCAGTACGCCTTCCAGCGCTCCCGTATGCCGGAATACGGTGCGGTGATGGCGGAGGTGATCGAGGAGCAAATGGCCCGGTGGCGGGAGGGCCGGGTGACCGACATCCACGACGACATGCATCAGATCACCATCCAGGTCGTCGCCCGCGGCCTATTCCGGCAGGCGATACCGCCGGAGACCGTCACCGAGATGAGAGGATCCCTGAAGGTATTCGTCCGGGGCTTCTACCGGAATATGATCGCGCCCTTCGGATTCCGGGAGAGGATCCCGCTCCCGGCCACCCGCCGCTATCGGGCGGCCCTGCGGCAGCTGCACGGGATCGCCGCGGACATGGTCGCCGAGCGGGGACGGGACCTGCCGCCGGCCGGGGCGGCGGACGATCTGCTGACGACCCTGCTGACCGCCGGGCGCGCGGACGGCGCCGTGACTCCGCGCCTCGTCCACGACCAGGTGGTCACCCTGCTCACGGCGGGCGGTGAGAGCAACGCCGCCGTGCTGGCATGGGCGTTCCATCTGCTGGGTGCGCACCCGGAGACCGAACGCCGTCTGCACGCCGAGGTCGACTCCGTGCTGACCGGGGGCCGCGCGGCCCGCTGGGAGGATCTGCCCCGGCTGCCCCTGGCGGGCAGGATCATCACCGAGACGCTACGGCTCTACCCGCCGGGCTGGCTGCTCACCAGGGTGACGGTACGGCCGGTGGAGCTGGCGGGCACCCGGGTCGAACCGGGGACGATCATCCTGTTCAGCCCCTATGTCCTCCACCACCGCCCGGATCTCTTCCCGGACCCGGAGCGCTTCGACCCGGGCCGATGGGAGACCGGCGGCCCGGGAGACGGCCTGCCGCCGGGGGCGTGTGTGCCGTTCGGGGCGGGCGCCCGCAAGTGCATCGGCGACGACTTCGCGATCACGGAGGCGGTCCTGGCCCTGGCGTCGATCGCGGCCCGCTGGCGCTTCCGTCCGCTCCCGGGCTTCCGAGTGCGACCCGCCCCCGAACAGATCCTGCACCCGGAGCGCATGCCGATGCGCCCGGAACCGCGCCCCCACCCGACCCCACCTTCGGCCTCCGCCCCGGCCCCTGCTGCCTCGGCTTCCGCCCCGCCCTCGGACTCCGACCCGGTGACGGACCGCTGACACGGGCCTGTCATGTCCGGCCCCCGTCGCGCTCGATGACCGCGTCGATCCACGGCCGGTGGGCGGGGATGTCCGCCCAGGTGGCCGGGCCCCCGAGGCAGCGCTCGTCGACATCTCCGTTGCCGTCGCGGTTGACGGCGCCGATCAGCTCCCAGCGCTTGCCGTTCGCGGAGCGCTGGAGGAGCGGTCCGCCCGAGTCACCGCCGCATACGTTGGCGGCCGGGTCGGGGCTGATCGCGCAGATCTCCCTGGCGGTCCGGAGCGTACAGACGCCGGGCGCGGCCAGCTTCAGATCGAGCTGCTGGAGGCGCTCGGGGAGGCGGTACTCCCCGTCGACGGTGGTACCCCAGCCCATCGCGCGGGTGGTGGTGCCCACGGGGGCGATCCGGTCCGCGATCCGTACCGGCCGCTGCCCGACCGGCCGGTCCAGACGGATCAGGGCGATGTCGTTCTCCAGGACGATGCCGCCCTGCTCGAACCGGAAGTCCGGGTGGACCACGGTCCTCTCGACACCGCGCAGGCTCCCCCCGGAGGTGCGCGACTCGGTGCCGACGCGGACCTCCGTGATCGGTACGGAGGTTGTGGGGTGGACACAGTGCGCGGCGGTGACGACCCACCGGGGCGAGATCAGCGAGCCACCGCACTGGGTCCCGTCGCTGTAGGGCAGGGAGACCATGAAGGAGTGGCGCCGGGTCGAGTCCTCGCCATTGATGACCGCACCGGCGGTCCCCGTCAGCGTCGTGGCGCAGACCGCCGCCGCGAGACAGGCCACGGCGGCGGTACGAGTCGCCGCGCCGGTACGGGTGAGGGCGCCGCGCCAGGGGAGGACGCCGGAGGCGGTGGTTCGGTTGCTGCTCGGACGGTTGAACACAGAGGTGTCCCCTCGGTCGTGGATACGGGATACGGCGCTCGGGCGTCCCCTCGCTTCCGGCGCACTGCTGCCATCCTCGACGCCCCCCGTACCCACAAAAAAGAAGCACCCATGCCACCTTGCGCTCAATTCTGCTCATGCCGCACCCTGACCGGCATGGTCGCCAAGCCCACCGAGGGAAAGGGCGGGCCCGCACCCGTCCGGGCGCGCCGAAAGGGCTGATGGCGCCCACCGGTGCCGGTGGGCGCCATCAGCCCCGGGCTGTCCGTGCACACCGGGCCACGAGCCTGCTGTGTCCCCATCCGAACAGGGCCGGACGGGGACGCGGGACGGGTTGTCAGTCCGTGAGGAACTCGCTGAAGTGCGAGGCACCCTTGGGTGCGCCGATCGTGGCCGCGCCGAAGGAGAACGAGCCGTTCGCGATCACGCCCGAGGCGTTCGAGCGGAAGACCCACAGCGCGCCGTGGCGCCGGTTCTCCGCAGGGCCGCCCACCACCAGCTGGGCCTTTCCGTCGGCGTTGTGGTCGGCCAGCGAGGTGGCCTCGCCGAACCGGTCGTGCTGCTCGACCTTGCCCGGTACCCCGGCGGTGAACTGGCCGAACTCCTTGGCGCCCGCGCCGCTCACCCCGTCGGGGCCGCCCTTCAGGACGATCACCCGTCCGGCCGCCGTGGTGCCGGTGACCTTCTCCAGGGGGACTCCGGTCGCCACATCGGTGTAGCCGTCACCGTCGGTGTCCCCGAAGGACAGGTTGAAGCCCATCCAGTCGTGGTACTCCGCCGTGCCGGGCACGCCCTCGGTGTCCTGGTTGATCCGCACCGGCTCACGGCTGGTGGACCGCCCGCCCGGTCCGCCGTAGGAGACGAAGACCGAACCGCCCTTCATATCGGGGGTGTCCGCCTGGGTGTAGTCGTCGGCCTTGCCGATGACGACGTCACCGAAGCCGTCCCGGTCCAGGTCGGCCACGCCCACACTGGTGCCGCCGACCGGCTTGTCCTGTGCGTTCTTGATCTCCACCGGGGCGCCGAAGCCGTCACGGCCGCCCGGCAGGACGAAGGTGCTCTGGAGCCATGGGTCCTCACGGAAGGAGAGGACCACCAGATCGCCGGTCCCGTCGCCGGTCACATCCCCGACGGCGACCGCACCGGTATGGGTCACCCCGGGTGCGTCGACACCGAACTCGCCGACCCGGCTCCAGGCGCCGGAACGCTTGACCGGCCCGTACAGCACATGACCGCCCTTGCGCACATCGCCCAGGACGATATCGGGGACCTTGTCGCCGTTGACATCGCCGACGGCCAGATCACCGGAGTCCTCGTCCTGGTCACCCGGTACGGGCTTCAGCACCGTCGCGTTCTTCGACAGCCCCGACGGGCCACCCCAGTTGACGGCGGTGGCCCGGCCGCTGTCGCCGGAGACCGCCGACTGGAGACGGCTGATCAGATCGGCGTACCCGTCGCCGTCCAGATCCGCGCCGCGCAGCCCCGTACCGTACTCCGCCGACCAGGGGATGGTGAGCCCTCGGCGCTCGGGCCAGGTCAGGACCTGCTTGCGGTCCTTGGTCAGCCCACCGGGGCCGCCGTACAGAACGCTGACCGCACCCGCCCGGGAGGACCCGCCGGCGGCGGCTCGCGGCGCCCCGACGGCGACATCGGCGTAGCCGTCCCCGTTGAAATCGTCGTGCAGCCCCTTGGCACTCGGCGCGGCGGGCGCCTGCGGTACGGCGCTCACCGCGGGAGCCGCCATGAGCCCGGCGACCAGGGCGATACCGGTCGCCGTGGCGAGACGACGACGGTGGGAGAGAAAGGACACGCGGGTCAACTCCAGAGATGGCCGGTCGGTTCGGCGAAAGCGGTGAAAGCGCTCTCCTGGCTGGTACGACTCCTTCCCTCAGCGGATGGTTGTACGCGGTCCTCATCCGGGGCGGGCACCGGACGCATCCACGGCCCGGCCCCGTTCGCCCGGGTGTCCGTTCGCGCGGGCCTCCGCGCGTCCGCAGGCCCGCAGGTCAGGCCTTCTGGGCGCGGTCGTAGACCTTCTTGGCCGTGGCTCCGAAGACCTCTCCGTACATCTTGGTGGGGGTGAAGGAGTCCAGGGAGGAGTTGACGGAGACGAGGGTGCCCTTGCCGCTGGTGGTGTTGAAGTCGGCGAGCCAGGGGCCCCCGCTGGAGCCGCCGGTCATGTCACTGGGAATGAACTGCCGGCCGTTCTCCTTCTTCGCCTTGCCGCTGACGTACAGCAGCTCCTCGCCGAGCTGCGGGCTGGTGGCGGGGTAGCCGAAGGAGTGGATGGTGCCGCCGACGGCGCGGTTGAAGGCGATGGACTGGCCGCCCACGACATCGGTCAGCTTGCGGCCCTTCTTGTCGGTGTCGACGGTGAGGGCGGCCATGTCGTTGACGGATTCCTTCTGCCAGCTGCGCGGGGTGGCGACGGCTCGTACCGCGAACGCGCCGTGCGGCTGCTTGCCCTTGTGGTACCCGGGGACGAACACCATGTCGATGTTGGTCATGTCGGGGGCGGATCCCAGACGGACACAGTGCGCGGCGGTCATCACGGCGGACTTGTTGGCGCTCTTGACGGCGGTGGCCGAGCACCAGCTGGGGCCCTTGGCGGTGATGAAGAAGAGGCGTCCCACGGTGCTCAGGGGGGTGCCCCGCCAGGTCTTGGTCCTCGGTCCGGTCGGGCCGAGGTCCACGGACTTCCCGACGGCCTTGATACGGGCGGGGGTCCAGTACGCGAGGGCCTCCTTGCGCTCCTTGGCGGTGAACTTCAGGACGGAGACCGGGTCGGCCGCCGTCGCGGCACGGGCGGAGTCCGTCGTGGCCGCCGTCGCGGTCGCGGTCACCGAGGCCGGGGCGAGGAGGGCGAGGGCGGTACCGGCCACGACGAGTGCCGCGGCCCGGCCCCGGATACGGCGGGCGGCGGACGTGGTGGTCTGGGTCATGGCGGTTCTCTCCTGGGCCGGTGCGGAAGTGGGCCGGTCTGTCGGCCCGCTCATCAGGAGCGGGTGATCCACCTGTTCGGTTGACCCTGTCGAGAGCCTGTGACACAGGTGTGCGGATACGCGGACACGGTCGGCGCAACCCGCCGTCGGGGGCGGCCGGTTCATGTGCCCGTCGCGATGGGCCGGTTCATGGCCCCGTACGGCACCGGCCTCGTGGCGCGTGAGGTAGGTCACATCGCCGGAACCCGTGATCGGCTGCGGACAACGAACGGGTGAAGGCGCGTCCGGGCCGGGAGTGGTGCCGACCGGCCACCCCATCCGGGACGCCACCCCCACTCGGGACCCCGCCCGGGCCGCCTTCTCCGCCGGGCCACCGGCCCCACCGGTCTCCACCGGCGGAATCGACCCATCCGAAAGGCGCATGGTGAACAACAGCGGAACCGCACGTCGTACCACCCGTACCAGCAGTACCACCCGTAACAGCCGGGCTGGCCATGGCAGTCGTACCACCCGTAGCAGTCGTACCACCCGTACCAGCCGTGCCGCGCTCGTCGCGGCCGTCACCCTGGCGATGACCGCGACCACCACATCGGTGCTCGCCGCCCCCGCACCCCCCGCACCGGCGGCGGCCCTCAAGTGGAAGACCGCGACGATCGCCACGGGCGACACCGTCGGCACCGGCGCCGTCCGCCCGGACGCGGGGACCACCTGGGTGGCGGGCATGGCCGTCGACCGGGACGCGAGCGGCGCGCACATCGGCTTCACCCCGACGATCTGGGAGCGGGACGAGCGGACGGGAACGGGCTGGAAGAAGCTCTCCACCGACCCGACCTCGGTCACCGCCGACATCCGGTTCAACGGCATCGACGCCGTGTCGGCGCGGCAGGCCCTCGTCGTCGGCGACCACACCGATGACGGCGACGGGATCGTCACCCAGCACTGGAACGGAAAGCGGTGGCGGACCGTACTCGCACCCGTCCCGGCGGGCACCCGCACCGCAGGCTTCCTGACCGTCGAGCAGCTGGACGCCAAGAACGCCTGGGCCACCGGCTGGACCCAGACCGGGAACGGCGTCGAGGCCCAGTTCCAGCACTGGAACGGCAAGCGCTGGAAGCCGGTGGACCTGCCGGACCTGGGCGCGGGCCCGGACGGGGGCTTCGAGCTGCGGGGCGTGTCGGCGCAGAACGGGAAGAATGTCGTGGCGGTCGGCGGCCTCTCCACCGGCGGGCAGACGAAGCCGCTGGTACTGCGCTTCGACGGCACCCGCTGGACGAAGGCCGCCCTGCCCTCCCTCGGCCGGGTCCAGGCCCGGCTGCTCGCGGTCACCACCGGGGCGGACGGCGCGATCTGGGCCGTCGGGGAGACCCGCTCCAGGACCGGCGGCGAAGCGGGGCTCGTCCTGCGGTACGACGGGAAGAAGTGGACGAGGCCCGCACTGCCCAAGGACACCCCCGCGCTCAGCTCCGTGGCGCTGAGCAAGGGTGACCCGGTGCTCCTCGCCCGCACGGACGACGAGCACTTCCCGGGCCTGATCCGTACGGGGAAGACCTGGAAGTCCCTCGGCATCCCCGCCACCCAAGGGGGCAAGAGGGTGAGCGTGCACAAGGTCGTCGCCCATGGGGACACCCTCGATGTCCTCGGTTCCCACCCCAAGGGCCAGGGCCGGCTCACAGGTCCTCAGCTGCTGCTGACGGCCCGCCGCTGATCCGGTGGGCGCGGTACGGGCCACCTGACCCGTACCGCGCCCCGCGGCCGGTGAGGATCCGGCCGGCGACCCGAGACGGTGGTGTTCCGCCGGCGGCGGGCGGGGACGACCTCACGGTGGCCGTCGGGTCATGTTCCCCGGGGGACGAAGCCTCCGTAGGCCACACCGGCCGCCAGCACGGCCAGCGCACCCAGCCGTACCCACCGGTTCGGTACGCAGAACGCCGCGACGACGGTGTACGGAACCCCGGTCAGCGCGATCCTGGCCTCGGCGTTCCCCAGCGAGATGCCCTCGCTGTAGGCGGCCAGACCCGCCAGGACGCCGAGGGTGCCGAGGAAGAAGACCATGACGGCCCAGCCGATCCGCCCGGACGTGGCATCGCACATCGGCACCACGGCCCGCGCCGGCAGGCCCGTGATGGCCAGCAGGCCCACCATCAGTGGTACCCCCAACGCCAGGACCAGCACGATCGCCGTGCCCCCGCCGACCCAGGCCGCCGCCACCAGCACAAAGCCAAGGATGGGCACCGTACCCGTCATCACGGCCCAGACCAGGAGGAGATGGAGGGCCGCAGCTGCCCCTTTGCCGCTCGTCATGCCGCAGATCGTGTCAGCCGACGCCCTGGCGCACATGAGTTCCCGTACTCAGGACGGACGCCCCTCGCCTGCTACGACCTCGGCCCGCTACGGCCCGCGCTCCCCGTCGATGGGCGCTGTTCCGCCGGCGGCGGAACACGGGCCGGAACGGGCCCGACGATCACTACAGTCCAGCGACATGACGACGATTTCGACGCGTACGGTCGCGTACCCGGCCGACGGTTTGACGATGACCGGACACCTCGCGCTCCCCGCCGGCGCCGACCGCCGGCCCGCCGTGCTGCTCGGACCGGAGGGCATGGGGCTCAGCGACGTCGAGCGCCGCCGGGCCGACGCTCTCGCCGAGCTGGGATACGTAACGCTCGCCTTCGACCTGCACGGCGGGCGCTACTTGAGTGACCCCGATGAGATGCTGGCCCGTTGCCTGCCCCTGCTCGCCGACCCCGACCGGATGCGGGGCATCGGCCACGCCGCGCTCGACGTGCTGCGCGCCGAACCCCGGACCGACCCCGACCGGATCGCCGCCATCGGTTACGGGACCGGGGGCGCCGTCGCGCTGGAACTCGGGCGCGACGGCGTCGGCCTGCGCGCGATCGGGACGGTCAACGCCCTGACCACGGGCCGACCGGGCGAGGCCGCGCGCATTCGCTGCCCGGTATGGGCCGGTGTCGGGTCGGAGGACCCGATCATGCCGCCCGCGCAACGGGACGCGTTCACCGCCGAGATGCAGGCCGCGGGTGTCGACTGGCGCCTCACGGTCTACGGCGGCGCCCTGCACGGCTTCCACCACCCGACGGTCGACCACCCCGTGGTCCCCGGCGTCGGCTACCACCCCCGGCACGCACGGCGGGCCTGGCGCGACATCGTGGACCTGCTCGCCGAGTGCCTGCCCGTGACGGAGGACCTGGGCGCATGACCCGGGCACGGCCTCGTCCGCACCCGGCCGCCCCTCCGCCGGGAGCCCTCCTGCTTCGACGGCCCGCGACCGCGCCCGCGTCGGACGACAGGGGCCGATCTCCGCCCCGGCTGTAGGCTTTTCGGCCCAGGGGGTGTGGTGGACGCGGTGGACAGCGCGGGGGAAGAGCGCGGGTACGCCTTGACGGGCGACGCGGACGGGGGCGACTTCTGGGGTTTCGCGCGGGAGGCCAGAGGTCTGTTCCTCGGCGGCGAGGACGGTCTTCGCCAGGTCGAACTCCTGGGGTGCTCGCCCCAGGGAACCCTCCTGACCTGCCTCGCGCATCTGGGCGGTCGCCGCGCGTCCGCCGGGAGCGCCCACCTCGCCTTCCTCGACGCCGAGGGAGTCGAGATGGGTTCGTACTTCGTGAGCGATGTCATCGCCACCGCCGCCGAGCGGTCGAGGCACGGCGAGGGCCTGCTCGATGTGACGGTGCGTCTGTGGTGCGAGGAGCTTCTCCCCGGTTCCGCGTGGGTGTGGGAAGCGCTGCGAACGGGGCAGCTGAACCGGAAGGGCCTGTGGCACTCCCTCGACGCGGAAGGGCGCCGGGCCTGGTTGTCCGTGGCCCTGTGGACACGGAGGTATCAGCGCCGCGCACACCCCGAGGACGCGGCACCGGGAGGGGTGTTCACCCTGGACGGCCGGCAGGTCGTCGACGCGGACAGCTTCTGCTGCGCGCTGGGTGAGGCCATCAACGGGCCCGGCGGGTACTTCGGGCGGAATCTCTCCGCCGTGGACGACTGCCTTCGGGGCGGCTTCGGTGCCGGACCTCCGTTCACTCTGGAGTGGCGGGACTCGGGCGCGGCGACTGCCCTGCTGCTGAGCGACCGCCCGAGGGACAGGGACACCAGGGCCTTCTTCGAGGTGCTTCTGGAGATCTTCGCCGACCGTGGAGTCGACGTCCTGCTGCGGTGAAGCAGGGGGTGTCTTCCTCCCCCGGCCGGACCGCCCGCGGATCGGCCGCCCGGTCATGGGGAGGCTCGGCTTGTGCGGAGGCGGTCCGGGGTGGTCGAGTCCAGGGTGGGAGCATCTCGGTATGCGCCTGCTGGTTGATGGCACGACCCCGGTCCCGAAGTCGGTGCTCGTCGATCACCTGGAGATGGACGCCGGATATGTCTTCGAGCTGGTGGAGCCGCTCGTGCTGTTCGCGGGTGACCGGATCGGCTTCGAGGCCACAGCCCTCGTCATCACACGGGCTGACGGAGCACGGCTGACACACGCCGGTCACTGGGCCACTCGATGCTGACCCGGAGCGAGCCGAAGCCCTCTCCGCCCCGGACGCTCCCGCACCCCCGCCATGTTTCGGTGTTGGGGTGGTGACGTTGTGGTCACGCTCGCGCTGTCACTCTCGGGTGAGGAGTGTCCGGGTGTTCGGTTCCACCGTGGCGCCCCCTGGGGACGGGGGGTGTGAGGGAGGCCGGTGCAGATGACAGCCCCCAGGTCGCCGGTGCCTCGGCCGCAGCGCGCGGGGCCGGCTGCGGCTGTTGACCGGGGTCGGGGGGAGTTATCGGGCCGCCCGGCGCGCGGGGCGGGGGCGCCGGTGTCGAATGCCGTGGTGGCGGCGTCTCTGTCGGGTCGTCCGGGGGGTGGTCGTTCCGTTCGTCCGGTGGGGCGTCCGCCGCGTGGGGCGCAGGGCCGGGTGGGGAACGGGGCGGTCGCGGAGGCGCTGGGCCGGGATCCGGGGGCGGGGAGGTCGGGGGCTGATCGTGCGCCGTCCGGTTCCTCCTCGGGTGGTGCCGGGTCGGTGCGGCGTTCGGGTCCGCATGCGGACCCGAAATTCGTCGTCCTGAAGGGGGATGTGGGGCGGAAGAAGCGGGCGGTGGCGTCGTCGCATCCGCCGGCGCGGGTGGAGGCAGGCGCGGCGCAGGCGGCCGCGGTGCCGCCGAAGGACGATGCCGAGGCCCAGGGCAAGACCGTCAACGCGGAGCGGATGAACGAGGCCGAGCCCGGGACGTTCGACAAGGCGGCGTTCGTCGCGGCGGTGGAGAAGGCGATCACGGACCGCGCGCCGGAGAATCTCGACCAGGCGGACAAGTTCGCGGACTCGGGCAAGGCCGAGGAGGTGAAGGCCGAGGTCCAGGGCAAGGTCGGCGAGGGGAAGGAAGCCTCCGCCGGGGAGATCACCGATACGACGGCCGCGCCGCCGGACACGTCGGCGGCGGTGGTGAAGGAGGTCACCCCTCTGGCGGCGGACCGCCCCCCGGGTGCCCCGGCCGCGCCGAACGCCGCCCATGCTGTCCCCGACCGTCTCCCGCCGTCCGCGACCGACCTCTCCGCCGGCCCGGCAGGGGTCAAGCGTGACATGGCAGCGGCGCAGGTCACCGAGACGCAGCTCCGCAAAGGCAACGAGCCCGCGTTCACCAGCGCGCTCGGCCACAAGAAGAAGGCCGAGCAGCACTCGGCGGCTGCCCCGGGGCGGATGCGCAGGCATGAGGCCGGGGAGCTGACGGCCGCGACCGGCGAGGCGAAGAGCACCGGGTCGACGGCGATGGCGGGGATGGCCGGGGCCCGGGTGGCGACCGGTCAGCAGGTGGGTGCGGGCAAGACCGGGGCGCAGACCCGGGACGAGGAGCAGCGCGCGCAGGTCACCGCCAGGCTCCAGACGGTGTTCGACGGCATGAAGAAGGACGTCGAGGCCATCCTCACCGGTCTCGATACGAAGGTGGACGAGCGGTTCACGCGGGAGGAGAAGGCTGCGCGGGAGGCGCTCACCGTCGAGCACAAGCGGGAGATGGCCGCCTACAAGCGCCGCCGCTACCCCCCGAACCCCGCGGGTTTCGCCCGCTGGGGCAGGGATCTGTTCAAGGGTTTGCCGCCGGAGGCGGACAGGATCTTCGACACCGCCCGCCGGAACTACATCCGGCGGATGAAGGAGGTCATCGCCGGGATCGCGGATCTGATCGCCGCCGAGCTGGGGCGGGCGAAGAAGCGGATCAGGGAGGGGCGTTCCGAGCTTCAGGCGGAGGTGAAGCGGCTGCCGGTGGGGTTGCGGGCGATCGGCCGGCAGGCGGCCGCCGATTTCCAGGGCCGGTTCGAGGACCTGGCCCGGTCGGTGGACGACAAGGGCACCGAACTCGTCGACACCCTCGCCGCCCGGTACACCGACGCTTTGAAGGCCGTGGACAGTGAGATCGCGGCGGAGAAGGAGAAGAACAAGGGCCTGGTCGACAAGGCGAAGGACGCGATCACCGGCGCCATCAACACCATCAACGAACTCCGTAAACTCCTGATGGGGGTGCTGGCGAAGGCCGGCACCGCGATCATGCTCATCCTCAAGGACCCCATCGGCTTCCTCAGGAATCTGGTCACCGGGGTCGGCGCCGGCCTGAAACTCTTCCTCAAGAACATCAAGACCCATCTCCAGCAGGGCATCATGGGCTGGCTGCTGGGCCAGACCGCATCGGCCGGGCTTCAGCTCCCCGCCCGCTTCGACACCCGTGGCGTGTTCACGATGCTGGCCTCCCTCCTCGGACTCTCCTGGGCCAACATCCGCGCCCGCCTCACCCGCCGCGTCCCCGAGGAGGCCGTCGCGGCGGCCGAGACCGCGCTCCCCGTCGTGGCGGACGTGCGACGGCGGGGTGTCGCCGCGCTCTGGGACGACGTCCGCAACAAGGTCGGGGACCTGCGCAAGACCCTCCTCGACAAGGTCATCGCCTACGCCACCCCCACCATCGTCACTGCGGGGATCATGTGGATCCTCTCCCTCCTCAACCCCGCCTCCGCGTTCGTCCGCGCGATGAAACTCATCATCGACGTCGTCACCTTCGTCGTCACCCGGGCCCGCCAGATCATCGACTTCGTCAACGCCGTCCTCGACTCCGTCATCGCCATCGCCCGCGGCGCCACAGGAGCCGTCCCCGCCCTCATCGAACGCGCCCTCGCCCGCGCCATCCCCGTCCTCCTCGCCTTCCTCGCCGCCCTCATCGGCATCGGAGGCATCACCGCACGAGTACGCCAGATCGTCCAGACCATGTCCCGACCCGTCAACCGCCTCATCGACCAAGCCATCGACCGCATCGCCACACTCATCCGACGCCACCGGCCCGCGCGGACCCGCCCCGGGAACGGGCGGGACGGAACCCGACCGCCCGTGCGTCCCGGCCGTCGACCCGATCGCGGGCGCGGGCGGCCTGCCCTCGGCCCACCGGGCGGACGCCGCGACCCCCGCCGCCCTGGAAGTGACCGCAGGAAGGACCGGCGGGAGACGGCGGCAGAGCAGGAGGACCGCCTCCGCAAGGCGGTGGCCGAGGCCCGGCGTTTCACCGACAGCGGCCGGCGGTTGAGCCTGCTCCTCCATGTGCGCCTCGCGCTGATCAGACGCAAGTACGGTCTGGCCGAACTCAAGGCGACCAGGCTGGGCAGATCGTTCGTCTGGAACATCCGAGCCCGTCTGAACCCGGAGGCCTACTTCAAGGCGTTCTCCATTCCCGACCAGTTGGAACCCCTGCGGGTGGAGATAGGCCAGGCTCTGTCGCAGCTTCCGAAGCGTGAGCACGCACCGGTCCAGATCAAGGAGGTCAGAAACGTTGTCAGTGCCCTCCCCGGGGTCAAGGAGGCAGTGGCGAACGGGTACCGGCTGATCTGGGATCCCATGACCCGGGACGCGTGGGTGCTCTTCCTCGGCAGGGATGACGAAAAGGCCCGGAACAGTGCTATCGGGCAACTCCGCCGGGCCAGGGACTATGTGGCTGTGAATACGATGGGCGATCAAACCATCTTTGTCGATGCGAACATCTCCAACTCCAAGCTGGAGAACAAGGAGGAGCACTATGTGATCGACGCAGCCGGGAACTTCGTCCCCAGGATGGTCGTGAGAAATGTGACCTCCTGGGATCGGGAAAACATCGATGCGCGTCCGAGTCGTGGGATTCCCGCCAAAACGAATAAGGTTATCACCGAGTTCACACATGTCGACGGGCGGTCGGGTAAGAGTCCCTGGGTCTCCGCCACCAAAGTCACCTCGGGGGACATTAGAAACCCGCAAGGGGAGTTGTTCGGAGCGAAGAAGGATCGTATCAAGATCGACCTGTCGTACATCAGTCCCAAGAATCTGCGCGACCTCACCGGTGCCGAGGGTCAGAAGAAGTGGCAGATCAACACGAAGAAGACCGTCGAGGACGTAGTCCGCACACAGGAAGTGCTCGTCTTCGGAGCCATTCCCCCGGAGGCGATAGAGTGGCTCACCGAGAAGGAAATCATGGCGGAACGGGCCTGGTACGAGGGGAAGGGCGGCGAAGTCCTGCGCGTCCTGCCGCATGAGGACAGATAGTGAATCGGGGTGGAACGCGGTGATTGCATGGGAAGAGCAGGAACTGGCAGACCCGGAACTGGAGAGCCTGCGGGTGGCATTGCTCTTCCCCAAGGGCAGGGAACGGACGACCGAGAGCTTCCTCGGACTGCTCCGGAGCGGTGACACGTCTGCCGTGTGCGTGGCGTTCGACTTCTATCGGCACTGTGAGGTCATGACGCGGCACGGCGGGGAGAACTCCCTGACGGTTCACAAGGACGAAGTCCTCGAACGCGCGCGGGGCATCCTGGCGTCCGCGACGGCCGAGGAGGAGCACTCTGTGGTGGCCCTCTCCGTCCTCGGCTTCCTCGCGGGGCCGCAGGACACGGAGCTGATCCGCGCGGCGCTGGAGTCGGCCGGGACCGAAGAGGCCCTGATCGCCGCCGTCAGAGCGGCGGACACCATCCTGGAGGCGGGAGGATCGGACAGCACACAGGCGAAGTCCCTGACCGCAGCGGTCGCCCGGCCGGCCTTCGACGCGAACCGGTCCGAAGCCGTGCGCTGGCTCGCCCTGAACGCCGTCGCTGAGGGGCCGCCCCTCCTCGCCCAGGAGTACCTCCTCCAGGCTCTGGAGCTGCCGAGCATCACCCTTCAGGCCGTGGCGGGGCTGGCGCTGGCACAACACGATTCGACGGCCCATCGCCCGATGTTGGAGGCCATGGTCGCCGGGTGGCCGGAGGACGTCGACTTCCCGGCGGACCGGCTGCTCTCCCTGCTGGAGGAGACGGCGGGGAGCGGAGACTGAGGTCTCCTGTCGGCACGGCTCCGCGCCCCAACAGAAGGACTCGTGCCCACCCCTCGTGCCCTTCGACCTGCGCGGTCCGCGCCGTGGGCGCCGTACGGCGACGGGATGTCAGATCTTCCCGATGCCGAGCGTGTTCTCGCGGGGCAGCAGCCCCGAGCCGAGAGTCGTGAGCCAGAGGGGGTCGAGGAGGTCGGCGAGGCGGGCGGTGGACTCGGGGCCGAGTGTCTGCCAGGGGGCGGTGGCCAGTTCGTCGGTGTGGCGCTCGACCTCGGCGCGCAGGGCGCGGCCGGTGTCGGTCGCGGTGCCGTCGGGGTTGAGCAGCCCTCGTGCGGAGAGGCGTTCACGGGCGGCCGCCCAGGCGGGCTCGCTCCAGCCGCGGCTCGCGAAGACCTCGGTCGGCGCCGCGCCGATCGCGGCGAAGGACACCAGCGCCTCCACGGGGTCGAGGCCCGCGGTCAGGAGCGCGGCGAGATGGCCGTCGCCGCGGTGCTCGCGCAGGATCGTCGCGGCGTGCCACAGCACGAGGTGCGGCTGCCGGGGCCAGGGGAGTTCGGCGTTCGCGGCGGCCAGCGGGCGGCCCTCGGTGGGTGCGGCCTCGGCCGCCCGGCGGGCGAGCGCGGCGGCCTCGGCGAGATCGGGGCTCTCCGTCGCTGCGCCGAAGAGGGCGCGGTACGCCCGGTCGATGCCGCGCGTCCGGGCCGCGAGCACCGCGTCCGGTGGGGCGATGTCCCAGGCGGCGGGGATGTGCTCGGCGACCATGTGCGGGCTGAAGTTGTAGAACGCGGAGGCCACCCGGCGGGGCCCGGCCGCCCCGAGCGGCGCCGCCCGCAAGGGGAAGTAGCTGGGCCAGCGATCGTCGGCGTCATAGCCCAGCGCCTTCATCTCCTCGAAGACCTCTGGCGCGTAGTAGAGGACGGCGTGCAGGGGCTCCAGGAGGTGCCACATCTGCCGTGTGCGCCCGTCGTCGTTGCCCATACCGGCTCCTCCGCCTCGCCACCCGTATATCTTGACATCGACTAGATTGCCGCCGACCGGCAGTCTTGTCAATGACTAGATTGCGTTAGCCTGCCCCCATGACCACCGAACGCGCCTATCACCACGGGGATCTGCGACGGGCCCTGCTCACCGCGGCCCTCGATGTCATCGCCACCGAGGGGCCGGCGGCCCTGTCCCTGCGCGACCTGGCCCGCCGTGCGGGCGTCTCCCATGCCGCACCCGCACACCACTTCAAGGACCGCGCGGGCCTCCTCACCGCCATCGCCGTCGAAGGCCACGGCCTGCTGTCCGCCGCGCTCGGCGGGGCGGACGACCTCCGCGACCTCCCCGACCTGAACGACCTCCGCGACCTGGGCGTCCGTTACGTGCGCTTCGCCACCGCGCACCCGGCACACTTCCAGACCATGTTCCGCCCGGAACTCCTCCGCCCGGACGACCCGGAACTCCTCGCCGCACGCGAACGGACGCGCGATCGGCTCCGTACGGCCGTCCAGGGGTACAGCGACGATCCGGCCATCGGCTTCATGGCCGCCTGGTCGATGGCGCACGGCTTCGCGACGCTGCTGCTCTCCCACAACCTCGACGGCCCGCTGGACGGGCGGGACCCCGAGGAGATCTTCCGCGCTCTGACGGGTGAGATGTTCCGGCCCACAGACTGACGCATACCTGCGGAGGCGCGGCGCCGATCCGGGTCTACCAGCGGACCGGGAGGGCCTCCAACCCGCGTTTGTGGAAGGACGGCCACCACTTCAGCCTCTCCGGTCGTACGGCGAGTTCCAGCGTGGGTCGTACGCGGGCGAGGGTGGTGAGGGCGACCTCTGCCTCAAGGCGTGCCAGAGCGGCGCCGAGACAGTAGTGGGCGCCGTGGCCGAAGCCGAGATGTGCCGGGGCCCGGCCCGGGTCGAAGAGATCCGGCGCGTCGAAGTGCGCCTCGTCGCGATGGGCGGAGAGCAGGGCCACCCAGATACGTCCCCCGGCGGGAATGGCGGTCCCGCCGATGGTGAGATCCCGCGTCGCGAAGCGCCGCACGGCCATCGGGAAGGGCGGGTTCCAGCGCAGGGTCTCCTCGATGACCTGCCGTGGCGAGACCTCCCCGCGGGCGAGTGGCCCGAAGCCCGCCGGTCCCAGCAGCAGGCCCAGCGTGGCGTTGCCGATGAGATGTACGGCGTTGTCATAGCCGGCGAAGAGGAGCAGGAAGCTCAGCGCGACGAGTTCGCCCTCGTCGAGCCGGTCGTGTTCGTCGTGGGAGGACAGCAGATCGGAGAGCAGATCGTCGCCGGGATCGCGCCGCTTCCGCGCCAGGACATCGAGGAGGAACCGGTGCATGTTCCTCATGGCGGTCCGGGACTCCGTGGCTGTTCCGGGCCGTGGGGACATGAGGGAGCCGGTCCAGGAGCGGAAGTCCCGCCGGTCCTCCAGGGGGATGCCGAGAAGGTCGCAGATCACCGTCATGGGCAGCGGCTCGGCCAGTGCCGGCATGAGGTCGAACCGGCGGTGCCGGCCGGCGTCGAGCAACTCGTCGGCGTGCTGCTGGATCCGGGTCCGCAGACCCTCGATCCGACGGGGGGTGAACGCCGCGGCGACCAGTCGCCGGACCCGGGTGTGATCGGGGGCGTCCATATTGAGGAGGTGGGCGTCCAGCTCGGGGGGCATGGAGGACCGGTACTCCTCCCCGGTGCGGGCGTTGGCCTTGTTCAGCGAGAGCCGTGGGTCCGCGAGGGCGCTGCGGGCCTCCCGATAGCGGACGATCACCCAGACGGGTTCGCCGTCCGGGGTGAGACCTCGGTGGACCGCGCCGGCGGCCCGGAGCCGGCGGAAGCCGTCGTGCGGGTCGGCCAGCAGGGCGGGGCCGAACACACCGGAGTCGGTCATCGCGCGGTGGGCTCCGGGGAAGGGTCCTGGAGGGCGGTCCGGAAGTCCGCCACGATGGGGGAGGAGTGGTAGGCCGACGCGACCCGCATGAGCCAGGCCTGCTCCTCCTCGATGTCCCCGTCCGCCGGATCGTGGGGTGTCTCGGGGGTCGATTCCGGCAGCGGCCGGCCGGCGGCCAGGTCCCGGAGCGCGGCGGCGATCTGTGAGGCCTCCACGACCGCCGACGCGCGATCGGCGGTGAGGCGATCCCTCCGCGCACGAGCGCGGGCCTGCTCCGCGATCGGCTTCCGATAGTAGGAGAGAAGCAGGAGCTGACCGTCCCGGATCTCGGTGATCTGCCGACTGACCAGCAGCTTCAGCTCACTGGAGGTGTGGTGCACCTCCGGATCGTCATGGGGGCGTGGTACGAGGCGACCGTCGCGTACCTCGATGACCCAGCGGCCGAGGAGGCGACGCGGGTCGCGGGGGTATCCAGGGGCGGAGCGTGGGGGCGGGGACTTGATCAGCACCACATGGGGGAATGCCTCGGTCACGGCACTCCACAGCGGATGGAGGGTGCGGTAGGCCCTGGCGTCCCGCCGGAACTCGCGTGCGCGGTCCAGACCGACGCCCCAGGCCGGCATGGTGATCCCCACGGCGAAGAGTGCCGCACTGGTGCTGGCCGACATCGGGGCGGCATAGCTGTTGAGGGCGTCGGTGAAGGCGGAGTCCCAGAGCAGCGAGATGATCTTCGGTAGCGCATAGCCGAGACCGAAGGCCGCACCGAGCGCGACGACCCGCAGACCACGGCGGAGCCAGGGCCTGTCCACCGTCCTGGCGTACTCCCGGCACAGAACCAGCAGCCCGGTCATGCTGACCGTGTAGAGCAGCGCGTACACGAAGAGGAACTGGGTGATGTACGGAGTGTGGGCGTAGTGGGCGTCGAAGTCGATGGGGTGCTCGCCGTCGCTGACATCCCCCAGGAAGAACAGGATGACCATCGCGACGACGGAGAGGACCGCGTAGCCGACGATGATCCGGTACCGCAGGCGCACCTTCGACTTGGCGGAGGACCAGCGGACGAGCAGCGCCAGCCATGAGGTGAGGCAGGTCGCGACCGAGACATAGACCGGGAGCGTCATCAGATTCGGATAGCCGAACAGGGCGTCGAGCCGGACATAGAGCCAGGGCGCGGCCAGGACGAAGGGGGCGGCGAAGGTGGCGATGGCCAGGCACAGCAACCGTAACTCGGGATTGCGCGGGTCCTTGCGGAGATCCTTGGCCTTGTAGAAGAAAGCGCTCCACGAAATGACCGCGAGGATGCCGTAGACGGTGTTGTGGAGCACCTACATTCCTCCGGAGTTGCGCTCCAGGGAGCGTTCCAGGTGCCTCACGAGATTCTCCTCCGCAGGGGAGAGCGCCCGGTTGCGCCGTGCCTGTTCGGCTGTCTTACGGGCGTGCAGGGGTAACAGCGAGGCCACCATTTCGGCCGCCCGCTCCTCCGCGCTGGTGTAGATGGTGCGCCCCAGGACGGTCCGCACGAGGTCGGGACTGAGCGTGGGCATCAGGAGTTGTGCCACTTCGTCCCTGTTGGCCTGGGTCGAGGTATGTCCGAGCAGCATATGTCCGGCTTCATGGCGGACGATATGGGCACGGTGGGCCTTGCTGGTGTTGCTCTGATACAGGATGTAGTCGACCTCATCGGTGGCGACCCACAGTCCGCACGGGCTGCCGGGCCTGGTGGGCATGGCCATCGGCACCAGCGAGATCTCGCGCTGCCGGATGCGTTCGAGGGCGTCGCAGACCGCGTTCGCGTCGTACGGCGCGGTGATCTCGATTTGTTCGATCACCTCGGCACAGTGACGTAGCAGTGACTTGTCGTCCATCCTTGTTCCCCCTGGATGCGTGGCCGGCCATTGCCAGCGAACAAATTCCATGTGTGTTCCCGTTGCTCACCGGACGCATGGCCCGTGCGGCCACCGTGTCGGCAGCCCGGGGAAGAACCCTTCATGTGCCATGGCCGGGAAAGGCCGGCAGCTCAAGGCCAGTGCTCAGGACCATTGCTTCAAGGCCATTGCTCAAGGCCGTTGCTCGATCAAGGCCATGACTCACCGCTGGGCATCACATCCGCCGGCGGCGTCCGGCCTGGCTCAGATGCTCGATCATCGGGACGAGCGCCTGGCACGCCTCTTCGTCGAGATCGGCCATCGCACGCATCGCGATCTCGCGGGCGCCGACGCTCCTGAGTGCTTCGAGCACCTTGAGATCCTCTTCCGAGACCCGGCCGGCGGCGGCGTCCTCGAAGTAGGCCACGGGCATCATGAAGAACCCGGCGAGCGCCGCCAGGAGGTCACCCGACGGAGCCGTCGTGGCCTCGCCGTTCCGCAGTGCCGCGATCTCGTCCGCGGTGATCCGGTGCCCCTCGCGCGCCAGGGCGCCGGCGACCTCTTCCTCGCTGTACGGGGCCCGCCCCGCGGGGACGACGGAGGTGAAGAGGCGGTCGAGCCGCCGGGCCAGACGCTCCACCGGCACGGCCGGGTCCGCCGGTACGGTCGGGTCAGCCGGGTTCGCCGGGACGGTCTCCGGGGCCGGTCGGCCGACGGCGCCCGGGGAGGGCTCCGCCGACAGACTGTCGGTTTCGCCCAGGAGATAGCCGACCGATACCTGGAAGACCCTGGCCAGGGCTTTCACCGAGTTGATACCGGGATTGGTGACGGCGCCGGACGCGATGTTCAGTACCGTCTGGTGGCTGATCCCCTTCTCGGCGCCGACCGCGAGTTCCCTGCTGCGCTGAGCGATGTCGTCATAGGTCGAGGGGCCGGTGCCGTTCGGGTGCCGAGTTCTGATCAGCCACGTCAGCCGGTCGGCGATCGTCCCGCGACCGGTGGGCGCTTCACCCATCTCGTTGAATCACTACTCCTAGGTCGTCTCTTCCGGATCTTGCTGGGCTCGCGTGCCCTGGCACCGCACCTCGCCGCGTTGTCGTCAATCACCAATGCTCCGCAGTGGCTCAATCCTCCGCCTTGCGATGCACAGCACCAGACCCCGCTCCCTGATCCAGCCTGATCCGGAAGAAACTCCCTGGCCGGGGACGGCAGTTCACTACCCGGAGGGAATCTAGTTGGCTAGATGAGGGTCGGCAATGCCCGTCTGTCATCTATTTCACTTGACACGATCCGGAAGGGTCGGCGTATGGTCGGTTCGCCCATCCAATGGATTTGATGAGATGCCCGGCCGCCCACAGCGGCCTCACCGCCGCTCCGGGCTGCGCGCTGTGAGCGACACCGCCCGCTCAGCCTTGCGACACCAGCCCAGTGAGGGACCATGTCTTCGAGTTCAGTTCTCGTCAACCGTCACCTGCCCCGGAGTTCGGCCTCCCGCGACAGCTGGGACCCGTCGTAGTCGCTGCGGCCCGGACCGTGTGTATCCGGACCCCGTGCGCCCGTGCGCTATAGTGGATCTTGTGTTCGCGCCGGTGATGGGCCGGTGGCGGGCCGCGCGTTGGTGGTCCAAGGAAAGACACCCCACTTCCCGTGGGGGGATGCAGGTGCAAGGCCTGCCCAGCGCTCAACTCAGGTCCCGGTCTCCGCTGCGGAGACCGGGACCTTTTGTTGTGCCACGGGGCGGCTGGGGTACCGGCGGATGGATCCCGCGATCACCAGCGCGGCGGCGATTCCGATGGCGGTGGCGGTGAGCGCGACCCCGGTGCCGCCGTGGGCGGAGACCGCCCAGCCGCCGACGGCGCCCGCGACCGCGATACCGGCGTACAGGCCGCTGGTGTTGAGGGCCACCGCCTCGGCTTCCGCGTCCTGGGCGAGCATCAGGGCACGGGCGTTCATCGGCGGGTTGAAGCCCCAGCCGGCGAAGCCCCAGGCGGCCAGGGTCGGGACCACCAGCCAGATCGGGGCGTCGTCGGTGAGCAGACCGGTCACCGCGAGGGCGGCGGTCGACGCGACCAGCCCGGCGAAGGTGGCCGACAGGGCGCGGTCGGCGCCCCAGCGGTCGGTGAGCCGTCCGCAGACGAAGGTGCCGAGGGCGCCGAAGACCCCGATGACGGCGATGAACAGGGCCAGTACCGGGCCCTTGCTTCCGGTGAGGTCGTGGGTGAGCGGGGCGATATAGGTGTAGGTCATCAGCCCGCTGGAGGCGCCCAGCACCGTACCGGCGACGCAGAGCAGGACCGCCGGGCGGGAGAGGACGCGCAGCTGCCGGCGTACCCCCGTCCCGGGTGCTCCGGGCAGCTCGGGCAGCAGCCGCCAGGAGGCGAGGGCGACGGTGAGGGTGAGGAGGGCGACGGCGACAAAGGTGGAGCGCCAGCCGAAGGAGGCGGAGAGCAGGGTGCCGATGGGGACCCCGACGAAGAGGGAGGCCGTCAGCCCCATGGCCACCGTACCCATCGCCCGCCCCACCCGCTCCGGCGCGGCGGCGCGGCCGGCCATGGCGAAGACCGCGGGGGTGATCGCGGCGGCGATCAGCGCGGTGAGGACACGGAGGGCGGTCAGGGTCGCGTAGCCGGGGGCGAGGGCGGTGACGATATTGGCGGCGGCGAAGAGGGTCAGCCCGCCCACGATCAGGGGTTTACGGGGCAGCCGGGCGGTGGCCACGGCGAGCGGGGGCGCGGCCACGGCATAGGTCACAGAGAACACGGTGACGAGCTGTCCGGCGGCGGCCGTGCTGACATCGAGATCGGATCCGATCTCGGGCAGCACCCCCGCGATCACGAAGTCATCCGTTCCGATCACGAATGTTGTCAACAGCAGGCAGACGAGCCACCCGGAACCGCGCGGCCGGGCCGCGTCCTTCACTTCAGTAGCCATGCCCGGACGGTAGGAGCTTGCCACCGGTGTCAACGTCAACCGCCGGGCCCGATGCCCCCGTTCGCCACCCCCGCCCCCTGTCCGCTATCCCCGCCCCCGGGCGGCCTCCGCCGCAGGCCCGTGCCCCAGGGACGCCTCCAGCTCCGCACCGTGCCGGGCGAGCCGGTCCCGCTGCTCCTGGAGCCGGGCGAGCCGGCTCTCCAGCGACTCCAGCCGCTGCCGTACGGTGTCCAGCTCACCGGTGCACGCCGGCGCCTCCGTCAGCGGCCGGTCCAGACAGCCGTGCTCCAGGTAGTGGAGCACGTCCTCGGTGGTCAGCCCGGTCGCGAGCAGCTCCTTGATGTTGCGCGCCCGCACCAGGGCGGCCTCGTCGTACTCCCGGTACCCGTTGCTGTCGCGGAGGGGCGCCAGCAGCCCCTGCCGCTCGTAGTGGCGCAGCGAGCGCGTGCTCGCCCCGACGCGCTCCGCGAGTTCCCCGATGCGCATCTTCCCCCTCATTCCCGTGCCGAGGCGGTGCGGATGTTCGGCCTCCTCCCGGACAACTCCTCCGTATGAGGGCCGCATTCCCGTCCGGGCGGGTCGAGCGCGGGCTCAGTGGACGGGCGTCCTGGCGAACTCCACCACCTGCCGGGCCATGGTCTCCATCTGCTCCCGCACATGAGGATCCGTGCAGGAGCCGTCCTCGGTGAAACCGACCGCCGAGGTGTTCACCACCACACCGAGCGGTGTCGGCCAGCCGCGCAGCGCGTGGGTGATCGTCCGTAGTGTTCCCAGTGTGGCCACGCCGCTCTGCCAGCCCTGGGACACCGCCAGACAGCCGACGGCACGGCCGGTGAGGTAGGGGCGTCGGTCGGTGCGCAGCTCCTCGATGTGGTCCAGGGCGTTCTTGATGAGCCCCGATGTGCTGCCGTGGTAGGCGGGGCTGGCGATCACCACTCCGTCGGCCTCGGCCACGGCGTCCAGCAGCCGCCGGGCCGGCCGGCACCGGTCCCGTGGGCGTTCACCCGGGTCGTACAGGGGCATGATCAGCTCGGCGCCGCCGATGACCGTGGTCCGCGCGCCGAGACGCGCCGCGGCTGCCAGCGTCGCACGCAGGGCCAGCTCGGCGGTCGAACCCGGCCTGGTCGAACCTCCGATGCCCACGATGCTGATGGGACGCGGTACCTCATACACCGTTGCTCCTTCATCCACACGTCAACCCTATGCAGCGGCTTCCATCGGCCGTTCTCTCGCAGGTGGCGCGGCCGGAAGACGGGCGATTACAGCGCCGTGGACGGATGCGCGGAAACGCCAGCTAGCGTGTGCCGTCACGGGCACGTTGCGGCACGGCGTGCAGCTCTGCCGCGCGTCCGCCGGTCGTTTCGCCCGCCTCCCGGGAACAGGGGAGGAAAACACCCGCGAACGGCCCACAAGGAGTAGCCATCATGTCTCAATCGACCGTCGAGAAGGTCCCCACCCATGCGGATCTGATCGAGCGGGCACAGGCGTTGATCCCCCTGCTGAGGCGCAACGCCGAGCAGACCGAGAAGGAGTCGAGGGTCCCGGACGAGAGCGTGGCCGCCATCCGCGAGGCGGGGCTGCTCCGGCTGAGCACACCGCGTGAGTGGGGTGGCTGGGAGCTGTCGATGCGTCAGCAGGTGGAGATCCTCTCGGAGCTGGGCCGGGGCTGTCCTTCCACCGGGTGGATCGCCGCCAACCACGCGGCCTCCGTGGACCTCGTCATGCTCATGCCCGAGCTGGGCCTGCGGGAGATATACGGCACCCACCCGGATGCCCTGATGCTCTCGGCCGCCACCCTCGACCCCCAGCTGCGGGGCGAGAAGGTGGACGGCGGAGTGAGGGTCAGCGGCCGTTTCCCCTATGCCTCCGGCTGTGAGATCTCCGACTGGGCCTTTCTCGCCTGGGTGCCGATCTACGAGGACGGCGAGCAGACGGGCGTGGCCAACCTGCTGACTCCCCCGAGCGGTTCGCGGATCGAGCACACCTGGAAGGTAGCCGGGCTGCTGGGCACCGGTACCCATGCGATGGTGATGGAGGATGTCTTCGTACCGGACCGCTTCATGGGGTTCGCTCCGCTCAAGGAGGACAGCGCACCCGAGCCCCTGGTCCCGGCGACCGTCCTGATCAAGGGCAATCTGCACTCCCTCTCCTCCTTGGTGGGGGCGGCCCGTGGGGCGCTGGACGTGGTCCGGGCCAAGCTGGAGGAGCACAAACCCCTCGCCTTCTCCACGTACTCCCGCGCGATCGACTCCCTGTCGGTGCAACAGGAATTCGCCGAGGCCACCCACTTGATCGACACCGGCATGCTCCACATGCTCGCGGTGGCCGACGGGTTCGACGCCGTGCCCGAGGGCGAGGACGCCACCCCGGAGGAGCGGGCCCGTCTGCGTATGCACATGGTCAGCTCGTTGGAGCGCTGCCGCGAGGCGATGCAGCGTCTGCTGGACCTGGCGGGGACCAGCGGGTTCGCGCAGTCCCACCCGGTGCAGCGATACTGGCGGGACCTGGAGATCGGCAGCCGCCACACCGCCCTCAACCGGCCGATGATCTTCGAGGACTATGCCCGATCACTGCTCGGGACGGGGGCCCCGGTGTCCCTGCTGTTCTGACGCCGCGAAACGTACGGGCGAAACGTACGGGCGATGCGTACGGGCGATGAACGGCCCTGCGGGCGCGGAGACGCGTCCGCAGGGCCGTTCGCCGTGGTGGAGAGGTGGTCAGACCGTCAGCACCTCGGCCAGCTCCGCCGGCAGCAGACCCGGGTCGCCGTCGACGCCGAACCCCGGTGGCAGCGCGAACCCCCTGGGCGCGGGCACCGCCCCCGCCGGATCCCCGGTTCCGGTCAGCCGCCGCAGTACGGGGCTCACCACCACGGCCGTGTGCCCGGCGGACCGTGCCGCGGCGACCTGCCCCGCGACATCGGCGGTGAGGGTTCCCGGCACGGCCCCCGCGCCGCTCTCGACCAACAGGGGGAAGACCGTCACCTCGACCGTGCCACCGTCGGCCGCGCGGTGGCGCACCGGCGGGCACGGAGCCATGGCACGCACGGCCGCCGACCGTGCCACGAAGGCCCGCAGGGTGATGTCGTCCAGCTCCGCGAGTGAGGGGTCGAACTGCCGCAGCGCCTCGGGCGTGCCCAGATCGGCCACGTAGGCGACCCGGACGGCCGTCGCCCCGCCCCCCTCGACGGCCACCCGGGTGGCCGTTGGCTCACCCCCCTCGGCGGCCGGTGCCGAGGGGCGGAAGTCCCGGATCCCGGTGCGCGGTACCGGACTGTCCCCACCGGTCAGCGGGTGCACCAGGTGCAGTGCGTCCTGGTGCCGCAGTATCCTGCACACCCCGCGCAGGCCCGCCGCCAGCTGGTCGATCGCGGCGTCGTCGATGTTGTACGACGGCTGAAGCCGCAGGGTGTACGGGGAGCTGCCCGTCGGCATGAGCCGCACACCGTACGTGCGCAGGAGGAAGCCGGAGACGGCGAAACCGAAGAACCCGGAGCGCGCGTAGTTGCGGATCACCGCCGAGCCGGACGCCGACTGGTCGGCGAACTCGAATCCGAGCAGCAACCCCCGCCCGCGCACGCCGTGCACCACGTCCCCGAACTCGGCGGCGACCCTCTCCAGTGCGGTACGCAGGCGTGCCCCGCGCTCGGCGGCCCGGCGGTACGCGGCGCCGCCGTCCCGCTCCAGCATCTCCAGGACCTTCTCGGTGATCCCACAGGAGAAGCTGTCCTTGGCGAAGGTCGAACTGTGCAGCAGCTCGAACTCCTTGACATACGCCGATCGCCTGACCAGGAGCATCGACGTCTTCGCCAGGCCACCGCCGACGCTCTTCGCCAGGGTGTAGTAGTCACCTGTCAGACCGATCTCCGCGCTGGCGAAGAAGGCCCCGGTGCGCCCGGCACCGGTCTGGATCTCGTCGACCACCACCGGACACCGGAGTGCCCGGCACACGTCGGCGATCCGCTCGGCCTGCTCGGCGGTGAGTTCCCGGATGCCCCCCTCGCCCTGGATGGGCTCGACGAGGAAGGCGGCGACGAATGGCACCGGCCGCCGTACCACGTCCACCGAGCCGTCCTCGGTGACGAGGTCGAGCAGGTACGGCCGCTCCGCCTCGACGTAGGTCAGGGCTTCCTCGGGGTGGTCGGCGGAAACGAAGCGGGCACGTGCCCCCAGCGCCTGGAACGGCAGCCGGAACGTCGGGTTGTGCGTGAGCTGAAGGGACCCCACCAGCTTGCCGTGGAACCCGCCGGACAGGGCGAAGAACACCGGCTCCCGGCCCATGGCCTTCGTGTTGTGCCGTTCCACCTCCGCCACCAGCGTCGCGATGTCCCCGCCGGGACCGGCCAGCTCCGCGGCGGCGGCCGACAGCCG
The DNA here is from genome assembly GCF_040299965.1 of Streptomyces sp. NPDC000594. Taxonomy (NCBI): domain Bacteria; kingdom Bacillati; phylum Actinomycetota; class Actinomycetes; order Kitasatosporales; family Streptomycetaceae; genus Streptomyces; species Streptomyces sp. NPDC000594. Next base: position 38,981 of record NZ_JBEPCY010000034.1, on the reverse strand, counting down.
GGTCTCACCGGACCGCGACCGCTCCCGTACGTCCCGGACATGGCCCGCAACCTCCTCGGCGAGCGCGCCCAGGCGGAACACCCGCGCCAGTTCGGCGTGTTTCATCGCCGCTTCGACGGCCTCGGCGCCGGTGTTGGCGAACACCACCTCATACGGCTCCCCGGCGTCCAGCTCCCGCCGTGCGATCGTGTTCAGCGCCGCCGCGACCCGCTGGGCCTCGGTGCGCCGGGACAGCTGGGCGTGGCTGGGCGTCCCCCCGTCCAGCAGGGCCTTGGCGTGGGCCACCAGCTCCGGGTGGTTGTGCCCGAAGAACAGCGAGCCGAAGCCGCCGACGAAGTCGGTGACCGGCCGCTGCCCACCGTCGGGCTCCGCCAGATGGACCGTGTCGCCCTGCGCCCGGACGTACTCCACGTCCAGGCCCCACGCGGACAGGGCGTTTCCCAGATGACGTTCCGCCAGCTCTTCCATCGGTTCTTCCGTCGGTTCTTCCGTCAGCTCTTCCATCGGGGGTGCTCCTTTCACAGTGATGACGAGGGCGCGAACTCCCGCAGCGGGTTGAGCCGCTCCGGACCGATACGCCTGCGTACGTCCGGCGCGGTGACGCCCAGACCGGGCTCCGGGGCCAGGCACAGCACGCCGACCTTTCCGACATGCTGGTTCCTCTGCACCAGCCGGGTCGCCTCACCGGCCCGGTCGAGCGGGTACAGCGCGGACAGGGTGGGCATGATCCCGCCCTGCGACACCAGGCGCGTGGTCCGCGCGGCCTCGTCCAGGTTGGCGCCGTGGCTGCCGACCACCTTCTTGAGCCGCATCCACAGATAGCGATTGTCGAACTCGTGGTGGTAGCCCGTGCTGGAACCGCAGGTGACCACCGTGCCGCCGCGCCCGGCGACGAAGACCGAGATACCGAAGGTGGCGCGCCCGACATGCTCGAAGACGATCTGCGGATCGCTGCCGGTCTCCGCGCGGATGATGCGCCCCAGCCGCTTGCCCGCGGCGATGGTGTCCTCCGGAGAGGGATCGGGGTCGTCGCTCAGCCCGATCTCGGCTCGGTTGACCACCACCTCGCAGCCCAGCCGGCGGACCGCTTCGGCCTTGCGCTCCGAGCCCACCACCGCGACGGGGATACCACCGCCGTTCTTGACCAACTGCACCGCGTAGGCGCCCAGGCCACCGGCGGCGCCCCACACCAGGACCACATCGCCCTGCGTCATCCGAGCCCCGTTCGCCCCGACGAGCATCCGGTAGGCGGTGCTGCCGCACATGGGGACGACAGCAGCCTCCTCCCAGGTCAAATGGGGTGGCTTGGGCACCAGCATGCTCGCACGGGCGATGGCGAACTCGCCCATGCCGCCGTAGTTCGTCTCATAGCCCCAGGCGCGCATCTCGGTGCCGAGCATGGCGTCGGCGTGGGTCACCGGCTCCTCTTCGTCCACATGGACCGGATGCACCACGACATGGTCGCCGGGCCGCCACCTGCTGACCTTGGCACCGACCCGGACGACCACGCCCGCCGCGTCCGAGCCGACCACCTGGAACGGGCGGTCGTGACGCGCCGCCCACCCTCCCCGCGCCGCGAACCGACGCAGGAAGTCGAAGGTCGGCAGCGGCTCGAACGTCGCCGACCACACCGTGTTGTAGTTGATCGAACTGGCCATCACCGCCACCACGACCTCGTCGGGGGCCAGCTCCGGCATCCGCACCGGGCCGACCCGCAGCGATCTCCTGACGTCCTTGTCGGCGACATCGCCGAACATCCCGGTGTCCTCGGCGCGCAGATGCGCGGCGGTGTACTCGTCGGGAAGGTCCAGATCCTCGAACACCTTGGCCGGCCGGTCGTCGAGGATCGCTTCCAGGAAGGGGTTCACAACAGCTCCCTGACATAGTCCAGTGGCTGTGGAACTTAGTCCCGCCGGGGTAATCGCCCGTTCTACGCGCCCCGTGGGACCCGGATTCTCGCCGGTGTCCGGGCGGTGGAACCCCGCACGTACCGTCGATTTCGTGGCCATAGACGCGTATGACGAACCCTGCCCCCCGGAGCCCGTGGCGATCGTCGGAATCGCCTGCCGGCTGCCCGGCGCCCCCGACCCGGGCGCGTTCTGGCGGTTGCTGCGCGATGGGCGCGGCGCCGTCGCCGAAGCCCCCGCCGACCGCTGGCGCGACGCCCCTGTGCGGCTGCGCAGGGGCGGCTTCCTGGACCGGGTCGAGGACTTCGACGCCGGCTTCTTCGGTGTCACACCGCGCGAGGCCGCCGCCATGGACCCGCAGCAGCGTCTCGCGCTCGAACTCGGCTGGGAATCCCTGGAGAGCGCCCGCATCCTGCCGTCGCGCCTGCGTGGCACCCGGGTCGGAGTCTTCTTCGGCGCGGTCGCCGACGACTACGCCCGGCTCACCGCGGGCGCCGGCCCCGACGCCGTCTCCCCCCACACCCTGGCGGGCCTCGGCCGCAGCCTGATCGCCAATCGGCTGTCGTACCTGCTGGGTGCCCGTGGCGCCAGCATGACCGTCGACACCGGTCAGTCCTCGTCCCTGGTCGCCGTCCACCTCGCCTGCGAGAGCCTGCGCTCCGGCCGCTCCGACCTCGCCCTGGCGGGCGGCGTGCAGCTCAACCTCAGCGGCGCCTCGACGGTGGATGTCGAACGATTCGGCGCCCTCTCCCCGGACGGCGAGTGCTACACCTTCGACGCCCGCGCCAATGGGTACGTCCGCGGCGAGGGCGGCGCGGTGGTGGTGCTCAAGCCGCTGCGCCGCGCCCTGGCCGACGGCGACGAGATCTGGTGTGTCATCCGTGGCGGGGCGGTCAACAATGACGGCGGCGGCCCCAACCTGACCCAGCCCGACCCCGACGCGCAGCGCGAGGTCCTGGCGGAGGCGTACCGCCGGGCGGGCGTCGAGCCCACCGCCGTCCAGTACGTGGAACTCCACGGCACCGGCACCCGCGCCGGTGACCCGGTCGAGGCCCAGGCGCTCGGCGCGGCGCTCGGGGTCCTCCGTCCCGCCGGACAACCGCTGCACGTCGGCTCGGTCAAGACCAACGTGGGCCACCTGGAGGCCGCCGCCGGCATCACCGGCCTGCTCAAGGTGGCCCTCGCCCTGCACGCCGGGGAACTGCCCGCCAGCCGTAACTACCGCACCCCGAACCCGCGGATCCCGATGGACGAGTGGCGGCTGCGGGTGCACGACGGGCTGGGCCCGTGGCCCGCCCCGGACGCGCCCCTGATCGCCGGGGTCAGCTCGTTCGGCATGGGCGGAACCAACTGCCACCTGGTCCTGGAGGCCGCCCCGGACCGGGCCCGCCGGCTGGTCCTGGGGGCGGACCCGTCCGTGGAGCAGGCCGTCACCGCCCCGGCCGGGCATGCGCTGCCCCTGCCGTACGCCGTCTCCGGCCGCGACACCGAGGCGCTGCGGGCCCAGGCCCGCCGCCTCGCCGACTGGGTGGGCGAGCGGTCCGGCACGCACCCGGCCGCCCTCGCCGCCTCGCTCCTCACCACCCGTACCGCCCACTCCGCGCGGGCGGTCGTGCTCGCCTCCGACCACGACACGCTGCGTACCCGGCTCGATGCGCTGGCCCGGGGCAGCGAGGGGGCCGGCACGGTGGTGGGCGAGGCCACGAGCGGTGATGTCGCGGTGCTGTTCAGCGGCCAGGGCGCGCAGCGGCTCGGCATGGGCCGTGAGCTGTACGACGCCCATCCCGCCTTCGCCGCCGCCTTCGACGAGGTCTGCGCGCACTTCGACGCGCTGCTGGACCGGCCGCTGCGCGAGGTGCTGTGGGCCCGGCCCGGATCTCCCGACGCCGAGCTGGTCCACCGTACCGAGTACACCCAGCCCGGTCTGTTCGCCGTCGAGGTCGCGCTCCACCGCTTCGTCACCGGCCTCGGCGTACGGCCCGCCCTTCTGCTCGGGCACTCCGTCGGCGAGCTGACGGCGGCCCATGTCGCCGGGGTTCTGACGCTGCCGGACGCCTGCGCCCTGGTCACCGCCCGTGGTCGGCTCATGCAGGCGCTGCCCGGCGGCGGCGCGATGGTCGCGGTGGAGGCCGGTGAGGACGAGGCACGGGCCGCGCTCGACGGCCTGACGGACCGGGTGGCCCTTGCCGCGATCAATGGGCCGGGCGCCGTGGTGATCTCCGGTGACGCCGACGTCGTCGCCGAACTCGCCGAACAGTGGCGCGCCAAGGGACGCAGGACCCGCCGGCTGAAGGTCAGCCACGCGTTCCACTCACCGCGCATGGACGGGATGCTGGACGCCTTCCGTGAGGTCGCCCGGTCCCTGTCCTACGCACCGCCGCAGCTGCCCGTCGTGTCCAACCTCACCGGTGACAGGGCCACCGCGGCCGATCTGTGTGACCCCGAGTACTGGGTGCGACATGTCCGCGAGTGCGTCCGGTTCGCCGACGGGGTGCGCTGCCTGGACGCGGCCGGGGTCACCACCTACCTGGAGCTGGGCCCCGACACGGTCCTCACCGCCGCCGCCCGCTCCACCGTCCCGGAAGGCCGCCGTTTCCTCGGCGCCCTGCGCGGTGGCCGTCCCGAGCCCGAGACCTTGATGGAGGCCCTGGCGGGGTTGCACACGATCGGCGCCGATGTGGATCTGCCGGCGCTGACGGGGCGGGGCGGCCGGGTCGACCTGCCGACCTACGCGTTCCGCCGCCGCCGGCACTGGTTGCCGACCGCGCCCCCGGCCCTTCCCATACCTGACCCGGCCGTCCCCGTACCTGATACGGCCCTTGCCGCGCCCGCGTCCGCCCTCCCGGCCGTGGCCGCGGCTGCGGCTGCGGCTGCGCCGGTGGAGCGGCCGGACGAGGACCCGCTGGACCTCGTCCGGCGTCACACCGCCGCCGTCCTCGGCTCCGACACCCCCGGCGAGATCCCCGCCGACGTCGCCTTCCGAGACCTCGGTATCACCTCGATCACCGCCGTGGAGCTGAGCGACCGGCTGGCCGCCGCCACCGGTCGCACCCTCCCCGAGACCCTAGTGTTCGAGCACCCGACGCCCGGCCGACTCGCCCGCCATCTGTCGGCCGGTACCGAAACCGCCGACAGGAACCCACGGGCCACGACCGGGAGCGCGCCCGACGACCCCGTCGTCATCGTGGGCATGGCCTGCCGCTTCCCCGGCGGCGCCCGGTCCCCGCAGGACCTGTGGCGGATCGTGTCCGAAGGGGTCGACGCCATCGGACCGTTTCCCGAGGACCGCGACTGGGACATCGACCGGCTGTACGACCCCGATCCGCAGAGCCGCGGCTCCTCCTATGTCCGCGAGGGCGGTTTCCTGACCGACGTCCCCGGCTTCGACGCCGCGTTCTTCGGCATCGGCCCGCGCGAGGCCGCCGCACTCGACCCACAGCAGCGGCTGTTGCTGGAGACCTCCTGGGAGAGCCTGGAACGCTCGGGCATCGATCCGGACTCGCTGCGCGACAGTGACACCGGCGTCTTCGTCGGCACCACCTTCCAGGAGTACGGGCCGCGCCTGGGCGAGCCCAGCGACGGCTCCGATGGCTACCTCTACACCGGCACCACCCCCAGCGTCGCCTCCGGGCGGATCGCGTACGTCCTCGGCCTGCGCGGCCCCGCCGTCACCGTGGACACCGCCTGCTCCGCCTCGCTCGTGGCCCTGCACACCGCGGCCCGTGCGCTGCGGGCGGGGGAGTGCGGGCTCGCGCTCGCCGGCGGGGTGACCGTCATGCCGACACCGGGCGTCTTCGCCGAGCTGAGCCGTCTGGGCGGACTGTCGCCCAACGGCCGGTCGAAGGCGTTCTCCGCCGCCGCCGACGGCACCGGCTGGGCCGAGGGCGCCGGCATGCTGGTCCTGGAGCGGCTCTCGGACGCCCGCCGTCACGGCCACCCCGTCCTGGCCGTCATCCGTGGCTCCGCGATCAACTCCGACGGCGCGTCCAACGGGCTGACCGCGCCCAACGGCGCCGCACAGCGCCAGGTCATCCGTGCGGCCCTGCACACCGCCGGACTGACCGGCGCCGATGTCGACGCGGTCGAGGCGCACGGCACCGGCACCCGCCTCGGCGACCCCATCGAGGCGAACGCGCTGCTGGCCACGTACGGGCAGGACCGCGCCGACACCCGTCCGCTGTGGCTCGGTTCGCTGAAGTCGAACATCGGGCACACCCAGTCGGCGGCGGGCGTGGCCGGTGTCATCAAGATGACCATGGCACTCCACCACGGTGTGCTGCCGCGGACCCTGCATGTCGACGAGCCGTCCCCGGGCATCGACTGGAGCACGGGTGCCGTCCGCCTGCTGACCGAGCCCATCGCCTGGGCCCGTACGGAAGGACGGCCGCGCCGGGCGGGCGTGTCGTCGTTCGGCATCAGCGGCACCAACGCCCATCTGATCCTGGAAGAGGCCCCACCCGCCGACCCGGAGCCGCCGCGCGCCCCGGCCGGGCCGGTCGCCTGGCCGCTCTCCGCGCGGACCCCGGCGGCCCTCCGGGACCAGGCCGCCCTGCTCCGCGACCACCTGGCCGCACACCCTGACACCGACCCCGCCGACGTGGCGTTCTCCCTGGTCCACGGGCGCGCCGAACTGCCGCACCGGGCCGTTGCCGTGGCCGCCGACCGCGACGCCTTCGCGACCGCTCTGCACGCACTGGCCACGGACACCCCGGCCGCCGGCGTCGTACACGGCACCGCCGCCGACCATGGCCGGGTCGCCTTCGTCTTCCCCGGCCACGGCTCCCAGTGGCCGGGCATGGTCGACGCCCTGTACGAGCAGGCTCCGGCCTTCGCGGAGCGGTTGCGCGAGTGCGCCGCCGTGATCGACCCCCTCGTCGAATGGTCCCTGCTCGACACCGTGCTCGGCCGCGACGGCGCCGCCGATCAGGAACACACCGATGTGGCACAGCCGGTGCTGTTCTCCGTCATGGTCTCGCTCGCCGCCCTGTGGGAGGCCCATGGAGTACGGCCCGCCGCGGTCGTCGGACACTCACAGGGCGAGCTGGCCGCCGCCTGCGTCGCCGGTGTGCTCACCCTGCGGGACGCGGCGACCATCGTCGTACGACGCAGCCGTCTCTTCGCCCAGGAGCTGCCCGGGCGCGGCATGATGGCCGCCGTCGAACTCTCCGCGGCGGATGTACGCCGCCGCATCGCCGAGCGGAACGCCCCCCTCGACCTCGCCGTCGTCAACGGGCCGGTCGCGGTCACCGTCGCGGGGGAGCCCGACACGGTCGAACGGTTCGTCGCCGACTGCAAGGCGGACGGCATCCGGGCCCGTGTCGTGGTCCGCGCCGGTGCCTCGCACTGCGCCCTGGTCGAGCCGCTGCGCGAACCCCTGCGCGAGCTGCTCGACGGCATTCCCCACCATCCGCCGCGGGTCGCCTTCTACTCCGCGGTGACCGGCGGGCCGCTCGGCGCCGAGGACCTCGACCCCGGCTACTGGTTCCGCAACGTCCGCGAGCCGGTGGACTTCCAGGCCGCGGTGGTCGCCCTGCTCGGCGACGGGCACCGTGCGTTCCTTGAGTGCAGCCCGCACCCCCTGCTGCTGTCGGCCCTGCTGGACACCGCCGAGGAGGCGGGACACCAGCCCGCGGCCGTGGGCACCCTGCGACGCGGGGAGGGCGGCCGGGAGCGCTTTCTGCGCTCGCTGGCCGAGGCACATGTCCATGGCATCACCGTGGACCTGGATGCCGCCCTCGACGGCACCGGTGCCCGCCGGACCGAGCTGCCCACCTACCCCTTCCAGCGGCGCCGGCACTGGCTGTCGCCGACGACCGGCCCCGGCGATGTCTCCGCCGCCGGACTCGCCCCCGCCGATCACCCGCTGCTCGGAGCCGTCCTGGCCGTGGCCGACGGCGGGACCGTCCTGACCGGCCGGTTGTCCCCGCGTTCCCCCGCCTGGCTCCCCGACCACGCGGTCGGCGGCACCGCGCTCCTGCCCGGCACCGCCTTTGTCGAACTGGCCCTGCGGGCCGGGGAGGAGGTGGGCTGCGCCGGTATCGAGGAGCTGACCGTCGAGCAGCCGCTCCTGCTGCCGGAGGGGACGGCGGTTCATCTGCGGGTCACCGTCGGCGCGCCCGGAGCCCACGGCGCGCGCCCGCTGGAGGTGCACGCCCGCCCGGCGACCGGCGACGACGAACCGTGGACCCGGCATGCCGGTGGCTCCCTGAGCGGGGCCGCCCACAGCGTCGACGGGCCCGCCGTCTGGCCCCCGCCCGGTGCGGAACCCGTAGATATCACCTCCTTCTATGCCGATCGGGCAGCCGACGGATATGGGTACGGTCCCGCCTTCCGCGGGCTGCGGGCCGCGTGGCGCCAGGGCGACGAGATGTACGCCGAGGTCTCCCTCGACCCGGCCCACCACGCGGACGCCCGCCGCTACGCCGTACACCCCGCGCTGCTGGACGCGGCCCTCCACGCCGAGCTGCTGCGTACCCCGGCCGCCGGGCCCGGTCTGCTGCGGCTGCCCTTCGCCTGGTCCGGCGTCCGCGTCCAGACCGCCGGGGCCACCACCCTGCGCGTCCATGTCGCTCCGGCGGGGGGTGACGCGGTCCGGGTCACCGCCACCGACCCCGCCGGCCGGCCCGTGGCCGCGGTGGACACCCTGCTCATGCGGCCGGTGGCCGCCTCCAACCTGACGGCCGTCACGGCCGGCGGCGGCGCGCTCTACACCCTCGACTGGCAGCCGCTGACGGCTGTCCCCACCACGGGAGCCCCGCCCGACCTGCGGATCGTGATGCCGGGGAAGGACGACGCGACACCGGCCGGGCAGCGGCCGGCGGCTGCCCGCGCCGTCGCCGCACACGGTCTGAAGGCCCTGCACACCTGGCTCGCCGGTGAACACGCGCCGGACGCACGGCTGATCGTCCTCACCCAGGGCGCGGTCGCGGTACGCGGCTCCGCCGATGTCCTCGATCCCGCCCAGGCCGCCCTGTGGGGCCTGGTGCGCTCCGCCCAGGCCGAGCACCCCGACCGGTTCCTGCTGGTGGACACGGATACGGACACGCACACGCACACGGCCACGGACACGGCCACGGACACCGATACCGATACCGACACGGACACCGCCGCCATCGCCGACGAGGCCGCTGTGCGCCGGGCCGCCGCGCTCGCCGTGGCGGCGGGCGAGGGACAGATCGCCATCCGCGACGGCGAGATCCTGGTGCCCCGGCTGGCCCGTACCGCCGGCGCCGACCCCACCGTGACCGACCCCACCGGCACCCACCTGATCACCGGCGGCCTCGGCGGCCTCGGCGGTGATGTGGCCCGGCACCTCGTCGCCACGGGCGCCCGCCACCTGGTCCTCACCGGGCGCCGGGGCCCGGACACGCCCGGCGCCGCCGAACTCGCCGCCGAACTGGAAGCCCTGGGCGCCGAGGTCTCCCTCCGCGCCTGCGACGTGACCGATCGCGCCGCACTCGCCGCCGTCCTCGCCGACATCCCGGCCGCGCACCCGCTGACCGGTGTTTACCACCTGGCGGGCACGGCCGACGACGCCCCGCTGGACGCCATGACACCCGAACGGCTCGACGCGGTGCTGCGCCCGAAGGTGGACGGGGCGGTCCACCTGGACGAGCTCACCCGCGACCTGCCCCTCACCGTCTTCGCGCTGTTCTCCTCCGCCGTCGGCGTACTCGGGCTTCCCGCCCAGAGCGCGTACGCCGCCGCCAACACCTTCCTCGACGCCCTCGCCCACCAGCGCCGTGCCCAGGGCCTGCCCGGCATCTCGCTGGCGTGGGGCCTCTGGGAGCAACCCAGCGGCCTGGGCCGTCTCACCGACCGGGACCTGGCACGACTGCGCAGGTCCGGCCTTGCCCCGATGACCACGACCGATGGCCTGACCCTCTTCGCCGCCGCACTCGGCACGGACCGTGCCCTGCTGCTCCCCGCCCGCCTCGACCTCGCCGCACTCCGCGACCGCGCGCGGGAGAACACGCTCACGCCCCTGCTGCGCGGCCTGGTCCGGGCACCCGTCCGCGCTGTCGCCACCGAAACGGCCGAGGAGAGCGGGCTCGCCGGCCGGCTGGCCGGTCTCTCCCGGCCCGATCAGGACCGGTATCTGCTGGATCTGGTACGCGACCACGCGGCCACGGCGCTCGGCCATGACCCCGCCGACCGGGACACCGCCGACCGGGACACCATCCAGGTGGACCGTGCGTTCCGCGCGTCCGGCTTCGACTCGCTGACCGTGGTCGAACTGCGCAACCGGCTGCGGGCCGCGACCGGGCTGCCCCTGCCGGCCACCCTTCTCTTCGACCATCCGACCCCCATCGCGCTCGCCGCCCATCTGCGCGAACGCCTGCTGGGCGACGCGCCGGCGCCGGCCACCGCGGCCGCGGCCACGGTGCGGGCCGCGACGCCCGACGACGAGGACCCGATCGCCATCGTCGCCATGGCCGGGCGCTTCCCCGGCGGAGTGCGCGGCCCGGAGGACCTGTGGCGGCTGGTCGCCGACGAGACGGATGCGATCGGGGAGTTCCCCACCGACCGCGGCTGGGACACCGGCCGTCTCTTCGCCGAGGACCCCGAAGGCTCCGGCCGCTCGGCCACGCGCCACGGCGGGTTCCTGTACGACGCGGGAGAGTTCGACGCCGACCTGTTCGGCATCAGCCCCCGCGAGGCCCTGGCCATGGACCCCCAGCAGCGGCTGCTGCTCGAAGTCGCCTGGGAGACCTGGGAGCGCGCGGGCATCCCGGTGGCCGATGTCCGTGAAAGCCCCACCGGGGTGTTCATGGGCGTCGCCTACCACGACTACGCCGCCCGTGCCGAACAGCTCCCGGACGGGGTCGAGGGCTATCTGATGACCGGCTCCGCCGCCAGTGTGGCGTCCGGCCGTATCGCCTACACCTTCGGTCTGCGCGGTCCGGCGATCACCGTGGACACGGCCTGTTCCTCCTCGCTGGTCGCCCTCCACCTCGCGGTCCGCGCGTTGCGGAACGGCGAGTGTGCCATGGCACTCGCCGGCGGTGTCAGCGTCATGGCCACCCCGACCACCTTCGTCGAGTTCTCGCGTCAGCAGGGGCTTGCGGTGGATGGGCGGTGCAAGTCGTTCGGGGTGGGTGCGGATGGTACGGGGTGGGCTGAGGGGGTGGGGGTGTTGTTGGTGGAGCGGTTGTCGGATGCGCGTCGGTTGGGGCATCCGGTGGTGGGTGTGGTGCGTGGTTCGGCGTTGAATCAGGATGGTGCGTCGAATGGTCTGACGGCGCCGTCGGGTTCTGCTCAGGAGCGGGTGATTCGTGCGGCGTGGGCGGATGGGGGTGTGTCGGGTGCGGGTGTGGATCTGGTGGAGGGGCATGGGACGGGGACGCGTCTGGGTGATCCGATCGAGGCGGGGGCGTTGCTGGCGACGTATGGCCGGGAGCGTGGTGGTGGGGACCCGGTCTGGCTGGGGTCACTGAAGTCCAACATCGGCCATACGCAGGCCGCCGCCGGGGTCGCGGGAGTCATCAAGGTCCTTCAGGCCCTGCGGTACGAGCACATGCCCCGTACCCTGCACGCCCAGGAACCGACCCCGGAGGTCGAGTGGGAATCGGGCGGCGTCCGGCTGCTGACCGGGGCCCGGTCCTGGCCGAGGGTTCCCGGACGGGTACGGCGGGCGGGGGTGTCGTCGTTCGGCATCAGCGGCACCAACGCCCATGTCATCATCGAAGAGCCGCCCGCGACCGATCTGGAGCAGGCAGCGGCCGACCCGGGGCCGCCCGCGACCGATCCGCAGCCGGTAGCCGCCGATCCGCAGCCGGTAGCGACCGACCCGGAGCCGGCCGGAACCGCTGAACCCGACGCTCCCGTCCTGCCGTTCGTCCTGTCGGCGGGGTCCGCCGCGGCACTGCGCGGTCAGGTCGAGCGCGTATCCGCACTGCTCCACGAGGGTGCCACCGACCCGCTGGACGTGGCGTACTCCCTCGCCGTCTCCCGGTCGCCGCTGCCGTACCGGATCGCGGTCGCCGCCACCACCGCGACCGATGCCGCCACGCACCTGGCCGCCGCCCCCGGGGAGCGCGCCGTCGCCGACCGGCGGGTGGCCCTGGTCTTCTCCGGCCAGGGGGCCCACCGAGCGGCGCCGGGCAAGGAGCTGTCGGCGGCGTTTCCGCTGTTCGCCGAGGTGTTCGCGGATGTGTGCGGGCGTTTCTCACCGGAGCTGACCGAGACATTGTGGTCGGGGGACGGTGCGGAGCAGGAACGTACCGAGGTGGCACAGCCGGCGCTGTTCGCCTATCAGGTGGCGTTGTTCCGGTTGGTGGAGTCGTGGGGTGTGCGTCCGTCGGTGGTGGCGGGGCATTCGGTGGGTGAGATCGCGGCGGCGCATGTGGCGGGTGTGCTGGGTCTGGACGATGCCGTGGCGCTGGTGGGGGCGCGTGCTCGGTTGATGGGGGAGTTGCCCGCTGGTGGGGTGATGGTGGCGGTGGCTGCGTCGCCGGAGCGGGTGCGTCCGTTGCTGACGGCCGGGGTGTCGATCGCCGCGGTGAACGGCCCGGAGTCCGTGGTGGTCTCCGGGGAGGCGTCGGCGGTGGACGCGGTCGTGGAGGCGCTGGGGGAGGTGCGGAGCCGGCGGTTGCGGGTCTCGCACGCCTTCCACTCACCGCTGATGGACCCGATGCTCGACCCCTTCGCCACCGCGCTCCGGGATGTGCGGCTGCACGAGCCACGCATACCGGTGGTCTCCGCTCTCCTCGGCCGGCTGGTGGAACCCGGCGAGCTGACGGACCCGGAGTACTGGGTGCGGCATGTACGCGAGCCCGTGCGGTTCGCCGACGCCGCGGCGGCGCTGTACGCCGACGGGGCCGAGGTGTTCGTGGAGGCCGGTCCCGACGGGACGCTGACCGGGCTGCTCACCGAGGCACCGGTGGCGGTACCGCTGGTCCGGCGGGACACCGGCGAAGCGGCCGGTGCGGTGTCCGCGCTGGCCAGGCTGTTCACGGCGGGCCTGCCGGTGGAGTGGGAGGGCTTCTTCGCGGGCAGGGGTGCGCGCCGGACCGACCTGCCCACCTACGCCTTCGACCACCGGCACTACTGGATCGCCGACGGCAGGCCTCCCGGAGCCGGCGCGGTGGCACCGGCCGCCGAGCCGGTGGCCGCCGAGCCCGCCGTCGCCGAACTGCGCGAACGGCTCGCCGGGCTTCCTGAGCCCGATCACGGCCCCGCCGTCCTCCAGGAGGTGTGCGAGCAGACCGCCGCGGTGCTCGGTCACGCCGACGCCGGCACCCTTGTGCCGGAACGGCCCTTCCACGAGCTGGGTTTCGACTCGCTCACCGCCATCGAGCTGCGCAATCGGCTCAGCCGGATCAGCGGCCTGGCGCTCTCGGCCACGCTCGTCTTCGACCATCCCACCCCAGCCGCGCTCGCCGAACATCTGCGCGCCGAGCTGAACCCCGGGCCCGGCCCGTCCGCCGACGCCCCGTCCGCCGACGCTCAGTCCTCCGGCGGCGGCGAGTCCTTCGGCGACGACCAGTCCCTCGATGATCTGTTCGCCTTCGTGGACGGCGAACTCGGCCCGGAAGTGGAGCAACCCCGATGACCACCCCCAACGAGCAGAAGCTCGCCTCCTATCTCAAGCGGGCCACCGAGGAGCTGCGCCGCACCCGGGACCGCGTCACCGAGCTGGAGTCAGAGCTGGAGTCCCAGCTGAAGTCAGAGCTGGAGTCCGAGCTGGACTCCGGCGACGATCCGATCGCCGTGGTCTCGATGGCCTGCCGCTACCCGGGCGGGGTCCGTACCCCCGAGGACCTGTGGCGGCTGGTCATCGAGGGCGGCGACGCGATCGGCGCCTTCCCCGACGACCGCGGCTGGGACCTGGACCACCTCGCCGACCGGTGTGACACCACCCGCGGAGGATTCCTCGACGGGGCGGGCGACTTCGACGCCGCCTTCTTCGGGATGACCCCCCGTGAGGCACTGGCGACCGACCCGCAGCAGCGGCTGCTGCTCGAAGTCGCCTGGGAGGCGGTGGAGCGCGCCGGCATCGACCCGTCCGCGCTCCGGGCCACCCCGACCGGCGTGTTCGCGGGCTTCGCCGGACAGACCTACACCGATATGGACAACGGTCCGGACGAGCTGCGCGGATACCTGCTCGCCGGCTCCGCCGCCAGTGTGGCGTCCGGCCGTATCGCCTACGCCCTCGGTCTGCACGGTCCTGCGATCACCGTGGACACGGCCTGTTCCTCCTCGCTGGTCGCCCTCCACCTCGCCGCCCAGGCCCTGCGCCGTGGTGACTGCACGCTCGCGCTCGTCGGCGGCGTCACCGTGATGTCCACCCCCGGTGCCTGGATCGAGTTCTCGCGTCAGCAGGGGCTTGCGGTGGATGGGCGGTGCAAGTCGTTCGGGGTGGGTGCGGATGGTACGGGGTGGGCTGAGGGGGTGGGGGTGTTGTTGGTGGAGCGGTTGTCGGATGCGCGTCGGTTGGGGCATCCGGTGGTGGGTGTGGTGCGTGGTTCGGCGTTGAATCAGGATGGTGCGTCGAATGGTCTGACGGCGCCGTCGGGTTCTGCTCAGGAGCGGGTGATCCGGGCGGCGTGGGTGGATGCGGGTGTGTCGGGTGCGGGTGTGGATCTGGTGGAGGGGCATGGGACGGGTACGCGTCTGGGTGATCCGATCGAGGCGGGGGCGTTGCTGGCGACGTACGGCCGGGAGCGTGGTGGTGGTGACCCGGTCTGGCTGGGGTCGCTGAAGTCCAACATCGGTCACACCTCCGCCGCCGCCGGGGTCGGCGGTGTCATCAAGACGCTGCTCGCCCTGCGGTACGGGATCGTGCCGCCCACCCTCCACGCCGACGAGCCCACCACCGTCGTGGACTGGTCCGCCGGTGCCGTACGGCTCGCCGTGCACGAGCGGCCCTGGCCGAGGGTTCCCGGACGGGTACGGCGGGCAGGGGTGTCGTCGTTCGGCATCAGCGGCACCAACGCCCATGTCATCATCGAAGAGCCGCCCGAGCCGCCCACCCCCGGGACGGAGATCGAGGAGCCGCCCGAGCCCACCACCGGGACGGCGGCCGAACGGACCGGCACCCCCGTCCTGCCGCTCGTCGTCACCGCCGCCACCCCCGGCGCGCTGCGGGGGCAGCTCCACCGGGTCCGCGACCATGTCGCCGCCGCCCCCGACGACACCCTGCCCGATGTGGCGTACTCGCTCGCCACCACCCGCGCGGTCCTCCCGTACCGCACGGTCGTGTGCGGCCGGACGAGGGAACAGCTGCTCCAGGGCCTGACCGCCGCCGCCGACGGGGCCACCTCCGCCCCCGGGCCGACACCCCGCCGCCGCAAGGTGGGCATGGTGTTCTCCGGCCAGGGCGCACAGCGGGCGGGCATGGGCGGTGGCCTCTCGGCGGCGTTTCCGCTGTTCGCCGAGGTGTTCGCGGATGTGTGCGGGCGATTCCCGGCGGAGCTGGCCGAGGCCATCGCCACCGGCGACGGACTCGACCGCACCGCGTTCGCACAGCCGGCGCTGTTCGCCTATCAGGTGGCGTTGTTCCGGTTGGTGGAGTCGTGGGGTGTGCGTCCGTCGGTGGTGGCGGGGCATTCGGTGGGTGAGATCGCGGCGGCGCATGTGGCGGGTGTGCTGGGTCTGGACGATGCGGTGGCGCTGGTGGGGGCGCGTGCGCGGTTGATGGGGGAGTTGCCGGCCGGTGGGGTGATGGTGGCGGTGGCTGCGTCGTCGGAGCGGGTGCGTCCGTTGCTGACGGCCGGGGTGTCGATCGCCGCGGTGAACGGCCCGGAGTCGGTGGTGGTCTCCGGGGAGGCGGCGGCGGTGGACGCGGTCGTGGAGGCGCTGGGAGAGGTCTGGAGCCGGCGGTTGCGGGTCTCGCACGCCTTCCACTCACCGCTGATGGACCCGATGCTCGACACGTTCGGATCGGTGGTACGGGGCCTGCGCCTCGCCGAACCGTCGATCCCCCTCGTCTCCGGGCTGACGGGCCGTACAGCGGGCCCGGGCGAGGTGACGGACCCGGAGTACTGGGTGCGGCAGGTGCGCGAGCCCGTGCGGTTCGCCGACGCCGTCGCGACCATGGCGGAAGCGGACGTGGAGATCTTTGTCGAGGTGGGCCCCGGCGCCGTCCTGACGGGGATGATCGCGGACGCCCCGGTCGCGGTGGCACTGGGCCGTGGCGGCGGCGACGAGGCGGCGGAAGCGGCGGCCGGTCTGTGCGAGCTGTTCACGGCGGGCGTGCCGGTGGAGTGGGAGGGCTTCTTCGCGGGCAGGGGCGCGCGCCGGACCGACCTGCCCACCTACGCCTTCGACCACCGGCACTACTGGCAGTCCGCCCGGAGCGGAGCCGACCGTTCCACCACCGGGCATCCGCTGCTCACCTCGGCCCTCGAAGCCCCGGAGGGCGGTCGCGTCACGCTGACCGGGCAGCTGACCGGTGCCGGCACACCCGCCACGGTCTGGGTCGAAGCCGCCCTGCGCGCCGCCGACGAGGTCGACTGCACCACCGTGGACACCCTCACCGTCGACGCCGCTCCCCCACCGCGCGGCGGGCTCCGGCTCCAGGTCACCGTCGAGGCTCCGGATGCCCACGGCCGCCGCGACCTCCGCGTTCACGGGCGCCCCTCGGACGGTGCGGCGTGGGTCCGGTACGCCCACGGCACCCTCAGCCCGATACCGTCCCCACCGCCTCCGGCCGTCGCACCGTCGACCGTCGCCGAGGCGTGCACCGTGGACGGCGAGGAGACCGAGCGCTACGTTCTCCACCCCGGACTGCTGTCCGCCGCGACCGGCCACCGGGCCGTACTCCGCTGGCGGGGAGTGCGCGCGTACGCCGCGGGCGCCGACTCCGCGCACGTTGCGGCAGCTCCGCCCGGCGGCCCGGAACTGCTGCTCACCGACCGTGCCGGGCGCGTGCTGGCCACCGTGGACGAGGTCACCTACGGCGACCCGCCCCCGGTACTGCCGGCGGACGGCCTCTACCGCGTCGTCTGGACACCGGTGGTCCTGCCCCCGGCCGAGGGCCCCGTACCCCGGTGTGAACGGGTGAGCGCCACGGACCCCCTGCACCGGGTGCTCGACATCGCCCAGCGGGACCTCGCCGGGGAGCCGTCCGGCGGCACCCCCCTCGTCGTTCTCACCCAGGGCGCGGTGGCGGTGGACGGAGAGGCGCCGTCGGAGACGGCACCCGTCTGGGGCCTGCTGCGCTCGGCCCAGTCCGAACACCCCGGCCGATTCGTCCTCGTGGACGCCCCCGATGCCCCGCCCTCGCTCCTGGCCGCCATCGCCGCCTCCGGCGAGCCCCAGGTGGCGGTGCGCGACGGCCGGGTCCTGGTGCCCCGTCTCGCCCCCGCACCCGCACCCACCGGGACACCGGGCTGGCCCACCGACGGAACCGTACTGATCACCGGTGGCACCGGCGCGCTGGGCGCCCTGGTGGCCCGGCACCTCGCGGCCCACCACGGCGTACGGCATCTGGTGCTGACCAGCCGCAGCGGTCTCCGCGCCACCGGCGCCACCGCCCTCGTCGAGGAGCTGGCCGAACTGGGCACCCGAGCCGCCGTCGAGACCTGCGACGTCGCGGACCGCGCGGCCCTGGCCGCCGTGCTGGAGCGGATACCCGCCGACCGACCGCTGCGCGCGGTCGTCCACACGGCCGGAGTCCTGGACGACGGTACGTTCACCGCGCTCACCCCGCGGCGCCTGGAGACAGCCATGCGCCCCAAGGCCGACGCCGCCCGGCACCTGGACGAGCTGACGCGCGGCCACGACCTCGCCGCGTTCGTGCTCTTCTCCTCCGTCTCCGGCATCCTCGGCGGCCCCGGCCAGGCCAATTACGCCGCCGCCAACACCGCACTCGACGCCCTGGCCCACCGCAGAGCGGCAGCCGGGCTGCCCGCCGTCTCGGTGGCCTGGGGGCCGTGGACGGTGACGGGCGGAGGCATGTCGGCGGCGGCCGATCTGCACCGGGTCGCCCGGGAGGGCTTCACCGCCCTCTCCGCCGAGCACGGGACGGCCCTGCTGGACGCCGCCGTCGCCGGTGCCGCCCCACTGGTGGTGGCCTGCCCCATCGACTGGGAGACGGTACGGGCACAGGCCCCGGTCCCGCCCCTGCTGCGCGGAGTGGCCCGTCGCGGGGCCCGGTACCCGGCGGCCGGGGCCGGCTCCCCGATGGGGCTCGCCGAGGAGCTGGCCGCACTCTCCGACACCGAGCGCGGCGCACGCGTCCTGAGCCTGGTACGGACACACGTCGCCGCCCTGCTGGGGCTGACGGACCCGGACACCGTACCCACCGACGCGTCCTTCCCCGAGCTGGGGTTCGACTCGCTCGGCTCCGTCCAGCTGCGCCAACGGCTCGACGCCGCGACCGGGCAGCGGCTTCCCCCCAGCCTGGTCTTCGACCACCCGACCCCGCGGTCCGTCGCCGACCGGCTGCTGCGCGACCTGCGGCCCGCCGCACCGGAGGACCGCGTCCACGACGAGCCGCGGACGGACATCCCCGCCGCCGACACCCTGCTCCCCGCCGACATCCTGCCCACCGCGACCACCGTCCCGGCCGCCACCGACCCCCGCGAAGTCCTGCTCACCGGCGCCACAGGCTTCATCGGCGCGTTCCTGCTGCGCGACCTGATGCGCACCACCCGCGCCACCGTCCGCTGCCTGGTCCGGGGCACCGACCGCGCGGACGCGCTGCGTCGACTGACCGAGAACATGCGCTGGTACGAGGCGTGGGACGACGTGGACACCGACCGCCTCGACATCATCGTCGGAGACCTCGCCCGACCGCGACTGGGCCTGACGGACGAGCACTTCGACGAGCTGGCCCGATCGGTCGATCTGGTCCTCCACGCGGGCGCCCACGTCAACTGGCTCCAGCCGTACGCGGCGCTGAAGGACGCCAACGTCGGCGGCACCGCCGAACTGCTGCGGCTGGCCGCCCGCAGCCGCACCGTACCCCTGCACCACATCTCCACCACCGGTGTGTTCACCCAGCCGGTCACGGCCGGCGTCCCGCTGCGCCCCGAGGACCCGATCGGGCCGCCCGAGGAACTGCGGACCGGCTACACCCAGAGCAAATGGGTCGCCGAGCAACTGCTCGACCAGGCCCGCGAGCGCGGGCTGCCGGTCACCGTCCACCGGGTCGACCTGGTCTCCGGCGACCAGCGACGCGGCGCCTGTCAGACACGTGACTTCGTCTGGCTGAGCGTCAAGGGCATGATCCAGGCCCGTGCCGTCCCCGCCGGCCTCGGCGGCAGCTTCCAGCTCGTGCCGGTGGACTACGTCAGCGCCGCCGTGCTCGCCCTCGCCCGGCGCCCGGACGCGGCGGGCCGTACCTTCCACCTCTCCGGCCGGTCGTCGATCAGCTTCGCCGACATCGTGGCCCACCTGCGGTCGTTCGGCCATGAACTCCCCGAGCTGGACCGGGTCACCTGGCGCGACAAGGTCACCGCCGACCGGGCCAACGCGCTGCTCCCCCTGCTCGAATCGTTCGAGGCCGTCTCGGGCCCCGACGCCACCGATGTCTACCTCGCCATGGACAGCTCCGCCACCGACGCGGCGCTCGCCGACACCGGAATCGTCCGCCCCGAGCCCACCCGCGAGCTCTTCCGCCGGTACGACGAGTTCTTCACCCGTACCGGCTACTTCCCCCGGTGACCCCTGCTCCCCCTCCTTCCACTCCTCCTTCCCCTCCTCCTCCAGCTCTTCCTCCCGTTCCCCGGCGCGCCCGGCTGTTTCCCGCAGTAGGAGATGACAGGATCATGCTCACACCCATCGGACGGCGAACCGGCCTGCGCGAGGTGTCCCTCGACGGACACGGCCTCGCGGTCGAGGACATCGTCACCCTCGCCCGGCACCCCGGCACCCGGGCCGTCACCCTGACCCCCGACACCGCCGCGCGCATCGCGACCTCCAACGCGCTCAAGCACACCCTGATCGACGGCGGCACCCCCATCTACGGAGTGACCTCCGGATTCGGCGACAGCAGCGCCCGCCAGATATCCCAGCGCAAAACCGACCACCTCCAGGAAAACCTGATCAGCTTCCTGTCCGCGGGCACCGGACCACAGGCCAAGGACGACGTCGTACGGGCCACCATGACCGTACGGGCCAACTGCCTCGCCCGCGGCGTGTCCGGGGTACGGCCGGAACTGGTCACCGCACTGATCGACATGCTCAACGCGGACATCCTGCCGCGCATCCCGGAGCGCGGTTCGGTCGGCGCCAGCGGCGACCTGGTACCCCTGAGCTACCTCGCCGCCGCCCTCACCGGACGCGGCACGGTCACCCACGCGGGGGAGGAGAAGCCCGCCGCGCAAGCCCTCGCGGAATGCGGCCTGACCCCGATAACCCTGGAGGCCAAGGAAGGCCTCGCCCTGGTCAACGGCACCTCCTTCATGTCCGGCTTCGCCGTCCTGGCACTGCACGACGCCCGCGAACTGGCCTACGCCGCCGACCTCTGCACCGCGCTGACCAGCCAAGTCCTGCTCGGCAACCCCTCACACTTCACCCCCTTCCTCTTCGAGAAGGCCAAGCCCCACGACGGCATGGTGGCCAGCGCGGCGGCGATCCGGGCGATGCTCACCGCCGACACCGGCCCCGACCCGCTGCTCCGCCGCCCCGACGGCGACTTCGGGGAGCTGGAACGCCCGATCCAGGACCACTACTCCGTGCGCTGCGCCCCCCATGTCACCGGCGTCCTGCACGACACCGCCGAGTGGGCACAGCGGTGGATCACCGTCGAGATCAACTCCGCCAACGACAATCCGCTGTTCGACGTGGCCACCGGCACCGTATGCAACGGCGGCAACTTCTACGGCGGGCATGTCGCCCAGGCCATGGACGCGCTGAAGACCGCCGTCGCCAGCGTCGGCGACCTGCTGGACCGGCAACTGGAACTGGTCGTCGACGAGAAGTTCAACAACGGCCTCACCCCGAACCTCATTCCGCGACTGGACCCCGGCGCGTTCGAGGCCGGGCTCTTCCACGGCTTCAAGGGCATGCAGATCAGTGCCTCCGCGCTGGCCGCGGAGGCACTGAAGTGGACCATGCCGGCCGCCTCGTTCTCCCGCTCGACCGAGGCACACAACCAGGACAAGGTCAGCATGGGCACCATCGCGGCCCGCGACGCCCGCTCGGTCGTCGAACTCGTCCAGCGCGTCGCCGCGGTCCATCTCATCGCCCTGTGCCAGGCGGCCGACCTGCGCGGCCTGGACGTCCTGAGCCCGCCGACCAGGGCCGCGTACGACGCGGTGCGCGGCCTCAGCACCTTCCTCGACCGCGACCGGCCACTGGACACCGACATCGAACGCGTCGCCCTCCTGATCGCCTCCGGAGAGCTGCGCTCCCGCGTCACACTGGAGACCCTGCGGGTGGAGATGGGCGAGGTCGCGGAATGAGCGCACCCGTAGCCCCGTACGCCGAGGTCACCTGCGAGGAACGTCCCGACGGCAGCCGGATCCTGCGCGTCGCCGAAGAACTGGGGGACCACCCGTCCACGCTCGCCGACGCGTTCCTCCACGGGGCCGCCGCCCACCCGGACCGGGTGCTCGCGGCCGAGCGGGACGGAGACGCGTGGCGCACCCTGACCTACGGCGCGGCGGCCGAGGCCGCCACCGCCCTCGGCCAGGCATATCTGAACCAGGGATGCGGCCCCGAGAAGCCGGTCCTGCTGCTGTCCGGCAACTCCCTGGACCACCTGGTGCTCACCCTCGCCTGCTATCTCACCGGAGTGCCGGCCGCACCCGTCAGCGTGGCCTACTCGGTACGGAGCACCGACCTGGCACGGCTGCGCGCCATCGCCACCCTGGTACGGCCCGGGGTGGTGTACGCCGACGACGGCGACCGGTACCGCCGGGCCCTGACCGCCGCCGCCGACGCCGCGGGCACCTCGCCCGCGACGGTGGTCTCCCGCCGGCCGGGCGAAGGGGACACGACCGTCGAAGCGCTGCGCCGCACGCCCGTCACCGACGCGGTGGAGCGCGCCCGGAACGGCCTGAGACCCGACACCGTGGCGAAGATCCTGTTCACCTCGGGTTCCACGGGCATCCCCAAAGGGGTGCTCAACACCCACCGGATGCTCTGCGCCAACCAGCAGATGCTCCGGCAGATCTGGCCGCACCTGGTGGACGAGCCGCCGGTGCTCACCGACTGGCTGCCCTGGAGCCACACCTTCGGCGGCAACCACAACCTGAACCTGGTGCTGTGCAACGGAGGCAGCCTGTTCATCGACGACGGGTCACCCCTTCCCGAGGCGCTCCCCCGTACCATCGACGCGCTGCGCCGGATGCCACCCACCGTCCTCGTCAACGTACCGGCCGGCTACACCCAACTCACCCAGGTGCTGGAGAGCGACCCCGCCCTCGCCGAGCGGGTGCTGTCCCGCGCGAGGGTCGTCCTGTACGCCGGGGCCGATCTGCCGGACGCGCTGCGGGAGCGGCTGCGGGCGGTCGCCCGTACCGCGACAGGCCGTGACATTCCCGTGGTGTCCTCATGGGGCGCCACCGAGACCGGGCCCGCGGCCAGCTCCACCTGGGGTGGTGTGCACGACGGCATCGGCATCCCCCTGCCCGGTGTCGAACTGAAGCTCGCCCCGGTGGACGGCCGGGCCGAACTCCGGGTACGAAGTCCCTCGGTCACCCCCGCCTATGTGGGCGCCGACCTGTCCGACGCCTTCGACGAAGAGGGCTACTACCGCACCGGGGACGCGGCCCGCCTGCTCGACGCGGACGGTGACCCCCGCCGGGGACTGGCCTTCGACGGTCGCATCGCCGAGGACTTCAAGCTCGCCACCGGCACCTGGGTCGCCGCTGGCCGGCTGCGCAACGCGCTGCTCTCGGCCGCCGGGGTGCTCTCCGATGCCGTCCTCGTCGGCGCCGACCGGCCGGACGTCGCCGCCATCGCCTGGCCGGCGCTCGGCCGGGTCAACGAACTGCTGGGCACCCAGGTCGCCGATGTCGCCGACCTGCTGGCGCACGACGGTCTCCGCCGCCACCTCGGCACGGCCCTGGCCGCACTCAACGAGGGCGCCGGTGCCGCCTCACGCGTCGCCCGGCTGGTGCTCGTCGCCGAACCGCCGAGCATCGACAGCGGTGAGATCACGGACAAGGGCTACCTCAACCAGCACGCCGTCGTCGAGCGCCGCGCGGCCGAGGTGGCCCTGCTCCATGCCGACACCCCGGACCCGAACCGGGTGATCACCGCCGGGCAGCGGTGAAGCGGACGCCTACAGCGTGGCGGGCACGGCCCGGGAGGCGGGTTCCTCCCGGGCCGGGTCGCGCAGTCGCCGGATGACCGAGGCCAGGCGTAACAGATCGGGCGCGACCGGGCGGAGGGACCCGCCCGGTGCCCGGGAGCGGCCTTCCCTGTGTGCCATCGCGGCATGCCGGGCGGCTCGCTGGGTCCGCGGGAGCCGGGTGTAGGCCACTTCGCGCAACAGCGGCTGCCGGAAGGTGAACCGGGGCGTGCCGTCGGCGCCTGCCGGGGCGGTCGTCAGTACGCCGAGGTGGACCAGCTCGTCAAGGGCCCGGGCCACCTCCGCCGTGGTCTCCCGCCGTGGCCTGCGCAGCGCCGCGACGCCTTCCGGGCGCACCGTCTCGCCCAGCATGGCGGCATCCTGCGCGAGCGTCCTCAGGGCGGCGGGCAGGACGTCCAGCTGTGCCGCGAGCACCCGTCCGACCGCTGACGGCAGCATGCCCCGCTCCGTCTCCCCGCGCTCCTCCGTCTCCCCGCGTTCCTCCCGAGCCATGTCGCCCTGCAGGATCCGCCGCAGCGCCATCCCGGCCAGCTCCCCCGCGAACATCGGGTTGCCGTCGGCCAGCGCCGTCGTCGTCTCGACGAGTTCGCGCACCGGCCCGGCCGACCGCCCCCGTGCCCCGCCCGCTTCGAGGACGGTCCGCGCCAGCTCCGCAATGACGGTGTCGGGCAGGCGCGGCAGCTCGACGGTCATCAGCGGGCCACCCGCCGTCCTCCAGAGCGGACGCCGCAGAAACACCTCGGGCCGGGCCGCGGCCACCACCTTCAGCCGGGCGGAGCCCGTCCGGCCCACCAGAGGGTCGATGAGCTGGAGAACGGACTCGTCCGCCGCGTGCAGATCGTCGATCACGACCACCACGGTCCGTTCCGCGGCCAGCCGCTCCAACAGTGTGCACCAGGCCGCGACCACATCCTCGGGAACGGCCCCCCGCTCGTGGTGTGCCACCTGCCCCAGAGGGACCAGCAGCCGCTCGAAGAGCCGCTGCGCCTCGGCCGGGTCCGCCGCCACCCGCTCGATCGTCGTCCACAGCTTCGCCCGTGCGGTCCCTGGGGGGTCCCAGGTCTCGATGCCGCAACAGGCCGCCAGCTCCTCGGCGATGACGCACAGGGGACTGTCGTCGACCGTGCACGGCAGCAGATGGGCCACCAGGGGCCGCGCCGCCGGGTCGCGCTCGGCGACCACCCGCTCGAACTCCTCCAGTACCGCGCTCTTGCCCATCCCGCTGCCGCCGACCACGAGGGTGACCCGTTGGCCCGCCGCACCGGTGTCGAGCACGCCCGTGAGGGTCCGCAGACAGTCGTCACGGCCCAACAGCGGCAGTCGCGGGCCGCGCACGGTGGCGCGCCGGACCCCCTTCACCGTCCACATGGCCGAGTGGGTCCGGGCCCGCTGGTAGTCGAGCAGGTTGGTGGTCTGTTCCCGGGTGCCCTCGCTGACCCATACCTCGTCCAGGGGGACGAGGGGGAGCAGGGCCAGCGGCCGTTCCAGTGCCGGGCCGGTCACGGTCGGTGGATCCGCTTCGTCGTCGCCGTGGCGCACCAGGGCATGACCGACATCGACCGCCGCGCGGAGACGGAACGGGCTCGTGCCCTGTGAGCGGAGGCGGTGCCGGATGGCGAGTACGGTCAGCACCGCCCGCATGGCATCGTTGTCGTGGCTGCGCCGGGCGCCGAAGATGATGAGCCAGTAGGAGCCGAGCTTTCCCGAGACGGCGCCGCCGAACCGGTCTGCCTCGGCCACGACGACCTCATGGAGAGCCTCCAGCTCGGCGTCGATGTGCTCCATGTCGGAGCCGTCGGGAGCCGCCGGGGAGACCGCGTTGATGAGTGCGACGCCGACTTCCTTGTGCTCAAGGACCAGCCGGCCGGTGGCCGCGGGCCTTGCCGTGGAGGGTACGGACCCGATCACGGAGGGTGCGGACCCGGCCGTGGGGGGTGGGGACCCGGCCTTGGAGGGTACGGTGCCGGCCGTGTTGGGTGCGGGCGCGGCGACGTCGGTGGCGGTCGGCGGCTGGGTCCGGGGCTCCGGGCGCACCTGGATGGTGCCGTTCGACGGTACGTATCGGAGGGCCGGGTCGTCGGTGAGGACGGCCTGGTGGAGTTCCTGGAGCTCTCGGCCCGGGTCCAGGCCGAACTCGGCGACGAGCTTGGTGCTGTGGGCCCGATAGATGCCGAGTGCGTCGGATTGCCGCCCGCTGCGGTGCAGTGACAGCATGAGCTGTCCCGTCAGCCGCTCGCGGCGGGGTTCGGCCTGACTGATCATCTGGAGTTCGGGCAGCACCGCGTGGTGCCGTCCCAGGGCCAGCTCGGCGTCGAAGTACTCCTCCAGGACGTCCAGTCGCGTGGCCGCGGCCGCCTTGATCTCCGGCCAGATCACCCCGCCGTCGGCCAGGTCGGCGAGGAGGGGGCCGCGCCACAGGGCGAGCGCCTGGCGCCAGACCGGGGACGCCTCCGCTGCCCCGCCGGCTCGCATCCGGGCCCGTCCCTCCGCGACCAGCTCATGGAAGTGGTAGAGGTCGATGGCCCGGGGGTCCACCCGCAGCAGATAGCCGGGCGGGCGGGACTGGAGGCAGATACCGCCCGGAGCGGCGGGCTCCTCGTCGAGGTGCAGCAGCTTGCGCAGCCGCCACACCGCGTTCTGGACCATTTTGCGGGCCGAGGCGGGCGGGGGGCCGTCCCACAGCGCGGAGACCAGCTGGTTGGTGGAGGCGACCCGGTTGGGATGCAGCAGCAGATAGCTCAGGGCCGTGCGCTGTTTGATGCCTCCGAGAGGGAGCGGTGTGCCGTTCCTGAGCACCTCCAGTGGCCCCAGCACATGGAACCGGAGATCTCCCGCGGCCGTGACGGTGCTCATGCGGCCAGCCGGAGGACAGCGGTGGGGGTCGTCAGCTCGGGGTCGTGGGACAGTATGTGCTGTTCCAGGTCGCGCAGCTGATGGCCGGGACCGGCCCCGAACCGCTGTGCCAGCACCGAGCGGGTGCGGCGGCAGACCTCCAGGGCGTCGGCCTGTCGTCCGGTCCGGTACAGCGCCACCATGTGCAGCCGGCACAGCCTCTCCCGGGTGGGTTCCGCGTCCGCCGCCAGACTCAGCTCGGCGACCACCTCGCGGTGGCAGCCCAGCATCAGATCGGCGATGACCCGGTCCTCCAACGCCTTCCATCTGGCCTCGCGTACCGCTGACAGCTCGGGCCACTCGATCCCGGCCTCGACCAGGTCGGCGAGGACCTCGCCGCGCCACAGGCCCAGGGCCTCGCGCAGCGTGCGGGCGGCCGATCCCCAGGACTGGGCCGCCAGTTCCCTGGCGCTGCGGTCGAGGAGCAGGCGGTGGCGGTCGAGGTCGATGTGCTCGGGCGGAACCCTTAGCACATATCCCTGCCTTTCCCTGTGCAGTTCGACCGGCGAGTCATCCGGTCGACCATGGGCGAGGAGTAGCTTACGCAGCCCTGATATCGAGTTCTGGACGCTCTTCCGGGCCGTCGTCGGCTCGTCCGTATCCCACAGGGCGCCGACAAGACGCTGGGTGCTCACTGGAGTGTTCGGATAGATCAACAGGAAAGCGAGAGAGGCCCGCTGGCGGATTCCTCCGAGAGGAACGCCCTCTCCGTTGTATTCCGCTGTCAGCGGTCCCAACATGCTGAAACGCACGAAGCCCCCGTTTGGACGTGTTCACTCACGGAGTCCCAACGATAGCCCGCCCGCCCCTCTTCAACTACAGCCAGAGAATGACTTGAATCACATCATTTAATTTTCATGAATCCATGAAATCGTGTGCATGATTTTCACCGGAGCCCCGTTCAAACATTGAGCGGGGAGAAATTTCCGCTACCTTTTCGCTCTTTTGTCGAAAAATCTTGCGGCGCGCTCGGTTATTCGCTCGATCGTCATCCCCTCGAAGATGCGGATTTCGCGGCCGCGGTTGTGTGGCTCCTGGATGCTCCCTCGGGGGGAGCATCCAGGAGGAGGCACCGTCCAGCGCCCACCCGCACAAACGCGCGTACCGGGTCCGCCACGAGCCGTCCGTACCGCTCCGGCCCATCACGCCCTGCGGAACCGGTCCGCACCCGCCCGGCGGCTAGGGTGTCGGCGGACGCTTTGCGGGGGTCGGCCCACCGCAGAACACCGATTCCACGATCTGCGGGGACCAGGCGAAGTCCGCGTTGACATTGAACGCGACGGACCGGTGGCCGTCCTCCGTGGCGACGGCCTCGCTGCCACCGCCCGCGGCTCCGCCGCTGTGGCCGTAGACCGTGGTGCCGCAGCTGGTGCGATACCGGTAGAGACCGAGGCCGTACGCCTCGTACCCCTCGACCTGACCGGCGTTGGGCAGCATCCGCTTCATCGCGTCGAGCTGCTTCGGGGGCAGCAGCCGGCCGGCCAGCAGCCCTCGCAGGAACCGGCTGACATCGCCCGTCGTGGAGATCATGTCGCCGTCGCCGAACGCCTGGGAGGCGTTCTGCTCGGTCACGTCGTGGATCTCGGTCGCGTTGGGGTCGGCGCTGAGGAAGGAGTACATCCGGGGGTGCGGCCCCGGCATGGTCACGCTGTTCCCGGGCATGGTGGTCCGGCGCAGCCCGAGGGGCTTGAGGACGCGCTCGCGGATCTCATGGGCGTACGGGTTCCCGCCGGCCTTCTCGATGATCATCCCGGCGAGGACATAGCCGGTGTTGGAGTAGGCGTGACGGTCACCGGGGGCGAAGTCGGGCCGGTGGCCCAGCCCCACGCCTACGGTCCGCAGCGGGGGCCAGGTCTCGTAGCGGCTCTTCAGATACTCCTTGGTGAAGAATTTCCGCCGGTACTCCGGGTCGCTCATGTACTCGCGCAGCCCGCTGCTGTGGTTCAGCAACTGCCGCACCGTGATCGCCCGGCCGTCGTTGCCGTTGCCCCGGACGACTCCGGGGAGCCACTTCTCCACGGTGTCGTCGAGGCTGAGCAGCCCGTCGGCCTCCTGGTCGAGCAGGGTGGCGGCCACGAAGGTCTTGGTGATGCTGGCGATGCGGAAACGTTCATTCGCCTGCCTCGCCTTGCCGGTGGTGCGGTCGGCGACACCCGCGGTGCCGTTCCACACCCGGTCCCCGGTACGGACCTGGGCGATGACACCGGGGGCGCCCTGCCGGACGAGGTCGTCCAGTGCCTGCTGGGTCGCTTCGTGGCGCGGATTCGGACCGGGGGCGTGTCCCGGCCCGGCCTGGGCGGGGACGGTGAGGACACTCGCGGCGATACCGGCCGTGAGCGCCGCCACCAGCGCCATACGGATTTTCCGCCTCCGTGCTCCCGCCCTGCCGCGCGTCGCTGTTCGTTCCGTCATCGGATGCTCCTCACTCCAGCGGGCTCCCCGGCACACCAGGGGAAGGGGCCTTCGGGACCGGCCCGACGCGTCCCGGGGAGACTGTCGCCCGTGATGACCTCCGCACACCGGACAACAGTTGATCACCAGAGGGGAGTTGGCCGAAAACTGTACGAACCGGCCTGCTGCCCAGACGCCCAGACGCCCAAGGGGCCGTCGGCCCCCTGCGTCGCCATCCGGGCCGCAGCACAGGAGAGCAGGGTGAGCATGTCCTATCGCTGCCGGCCGCAGGAGCGTGATACGGAGGTACGCGGGAGCCCAGGTGGGTTTCCACCGAACCGTTCCCCGCCATGGCCTGCCCGGAACACGAGGCCCGCACGCTCGCCCGCCGTCCGCGCCGCACACAGGGCCGGGACGCGGTCACCGTCCTCCACGTCGCGTTCCCCCCGCTCAACGGCGAGCGCTGCGCCCTCTACCTGGACCGTATCCCCGGCGCGTTCACCTTCCTCGGCGTCCGCGCCCCGGCCGGTGGGTCACCCTCGCGGCGACAGCCGGATCGCGGCGAGGGCGACCGTACCGACGACTCAGGGCTCTCCGGCCGTGCCCGCGGGTCCCCTCCGGCCGGGCCTCGAACACGGATTCTTTCCGGTACGGGGATCAACCCCGGCGCGGGGTCGTTGAGCCGGTCGTGTGCCGGGGGATGCCACCGCCACCGCCACCGCACCTCCCGGGTCACGGTGGACGGGGTGCCGGTTCGGGTGTCTGGAACGATGTGCCCGTGCATGCTGATGATCAGGTGGGTGAGGGTGTCTCCGTGGATCTCGCGGAGTTTCTGCGGAGCGCTGACGAGAACCGTCCGGTGAAGATCGTTCCTTCCGTCTGTGACGTCTGCGGCGGGCGCGTGTTCACCGTGTTCGTCGATGATGTCGCGGGCGGAGCCGGGCGGGTGTGCACGGGGTGCGGCGGATGCGCGTTCCTCGCGGACAGCGAGGAGATCTGGGAGGAAGCGGATCCCGGCGTGGCCGGCTGCCCGTGCGGGGGTGAGGAGTTCGAGACGGCGGTCGCGTTCTCGCTCGGCCGCGACGGTTCGGTCCGCTGGGTGACGATCGGGCTGCGGTGCCGGAAGGACGGCGCGGTGGGCGTCTACGCGGACTGGAAGATCGACTACGGCCCCACGGACCACCTCCTGACCATGACTTAGGCCCCATGGATCCGCGTCCGCGACCGTTGGTGCGCAGGTCAGGCGACGGAGGCTCTGCGGTGGGCCGGCTCGGTGGCATCCGGAGGCCGGACCGGGCCGGGACGTCCGGACCGGGCCGGGGCACGATCGAGGGGAGCAGGGGCGGGTCAGTCGGCCGGGCGGTCGATTCGGTAGACGAAGTGCGCACGGTCGTCGATGGGGTTGTCGGGCTCCAGGGACGCCTCGGCGTAGCGGTGGAGTCCCGCCTTCTCCAGCACGCGCCAGGAGGCGCGGTTGGCGGAGTGGACGGGGACGACGATGCTCCGCGCCTCCGGGTGGTCGGTCCAGGTGGCCGCGACGATCGCCCGGATGATGCGGGTGCCGAGCCCCCGGCCGGTCAGCTCGGGGTCACCGATCAGATAGTCGACGGTCATCGCCTTCTCGGGAACCTCGGCCTGGGCCGCCAGGTCGCCGATGTACTGCGGATAGTCGGCGATCCAGCACCGCTGCACCAGGGCGACCGGGGTTCCGTCGACGGCGACGAGGAAGTCCTCCGAGGGCTCCTCGCCCCGGGCCGCCGGCCCGAAGTCGCGCGCGACCGCCTCGGGCGAGGTCTCGTGATTCCACCAGCGTGCGACATGAGGCCGGAGGAGCCACTCCCTCAGCTGCGGGAAGTCGGAGACGTCGAGTCTGCGCCAGGTGATCGTCACGGGAAGCCTCACGGGTCGGATGCGTGTCCAGCATTTATCCCAGACGGCCGCCCGCCGCGTCACCGCGATTTCACCGCCCGCCCCCCGGCCCGCCCGCCCGGCCCGCCCCACAGCCCCCGCAGCAGGTGCCGACACGGACATAGGTGGCACAGAGGAGGCCCCTTCTCCATCAGCACGGCGTTGTCAGCGGTGATCGTTATGGTCGTGCTCCTGCACACAGAGGAGCACGACCATGAGACCCCCCACCGAGCTTGACCGCGTCCCGTGGGACGACCTGACCCACGCCTACGGCCCCGCCGGGGATGTACCCGAGCTGATCAGGGCGCTCTACCAGGGCGACGAGGACGCGACCGGTGAGGCGATCGACGAGCTTTTCGGCACCATCCACCACCAGGGCACGGTCTACCGGGCGTCGGCACCCGCCGTCCCCTTCGTCGCCCACGCCGTCCACCACGTCCCGGACAGGCGCGTCGAACTGCTGATGCTGCTCGCCACCCTCGCCGACCACGATCCGGAGGACGCCGAATCGCCTCACTGGCCCACCAGCCCGGTGGCCGCTGTCTGCGCCGAACTCTGCCGTGTGCTCCCGGAGCTGCTGCCCTGCCTCAGGGACCCCGAACGCGCGGTACGCCGGGCCGCGCTCCGCGTGGTCGCGGCCGTGGCCGATCTCCTGTCGGCCGAGTTCCGGACCACTGCCGTGAGCCAGATCGAGCCGTTGTACGCCACTGATCCCGTCCCGGCGGTGCGGGCGGACGCACTGGTCGTCCTGAACTGGTTTGGCCGGCTGCTGGAGCCGCTGGAAAGTCCGCTGCCCGAGGTCAGAGTCGCTGCTGCCCTGTACCGCACCGGCCGTTCTCTGACCGGGCCGAATCGCTCCCGCATCAGGCAGGCCAGTTCTTCTCGGTACTCGCTGCGGCTTCTCGGGTCCATGGAGACAGCAGCTTCGCTCCTGCCTCCGCAGAAGTGCGATCCGCCGTGCGGCCCCGGAATCACAGAAAGGCCCGTACGCCCCCGGGTTCGTGAGAAGGCGTACGGGCCTGGTGGTGTTGAGTACGGCGTCAGCTTGCGGAGTGCGCGCATCCCTCGACGGCGGTGTCCAGGACCGCGACGGCGTCGGCCTCGTGCGGGTCGGTGAACAGCTGGTGGTCGCTCACGTCGAACGGCCCGAACCTCGCGGAGACGCGGAACCCGGGCACAAGGGTGGTCTCCCGTCCGTCCAGCGCGGCGGTGAGCCGGTCGTGGTCCTGCTGGGCATGCCGGACCTGGGTGTAGGGGCCGAGGCACAGCAGGGTGTGGGCGTCGAGGGTGTCGTCGCGCTTGCGGGCCTCGGTGTAGAGGGCGTAGTGGGCGGGGTCCATGCCGATGTCGTCGGGCAGGGGCAGGTCGGAGGCGGCGTGGGTGAGCATCGTGTAGCCGGGCTGCCAGAAGCCGAGGATGGAGGTGGTTTTGCAGCGGAGCCAGTCGCAGTTGTAGCCGAGCTGGCGGCCGTGGAGGCAGGCGCCAGCGTGTGGGGAGTCGGGGTGGACCAGGGTGACGGCGATCATGTCGAGGCCGTGGTCATCGCCGGGCCTTGTGTGTGCGCGTTCGATGAACGGGCCGACCCGCACGGCGACGTCCCGGCCACTGCCGGGCGTCCAGGGCTCCGGGAAGCGTACGACGGTGAGCATCGCGGGCAAGTCGTCGACGGCGGCCTGGTCCTTCGGGGCGATGGCTCCGGGGACGTGGCCGCAACAGCGGAAGAGGCACTTCATCGGGTGGGCTCCTGTTCGCGGGTGGGGTGGGTCCGGGGGAGAGCGAGGCCGTCTTCGGCGGTGCGGGGCGGCGGAGGGTCCTGCCAGCGGGCGCCGAAGGAGTTGATGAACACGTCGGTCGTCATGGAGCCTCTGGGCTCGAAGTCGGGTGGAGATGCAGGAGTGCGCCGCCCCGGCCGGGAAGGTCGGGGCGGCGCTCTGGCGTCTTGTGGTGGTGTCTCAGGGAGTGGAGGCGGTGGCTGCGCGGAGGATGTCGGCGTGGTCGAACGAGAGTCGTTCGGGGAGGTCGTCCAGGGGCCACCAGCGGGCGGTTCGGGCGTCGTCTCCGGCGCTGAGCGTGGTGTCGGCGGGGACGGCGGCCGCGTAGGCGGCAGTGATGTACCGGCCGCGCGGGTCGCGGTCGGGCGTGTCCCAGACGCCGATCGGGCGCAGGGCGTCGGCGGTGACATCGACGCCAGTCTCCTCGGCGAGTTCGCGGGCAGCCGCCGCGCGGCTGGTCTCGCCGGGGTCGACGTGGCCGCCGGGCAGAGCCCAGGTGCCCTCGCACGGCGGCCAGCCGCGCTCGATCAGCAGGACGTTCCCCTCGGGCGTCAGGGCCACCACGTCGGCGGTGTAGCGGATCGTCTGGAGCATCTCGGTGTCGCTCATGTGTGCCTCGGTCGGGTCGTTCAGCGGGTGGTGGTGTCGGTGGCTGTCAGGCGTCGCCGCCGTTCACGCGCTGGTCGGTGTCGATGAGGGTGGTGATGGCGTCGGGGTTGTCGGCCAGGCCGACCCACCGGCCGCTCGCGGTGAAGACGGGGACCTGGTCGTGGTCTCCGTCGAAGATGACGACGTAGTCGGCGTACCGGTCGAGGGCCATGTCGCTGAGGGTCGGGATGAGCGCGGTGTCCAGGATCTCCAGGGCGTCGGCGGCGAGCCGGGCGGGCTCGCCGGGTGCCTGGGGCGGGACCAGGGTGCCGGTGACGCGCAGCAGGTCGCCGGGCTGTATGCCGGTCAGCAGCGCGTGGGTGATCCGGGGGTCGCCGCTGGTGCAGGTGACGATCGTGTCGGGTGCGTCGTCGGCGAGGGTGTCGATGTCGGCGGGCCGGACGACCAGGTCGAAGGAGACGGTGTCGCGCGGGCCGGGGACGGGGATCGCGTCGACCCAGCCGTCGACGGCGCAGTGCCTGGTGTCCATCAGCTGGCCTCCGCCAGGGTCTCGGTGGGGCGGGGAGTGCGGGGTCGGGGGGAGTGCTGCGCGAGCACCAGGAGCTGGCGGTTGCGCTTCTGCTCGGCGGGGGTGAGGGGCCGGGCCTTCGCGCCGTGGCGGTGCCAGAGGTGCGAGGCGGGCGGTTCGGGGTAGGCGAGCGCGTGGTCGACGGCGCGGTCGGTGCTGCTCATGGGTGCCTCCGGTAGGGAGGGTTCAGGCGTGGATGGCGCGCTGGGTGCTCCTGGGCTGGGTGTCGGAGGCGAACCGGCCGAGGCGGGCCTCAGCAGGGTTCGCGGCGATCCAGTTCTCGGCGCACGCTTTGCGGACGGGCTCCAAGGCGTGGGAGCGCATCGGCGTGGGCTTGTCGCACAGCGCGCAGGGGCGGTCCTGCCAGCGGTCGTAGTGCTGGCTGTCGCGCCATTCGAGGAGCGCACCGGGAGGCGGGACCAGTCCCGGCTCGAATGGCGGCTCCTTCTTGTTCCTGCCACGGGTGCTGGTCACGGCCGGAAGCCGGACAGCTGCTGAAGGACGCGCTCCAGCAGGTCCGGCGTCGGCTTCCACGGCACGACCTGCCCGCGTGCGGGGACGGGCAGGGGGAGCTCCTGGACGTCACTGAGCACGAGGTGCCAGGCGCCCGGGTACGCCCACTGGGAGTAGGGCGCCGTTCCCTCGGGGTCCTGGTGGCAGTCGGTGATCCGGGCGACGCCGTCGACGGCGCCGGTGATTAACTGGCGGTCGCGGATCGTGCGGCTGATCAGCGGGTCACGCAGGGCGGGCCGGTCGACGGTCTGGCTCGTATGCAGCAGGACCCAGCCGGTCCGCCACCTCACGGGCCGGTTCTCCACCGTCTTGGCCCCGGTGAGGATGCAGGCCGCGTACGGCTGCCGGATGCTGATGCCCCGGATCCAGTCCCCTTCGGGCAGCACGGTGGCGCTCATGCGGCCCGCCCCCACACCTCCGTGCCCGGCCGCCCGGCGCGGCGGCCGTTGACAGACGGCACGGCGGCGTGCGCGGCGGTCGCGAGGACGACGCGGCCCCTGTGCTTTCCGTCGTACAGGGCGGCGTCGGCGGCCCTCTGCAACACGGTCAGGTCGCGGGAGCCGACCGAGGCCGGGGCCGCGGCGCCGACCGACGCGGCGACGTCGACGGTCCGGCCGTCGTCCAGGACGACCGGGGTGCGCAGCATCCGCACCAGCTGCTCCAGGCGCTGGACGCGGCGGCCGGCAGGCAGCGGGAGGACGGCGGCGAACTCATCGCCCCCGAGGCGGCCGACGGACGCGCGCGGGCCCGCCCACACGGTGAGCCGGGCCCCGATCTCGGCGAGGACGGCGTCGCCCACCGCGTGGCCGAAGTCGTCGTTGACGGCCTTGAAGTGGTCCTGGTCGACCATGACCACGGTCGTGTCGTCGCCGTGGCGGGCGAGGAGCCGACGGGCGCGGGTGGTGTAGGCGTCGCGGCGCAGCAGGCCGGTGAGCGGGTCGCGGCGGGTGGCGGCGAGGCGCTTGTGCAGGGTGAGGGCGTGGACGGCCCAGCCGGTCAGTGGCAGGGCGGCGGTGGTCAGTAGGAGGGTGCGTGGGCCGAACCGGCTCTGAATGCGCGGGAGGGACGACATACTGGGGTTCTCCGTTTCGTCTTGTGCGGGATGGATGGGCCCGGGACAGGCGAACTGGTTTGGACGTCGATGTGTGCCTGTCCCGGGGCGGAGCTACAGCGCGAAGTCGCTGCGGGGGGTCTCGTGCCAGGGGCCGGCCGTCGCTGCGGGCCACTCCAGCTCCCAGCCGGGCCGAAGCCCGCGCGCTCCCCAGCTGTCCGGCTGCCTGCCGGGGATCTCCCGTCCGGCCGCGTGTGCGGTGAGCGCGGCGTCGTAGACCTCGTGGGCGCGGCGCAGGGCCGCGGTGGGGGAGTCGGCGACGCCGGTGAAGACGTGCACACCCTGCCGGGCGGGATGGTTGGTGTTGCGTATCGGGACGTCGACCTCGTAGAACTCGGTGTGCGGCATGACGCCCATCTCCTCTCCGTGCCAGTGCTTGAGGGGCCAGCGCGACCGCCCCGGCCCCGCGTGGCGCGGAGGGCCGGGGCGGCACGGAGAGCCCGTCAGACAGCGGCGGCGGGGGAGGGGTGTTGGCGGCCGGAGCCGTTCGGTGACCGGGTGTTGGTCGGGCTGCGCACGTCGGCGGTCAGGCGCGGTAGACGGGCGGGCGGACTCCGGCGCGCAGTTCGCGGATGAGTGAGCAGGGGCCCTTGGTGGCGCAGTAGGCGTCGTCGGTGTCCGGGAGGGCGTTGCCGGTGGTGCCCCACATGTCGCGGGCGACCTGGTTCACGACGCGCAGCATCTCGCCGTTGTTGGGACGGCAGGCGCTGTTCGTGCCGCCGACGCCGTGCCGGTGGGCGCTGAGGATGTGCTGGCGGGCCTGGCGGGCGGCCCAGCGGCGGCTGCTGGGGCCGGTGTTCTCGTGGACGTGCCCGCAGTCGTGGAAGGTGTCGAGGTGGCAGGCGGTGCAGTGGTAGGTGACCAGCTGCTGCGGCTCACCGCCGGGGCGCCACGCGCCCTCGAACTCGAAGACGATGACCTCCGCACCCGGGATCTCGGTGTGCGCGAAGGCGGTGACGAGTCCGACGCCGTCCGCGATCCCGCCGCGCTGGGCCTGGTTCCAGAAGACGCGGGGGAGGAAGTCGTCCCAGCCCTTGCCGTGGGGCCACTGGGCGTACATGACGCCCTGCGAGGCGTCAAAGATCGCGTTGCCGTCGGTGTTCTCGCGCTGGTACTGCTCGATCTGCTCGATCGACCCGAAGTACGTGGCGGAGAACTCCTCGGACTCCAGGAAGATCAGCCCGTACCCCTCGGGACGGGTGTCGTGACCGTCGTCCTTCAGCATCTCGACCATGTCCTCGTAACCGGGATTCCCCGGGGCGATGGCGCCGACGAGGGGGAGCCGATACCGGTCGCAGCTGGTGACGCGGGCCGGGTTGGTCTCGCTGACATGGTGCGCGGTGCCGTACGTGTTCGTGATCGTGACGCCCATCGGGGTGTCCTTCCTGGGAAACGGCGGGCGCCGGGTGCTCCCGGCGCCCTGCGGGTGGTGAGGGACCACCGCGACCGCCCCCGCAGACCCCGTTCGGGGTGCGGGGGCGGCACGGAAATCCATCACCGGCGGTCAGCCGGCCTGCCGGTCCGGGGCGGTGTGGGCGTCGTCGTAGGCATCGACGACGCGCTGCGGGATGACGCCCCGATCTGCCACCTCGTGACCGTTCGCACGGGCCCAGGTACGGATCGCCGCCCGGTCCCGGCGCCCGGACGCAACCAGCACAGGCTCCGCCTCCGCGCCGGCGCCCGCAGCGCCGGCCCGGTTCCTGACCGCCTTCAGCTCCCGCTGCGCCTGGTTCAGCTCGGCACGCGCCTTGGCGACCCGCTCCTCGGCGGCACGCTGGGTCTCGTCGGAGGCGCGGCGCTCACGCAGGGCGGAGATCCCGTCCCGGACCCGGGCGGCCCGCGCGCGGATGGTTGCGGCGGGGTGGTCGTCGGCCCACGCGAGGAGCTGCTCGGTGGGTTCGGTTTCCGGGGTGCTCATGGTGTCTCCTTCAGCGGTGTCAGAGGTGTTGGGGGAGGCGGGGGTCGTGTCGGCGGGGAGGCCGAGGATGGTGAGGAGGTGGCGGAGGTCGTCGGGGCCGGTGGCGGCGCGGGCGACGACGCGGGCAGCGGCGGCTTTCTGCTGCGCGGTGGTGTCCGTGAGGTCGAGGCTCTGTGCCTCCCGGGAGACGTCCAAGTCGGTGAACACGCCTATGCCTCCATGCGGTGGAACGGGAGAAGACCGGGGGCGGGGGAGTCGCAGGTGTCGCAGCGGGCTTCGTCGGGATCGCCGCCGAGGTGGACCGAGAGGAGGTCGGCCGGGCTGGTGACCGGGGTCCACAGGGCGCCGTCGCAGCCGTCGGGGCAGGGCTCGTGGAGGCGGGCCTCCCAGCCGTGGTCGAACGGGTCGCCGTCGTCCTGGCGGCGAATTAGGAGTTCGCGTCCGGCGACGGCGAGGAACAGGTGCCCGGGGACGGGATGGGGAGCGGCAGCGGCGGCCAGGTCGTCGCCGAAGACGGCCCGGAACTCGGCCCGCAGACCCGCCGGGTCGTGGCTGGCGGCCGTGCGCTCCAGCAGTATCCGCAGCAGGTCGAGGTCGGTGACGTCGTGGACTTGGGCGAAGCCCTCCCGCAGCAGCTCCGCGGTGTAGGGGACGCCCTGGTGCTGGCGGGCGACCACGTCCAGGGGCACCTGCCGTTCCGGTGGCCGCGTGTGCTGGCGGGCCTGGCAAAGTGCGAGCGAGGTGCGGACGACGAGCGCGACCGCCGGGACCTTGTGGGCGCGGGCCCGGTCCACCAGAGCGATCCGATGGGCGTGGTGCGTGCTGGTCGCGTCCACGACCGTCGGCATTCGATTGGCCAGGCGGCCCGCGAGGATGGCGTGGAAGACCGCCAGGGCGGGGGCCGTCGCGCCCTGGTCCCCGGCGTCGTCGGACACCCTCGCGCGGCAGTCGTCCAGGGACAGCCGCCACTCAGACGGGAAGGCGGCGGCGACGGCCGTCTTCCCGGAGCCGGCCGCGCCGATGAGAACGTACAAAGCCGGGTGGGGCAGCCGGAGGCGGGCGAGTCCGGCCCGGGTTGCGGTGAGGGAAGAAGAAGTCACGGGGTCTCCGTCACATCGAGGTGAGTAAGCCGATGGCGAGGGCGGTGAGCGAGGCGGCGGTGATGTCGCCGGCCCACCGGATACCGAGGAACTTGCGGCGTGCGATCCGGGAGACCCGGACGAGGTCTTCGGCCTGGCCGTCCGGGCCGAGCGCGCCAACGTCATCGGCGGCTTCCTGGGGCGTGCAGCGCGCCCAGTAGAGGAAGGTCCCGCGCCGGATGCCGGAAAGGTTCGGCCGGACCACGAACAGGACGACGAGCATGGCCGCGACCAGACCCGTGGTGCCGATGCCGATCAGCACGGTGGCGTAGGCCGGGAGGCTGCGCCCCGGAACAGCGGCCAGGAGCACCGCAAGAGGAAGCGAGAAGGAGGCCAGGAGGACGGCGGCCTTCCCGTCGGTGCGGCTGATCTCCCCGATCACCGTGCGGATCGCCGCCGCCAGGCGCGCATCCAGATCGGTACCGGTAGTGGGGGTGATGTCAGCTGTGGCTTTCACGGTTTCCCTCCGGGACGGGTACAGGTGCCCGAGCGCATGGGCCGGGGTGGTAACGGGTCTTGAGTCGGACCGGGCACCGGCCGCGGTGGCCTGTGCCCGGGGGAGTCAGATGGTGTTGCTCAGACGGCCGTTGTGTCCGCGGTGGTCGTTCTGGTGTCCGTGGCCGCCGTCTCGTACGGGGCGGTGAGTTCGTCCAGCGCTCGGCGGATACGGACCGCGTTACCGAGGACGTACTCGCGGTGGCGCTCGGCGATACGGGCGCAGCACAGGTGAGGTGCTGCCCGGGGTGGTCGGTGATCTATGCCGCGGCCCCCAGGGGATGAACCCCGGGGGCCGCCGTATCAACTAGGACTTGTCCGGCCAATCATGTGACTACTCCGTGCCCGAGTCGTTCCTGTGGACATGGGGCGGGGCGATCTGAGCGATGCCGAGTGGGAACGACTGCGGCCGTTCCTGCCGGTCAGTAACGGGCGTTGTGGCAGGTGGCGGAATCACCGGCAGGTGATCGACGGGATTCTGCACCGGGTGCGGACCGGGGTGCAGTGGCGTGACCTGCCCGAACGTTTCGGGCCGTGGAAGACCGTC
>NZ_JBEPCY010000033.1:0-89025 GCF_040299965.1 Streptomyces sp. NPDC000594 | reverse complement strand
CCCGGCAGATACCGTGCTCGCAGCAGACCTCCACGGGAAAGGGCCGACCGGATGCAGGTAAAGGAAAACTTCATGATCACGTGACAACGCCGCAGCTCACGAAGTATCCGCCCCGCCCGCGCAGGGGTAGCTCGGCGGCGGGCGCCCCGTGGTCGTCACCTCCGTGATCAGCCCCGCCCGCGCAGGGGTAGCTCTCCGGAGGGCCGGTGCACCGCACCTGGCACGTCATCCGCCCCGCCCGCGCAGGGGTAGCTCGGTCCGAGTCGGAGCCGGCGGGTTGTCCTGCTCATCCGCCCCGCCCGCGCAGGGGTAGCTCGATCGAGCGCCCGCAGGCGGTCGAGCGGTTCTAATCCGCCCCGCCCGCGCAGGGGTAGCTCGGCTCCGGACGTTCGACCGCCAGCTCACTCTCCATCCGCCCCGCCCGCGAAGGGGTCGTCCGTACCGGGCGCACGGTCCGCGCTCCTTCGGGCCATCCGCCCCGCCCGCGCAGGGGTCGTCCGTTGGCGTAGAGGTGCCGGATGCAGTAGCCGCACTCTTCCCCGCCCGCGCAGGGGTCGTCCTTCGGCGAACAGTACGCGGTAGGGCTCTAGGTCGTCTTCCCCGCCCGCGCAGGGGTCGCTCGTACAGAGATGTGTACCAAGGTGGCTCCGTTCCGTGGCAGGGTGCGGTCCCGTAATGTCTGCTCTCTCAAGATCGGAGAACGGTGGAAGGGGATCTTTTGGAGGAGAGTGAAGCGCGGAGACGTGCGGAGGAGTTCGGCCGGGCCCTGACCGACCGTTGGGATGAGTGGGCCTTCGAGCTTGGCCTCGTGGCGACCCCGTCCAGCAGGGGTGTCTATGGCTTTACCTGGTATCCCACGGTGAAGGACGAGCGGGGGCGCCGGATCAGGGTCGGGGGGAACTGGCCCATCATCGTCGACCAGAACGCCGGGGCATGCCGACTCGTGCACGGGACGGAGGAGATGGCCGCGCTCAGGGGCAAGTCCGGAGCTGATGTGGTCCGCTTCCACGACGCCCGCACTCGTCGCCGGCGCCGCAACAATCGCTAGCCCGGCGGGCCCCCGCCGGATCCGACATCCTCATCTTCCCCGCCCGCGCAGGGATGGCTCAGTTGTTGGGCCCGGCCCCTGGTCGGCTTTACGAGGAGAGCGACGCGGTCGGAGGTATCCGCCCAGCCCGCGCAGGGGAAGCTCCTGGCTCCTGACCGGGGTCTGACCCGCCGTCCTGTCCGCCCTGCCCGTACAGGTGTGGCTCTTCATCCGAGGCCAACTGCGATGGAGTGTGCCCGGACGTAACAGGCAACCGTCCGTCATCAGACAGGCCTCGGGACTGGGGCAGCGGGTGGGTGGCTGGGCGCAGGGCGCGGTGATGTGAGCAAGGGGCGCTTGTTCTGTGTGCGTGCCTTCGGTGGGCCGTTACGCGCCGGGGTCGGTGGGGCGTGGTTGGGATGGTGTGCGCCTACGATCGCGGTATGGATCCAGCAGAGTTCGACGGCCTTGTCCGGCAGGGTCCGGTGGATACCCTGTCCGTTGCCGATGCCGCCCGGCAGCTTGACGCTGTCACCCGGTATGTGGCCCTGGGTCGGGAGGACCTGGACCGGCGTGAGGCGGACGGTGACGTTCCCGCCCTCGACGCCGCGAGAGCGCTGGGCTTCTTCCGGGACGCTCCGTCGGTGTCGCTGACCGATGACGCCGGCAGGACCGTCGCGGTGGTCGTTTCCCCGGCTGTCCTCGAAGTCCTCGAGGACGCTCTCGGTCTCCTCCAGGGCGAAGTGGACCGGCTGCGCGGCACGAACGCGCCGGTGACCACCGGCGAGTTGCGGGACCAGCTGGGCGGGCGGATGGCGTCGTGAGCCAGGTCATCTGGGAGAGAGCGGCCAGAGAGGCCCTGGCCCAGTACGGCAAGGGTGATCCCACCGGTGTCGATCAGGTCCTCGACAGCGTCGGCCTGCTGCTGGCCAATCCACGGCCTTCCGGGGCCCAGGACTGCGGAAAGGGTACGTACCGCATCCACGTCGGCCGGTACCGGGTCTGGTACACGATCAAGCAGAGCAAGCCGGTCGTGATCGCAGTGGACCACGTCGGCCGGGTCGGCTAGCAGAACCGTGAGCAGTGCCGCAGCCGCCAGATCAGGCTGTCCGGGGCTCTCCGCTGCCCCGCACGTCGATGTCCGGTACGGCCGCACGTCACCTGGCTCGCTTCGCCTGCGAATCTCCCTGGGATGGTGCCAGCGTCCGGGCTCTACCTTGCGGACCGATGCCAGCACCCAGGGCAGACTGGGAGTCTGGTACGGCGTGGCCGGACCGGGCCGTCCCCAGCCGTCGGCGGCGTCGACCTGGAGCAGCCGCTCGTCCTGGAGGACCTGACCCGCGAGCATGTCCGCGACTGGCGGGCGCGAGGGATGAAGGGCCATCAGGCCGTCTTCAACCACATCGACCAGTACGGCGAATCGTCGGCGAGGAGGCTGTTCAGCAACCGGCTGGTCGACGAGGTGCTGCGCCTGGCGGGCACCCGCCACCTGGTCCTCGGGCACATCACCTGGGGGGCAGGCGTGAACGGGGAGGTGTCCGGGGTCGACCTGGCCCGGGTCGCACTGCGGGCCGCGATGAAGCAGGCCCGGAAGAACGGCAACGGCCCGAAAGCGAAGAAGAAGCCGCGGACTGGTGCGACGGTATCCGCCCCGCCCGCGCAGGGTCATTCCGCGTACCACACCCGCGTCACGAGCGATGCGAACTCTTCCCCGCCCGCGCAGGGCCCGGTGGGTGTGCCATCTGTGTGATGGTCCGAAGTGCTTCGAGCGGGGTGGTCTCTGGCCCCGGGTCGCCCCGCGGGTCAGGGCTCGGCCGCCGACCCTGGTCCAGCCGCCACGGTCGTGGTCGTCCTGGTCAAGGTGCCGAGGTCCGCAGGGTCCGTCGATTGCGCCTGTCGTAGTGGCCAGGTCGGCTGTTGGCGAGGCCGGTCCGGTCGTCCGGTACCAGGCCGACACCAGATGCTTCGGTTCCGGTCCCGGCGAACCGGCCGCGCCAGCCCAGCCCGGCAGATACTCTGCCGCTCAGCGGTCTCCCCCGCCGAGAGGTTTGCTCAGATGCAGGTAAACGAAAACACCATGATCACGTGACAACGCTCCAGGTCACGAAAGTATCCGCCCCGCCCACGCAGGGGTAGCTCGGCCATGCTCCGCATCGCGGAGTCCATGGTCGGATCCGCCCCGCCCGCGCAGGTCGTTCTCTGTTACATGCCATGTAACAGATCGGGGGTTCCTCCTCCCTGCCCGCGCTGGGCTCGGTGGGGAGCGCCGGTGGGCGTGTGCCGCCAATTCACTGGTTCGAAGTGTTTTGAGCGCGGTGGTTTCCGGCCCGGGGTCGCCCTCGGCGGGCGGGTCTCGACCATCGATGCCTTGGTCTACCAGCCAAGGTCGCGGTCACCCTGGTCGAGGCACGGAAGCGGGCAGGGTCGGTCGACTGCGTCTGTCGTAGTGGCCGGGCCGGCTGTTGGCGAGGCCGATCCGGCCGCCCGGCACGAGGCACCGACACCGCCTGCTCCGGCTCCGGTTCCGACGAACCGACAGCGCCGACCCAGCCCCGACAGATACTCTGCCGCTCAGAGTCTTCCACCGCCGAGAAGCTTGTTCAGATGCAGGTAAACGAAAACAGCATGATCGCGTGACAACGCCGCAGGTCACGAAGTGTCTTCCCCGCCCGCGCAGGGGTCGTCCGAGAAGAGAGAGCCCCGTGGCCAAGACCGCCACGTCTTCCCCGCCCGCGCAGGGGTCGTCCCCCGGACCGATACGACGAGCACGTTCTCCAGTAGTCTTCCCCGCCCGCGCAGGGGTCGTCCGTCGGCGGGGCGGCCGCACCGGACGCGGGCGCCGTCTTCCCCGCCCGCGCAGGGGTAGCTCACCGCCCTCCCAGCATCCCCGTGGCCACCAGCCCATCCGCCCCGCCCGCGCAGGAGTTCTGGAGAGGGGTCGGGCCGGGACGCGGAGTCGTGGGGCCAGGGCGACTCTGGTGTGGACCGTGTGTTCTGCGGGGTCTGACAGACCGGTCCGGCCCTCGGGTGCCGGGGCACGGGCTTGCCCCCGCCGGGCTGTGCGGCCGCGGCCTCTACTGCCGATCCTGGAGTTCCGCCCACCCAGCCGCACCCTGCCCGTGCCCGGCGGGCACACCCCTGGTGCAGTTGTCTCCCGGCCGCCGACCGGTGTTCCGGTCACGGTTTGCCTCACAGGAGGGCCCCGGTGTCCGTGCTCTGTGACACCCTCGCCGTGCCGGGGCACACTGGTACCTACCGCATGAGGAGGTGGAGGAGTGAGCGTTGCCAGCTTTATGCATCACCACGGGCCCTGGACCGTTGCCGATGTCCTGGCCCTGCCCGAGGACCGCTCCGTACGCTACGAACTGCTGGGGGAGTCCCTCGTGATGTCCCCAGCCCCCGGGCTGCGCCACCAGCGCGCCAGCTACAGGCTCCACGTCGCCCTCGACGCAGCCGCGCAGGCCGCCGATGCACCGGTGGAGGTCCTGGAGGCGATCAACGTCACCCTCCCCTCCGGGCTTGTCGTCCCCGACATCGTCGTCGCCGATGCCGGAGCGACCGCCGAGGACACCGTCAGCATCGACGCCGAAGCCGTCCAGCTGATCGTCGAACTCGTCTCCCCCGGCAACAGGACCATGGACCGCAAGCTGAAGCCCCTCCTCTACGCCGAAGCCGGTATCCCCCACTTCTGGCGCCTCGAGTTCGACCCCGCACCCCGCCTGATCATCAGCGAACTCGACCACGGCCGCTACACCGAGAAGACCATCGCCCTCCCGGGAACCGTCACCCACGTCGACGAGCCCTTCCCCATGAAACTCGACCCAGCCGGCATCACCCGCCAATAGCTACCCCAGGACCGACCACATCTGCCCAGGCACGTCCATGGGCCGGTTG
Organism: Streptomyces sp. NPDC000594; assembly: GCF_040299965.1. Classification (NCBI taxonomy): domain Bacteria; kingdom Bacillati; phylum Actinomycetota; class Actinomycetes; order Kitasatosporales; family Streptomycetaceae; genus Streptomyces; species Streptomyces sp. NPDC000594. The sequence continues at coordinate 84,104 of NZ_JBEPCY010000033.1, read as the reverse complement.
GCGTTCGCAGTGCTACCCAAGACAGACGTCTGGGCTGCCCACCCACGTATAAACTCGCGCTCCGTCGCTTCGGTCGCTGCCGCGCCATGCCCACCACACCCACGACCACCGGCGGACCCGCTCTGCTCCTTCCGTACGTGCGCCGTTCCCAGATCGGGGAATCGAGTGCCCTTGCCGCTCTCATCCGCCGTCCCCGCACAGTGGTCGTGCTTCCCCTGGCCATGGGTGCCGAAGCCCGGGGTCATCGCGCTCAGCCCTCCGGTTACGAAGCCCCAGCACCAGTTGGTCCAGTTCCAGCGAACCGGCGACGCCGACCCAGCCCCGGCAGATACCCTGCCGCTCAGCAGACGACCACAGGGAAGGGATCTCCTGGATGCAGGTAAAGAAAAACAGCATGATCACGTGACAACGCCGCAGGTCACGAAGAATCCGCCCCGCCCGCGCGGGGGTAGCTCGAAGACGGACTGGATCGAGAGCTGCATACAGAAATCCGCCCCGCCAGCGCAGGGGTAGCTCGCGCTGGGGGTGGTGGGGGGTGGGGAGCATGGCATCCGCCCCGCCCGCACAGGGTTCGTTCGACCTGGTGGTTTGAGGTCGTGGTCATCGCCTGTCCGTCCCGGCAGCCTTCCTGCGCCTGCATGTTTGGCGTGTTACCTGGCTGAGGCCCGGCCGAATGCAACCGGTCGGGCCACGGCATCAGGCGCTGGAAGTGGTCAGGTGGTCCAGGAGCTCAGCATGTATCGGATGGTATGGAGATCTTCCCCGGTGGTTTCGGCAATCACTGACAGAGGGCTTCCGACGATGTGGTGGAGGACCACGGCCTGGTACTGAAGAGGGGACTGAGCCCTGGGACTCAGCAGGAGCGGGTGTGTGTCGATCCGGGCTGTGAGCATGCGCCAGCACACGGTCGCAGGAGCTGCATCCAGGAGGATTGCCGCCCAGCGGACCAGGGCGCGGGTGAAGGTGGCGCGGACGATGGGGTCGGCGTCGTGGGGTTGGAGATGCGCGCGGGCGTAGGCGAGGTAGCGCGGCTGGTGGAGGGCGTAGAAGGCCTGGAAGTCGGCGGGGACCGGTGGGCCGGGTGGGCAGGGGTTGGTCTGCATCGTTTCCTCACGAGGGGGGTTACCCGGACGTGGTGGCTGGCAGTGGGGTGTGGTGTTGTCCGTTGTTGGTCTGAGCGGGCAGTTGCTGAGGGTGGATTGGTGGAGCGTGGTCTTGTGGACTCGTAGCCGGGGCTCGGGGCGCAGGGGTGAGCTGCTTGCCGCAGGGCAGACGGTGTGCGTCACCGCGGTGGGGTGTTCGGATGCGGCTTCCTGGGGGAGCGGTGAGTCGAGTGCGGTGTCGTTGGTGGTGTGGCGCGGGATCGGGCTGGGGTGTCGACGCATGTTCGGCGGTGCGCTGGCGAGGCAGAGTCTGGGGAAGGTGATTCCGGGTGAGGTCGGGGCGGTTTCGGTGTCGCCGGGGTCTGCGGCCGGGCGTTCCTGCCGGGTGAAGGTGGTGGTTCGGGAGGAGCGCCGGCGGGGGAGGGGGACCAGGCGCCTCAGCCGGTCGGCGGGCCAGCGCTTGCGGATGCGGTTGGCGCTGAGCTGAAGGTGTGCTCCCAGGCTTGCCCAGGTCTCGCCGCGTGCGCGGCCTCGGGCGATGGCAGCGCCTTCGTAGCGCTCGGAGAGTTTGCGGAGTTGTTCGCAGTAGGAGAGCACGGTGGCGGAGTCGGCGTGGTTGCCGACGCGGATGCACATGTCGGTGGTCAGCTTGAGCAGGTCGTCGGCGACGAGGGTGCGAGCGGCCTGCTGGACTGCGTCGCAGCGCGGGTGGGAGCCGCTGGAGCGGCCGGGCGGGAGGGTGTATTGGTGTTCACAGTCGGGGCAGGTCAGGACACGCCTCGGCAGCATCTTCGGTGCCATGGGGCAGAGAGCCTCTTCTTCTCGCCAGATGGTGGGTTCGTCGGGTGGGCAGTGCGGTCGCTTGAGGGCCACACCGCTGCCGTCTGCGGATGATCTGGATCGCTTCGGGCCGGTGTGGCCTTCGGTGAGCAGGAGAGGGCTGTTCCACTCGGGCTGCTCACCGACTCAGGCGTGTTTCAGGCGCTGGTGGATCGGTTGGGGCCCGGTTGTGTGGAGCAGTTCATCACCTGGTCGGCGTGTGCCTGGGGAAGCGGTGGGTGTTGTTCCGGCACGAGGGGCGGCGATGGCCTGTCGACGGGGATTGCGGCGAGGGTGACGAACTGGCGAGCCGTCAGAGGTTTTCCCGGGGCGGTGAAGAGCAGAATGCGGGGGACGGCATCGGTTGCTGCCGTGTGGGGACGATCCACGGGGTGCTCCCTTCGGAGTCCTGCAGGGGTTCGTTGTCGACAGGCCCTGGCTCGGTTGGCTAGCCCCGCCAGGGCCTGTGCCGGTCTGATCAACCGGTGATGAGGAATTTACGTCCGGTGGGTACCGTTGCGCTCTCTATACGGACTGTTACGGCGAGAGACGACCACCAACGGTTTTACGGGTGGGGCGGTTTATCAGTTGTCGATGACGGCGCCGCACCTGGATTCCGGCCAATCCTGGGCGTCGTGCTTAAGAGTGCGAGCCGGTCGGTTAGGTCTCGGCCTGGAGCTGCCATGCAATTTCATTTGATCATTCGAATGTGTGAGTGATTGCCGGACCTGATGCCGGGAGGTCGCCGGTGGTCAAATGATTCGAAAATGTACGAGTTTTCCCGTTGTGCGAAGTGGGGTAAGTCCCAACACAGCGACAACGGCCCGGAACCCAGAAGCCCGCCCTCCCAACGAAGCGCATGGGGACGACACCCATCGACAGCCGGTTCCAGCCTTCCCTGAGCGTGCAAGGGCCGGAAGCATGTCTCCGCCATACGACGTGGTGCAAAGGCTTCCGCATACCCTCCCCGAGCCCAGCTGCTTTCCTCTTCCCGAAGGAACGAACACCGGAGACCGTGAACCGCTGCCCCTCATTGCTGGTGGCCCACTTCCGTCAAAGCGCTGATCCCCGCCCTGGCCGCTCTACAACCCGGACACGTCCAGGAGGCAGTCGAGCTGACGAAACCACCGACGAGACCGGGCACCCAACCACACTCTCGTACGGGCCTGCAGCGATGCCCCTGGATGCCTGGTCCCCACGGGGAGGGCGAGAGCCCCGGGGTGAGCAGAACATGCTGCCTCACTCGTGCGGCGTCTGCATCCTGCCTGTCGACCTCCGCTGCGGAAACCCCTGGTTTCAGCACGAAAACCCAGTGCCAGGCTTGGCTGGCCTGTTGGATAGATTTCTGCAGAACAGAACAGAGAGCCCGGAGAACGCGGGCACGACAGCGCAACGAGTACCGAGAGGGCAGGGTGGGGACGGGGAAGAGACCGGGGCGACCGTGGGCACGAGCCAGGAACACCTCCGAAGAGCTCAACAGGCTTGTAGAGCTCCTCCGCCAATGGCGGGACGAGGCCGGCATCAGCGTCAACCAGCTGCACGGCAAGCTGGTCGCGGAGCATTTCCACGATCAGCAGGTGCCATCAGTACACGCTCTCACCCGTCGACTGGCCGGCCCAGGCCTGACCTGGGAACTGATCGAGGCAGTAGCCGACGTGTGCACAGACGGCGACGCTGTCACAGAAGCGTCCATGCGCACCCGCGCCGCAACACTGTGGCAACGCCACCAAGCTGGCCACACCACGGCGCGCCATGAGCATGCCGGATCGGAGCTGCTCCTCGCAGCGGAACAACGGACCGTGACTGCCCAGAAGCAAGTCATCGAGTTAATGGAGGAACGCGACCGAGCTCACAGGGCGCAACAGACAGGTGAAGCGGCCCGGCAGCAGGCACTACAGACGACGGTATGGCTGCTCACCATGCTGGACCGGACTCAGATAGAAAGAGACAGACTCGCGCGCGATGTAGCGCGACTCAGCGCAGCAGACAACTCAGCTGTGGACCCCCAGCGCGCTCACGACGAGCTCAGCCGCGCTCAGACGCTGATCAGCAGTCTGCAGGAGCAGCTCACCAGGGCCGAGACCGAGCGGGACAAAGCCCGCCAGCTCGTGGATCAGGCCACCCGCCGAATAGAAGAACTGGAAGTCGAAGTCCGAACCCAGGCCAACGATCGACCAGGTAGAGAGCCACCGCCAACGAACTGCCCTGTACTACTTACCGACGCTACAGGCGCCAGCACCGAGACCCTCGGCGTAATCGGCCAAGCCCTGGACCATGCTCGGGAAGCCCTGGACCGCGGACGGGATGCCGTCCGCACCGCCGCCAAAGACTTGATGTCCTCCCACCTCCAGCCCACTGCCACCCCAGCACCCGCCGCCGCGCCCATCGACCAGAAGACACCAGCCGGGCGTTTCCTCAACGCTGCGATCAGCAGCATCAACCAAGCGACCGACGTGGACGAGACCGTTCTCGAACTCTGCCGGGCCCCCGTGCCTTCCTTCGCGGACGCCGTCTTGGTGCACCTTCGTGATCCCCTGCCAACCCCCATCCCCCGCCCCCTGGGGCCTCTGGTCCTCCAACTGCGCCGCATCCACCATGACCACGGCACCCGTCGGCCAATCATCCTGCCTGAGGAACCGGTCGAACTCGTTCAGCCACTATCGTCCGACGCCCTGGGCAGCGTGCTCTACGCCAAGCAGCCCGTTCTCGGGGACTCGAGGGAGGGCCGAGGTGCGCTGCGCGAGCTCCTGGGCCCCGGTGGATACCCACCGCCGGAGCGTCGAGCCATCCTCGCACCGCTGCAGCACGACCTCTGGATGGTCGGGACTGTCGTGTTCCTCCGCGACCCCGGACGGCCCGAGTTCACGACTGGTGACCTGGAGGTGGCCAGCAGTCTTGCCGACGCCGCCGCGCTCGGCATCATGACGGCGGACCCCCACGGACAGGGCGCCAACCGTGTCGGGGACATGCTGCGCCGTACTCGGACAATGCCTGACCTTCCTCAGGACGTCCCTGTGCATCTCGCCCACCGCTGCCGAGGCGCGTTCGGAACCACGCACGTGGGGGGCGATTGGTTCGACGCCGTCCCTCTGCCGGGCAACCGAGTGGCGTTCATCGTCGGAGATGTCATGGGGCGTTCGTCAGATGCCACCGCGATCATGAGCCAGCTGCGGTTCACCATCCGAGCCCTGGCCAAGCGCGACCTGCCGCCCCGGGAAACACTCAGCCGGCTGGACGAAAGCATCCGCTTGTTCGGCACCGACGCGGCAGCCACCTGCCTCTACTCGGTCTACGACCCGGAGGTCCGACAGATCAGCCTCACCAACGCTGGCCATCTCCCCCCGATCATGCTCTGCCCGGACAAGCCCGCCTTCGTCCCGCCCATGCCACCCGGGATTCCGCTCGGTGCCGGCCACGAAGGCGGAGGCTTCGAGACCGTCGAGCTGGACACCCCACCCGGAGCCATCCTGCTGATGTACACAGACGGCCTGGTGAAATCCCGACTGGCCGACCTCGACACCGGAATCGAGTACCTGCGCCGTCGAGTGGACGGTGCATCCCGTACCGAAGACCCGCACGATCCGCTCTTCCTGAACTCCGTCTGTGACGAGATCATGGACGTTCCCGGACCTGGAGGCCGGGACGATGACATCGTCCTTCTCGCTGTCGGCTTCCCCGCTCTGCCACCTGCTCGGTGGCGCTCCCGCCCGCGAACCAGCAGGCATCTCCGGATCGCTGCATCATCGCCCTGAACAACCACCAACCCCGCTCTGCAGAATCAACTGGCACATCCACGCCGCGCAACGCCTGTTCACCCGGCGTTCGTCGTGACCGTCGGCGATTGTAGGGCCTCGGCCACTGGGCCCTTGGCTGCACCCCGTTTCCGGCGTGGACCTGGCCGGGGTCGCGCCGTGGGCTACGGTGGAGGCCGTCGGCCGAGCACCCGGTCCGATAGTGCGCCCGTCCGGGCGCAAGCCGACGGGCCTCGAAACGGCGATCTGCGCGCTGGGCACCGAGCGGGCAAGGAGTTCCCGGCCACCCAGGGGCCGCTTGCCCCGCAGGGCACGGGGTGCTCTCCTGGCCCCTGCCACTCTGCAGCGCGCGCCGTCGGCCGAGGACGCTGCCCACGCCGGTCACCGGCCGGAGGCCGCAGCCGTGGTGGGCTTGACTACGGTCGGTCCCTGGCGAGCCTGCCAACGCCGGTGGCCGGAACGGCCGACCCTGCTCTGGAGGCCCCGTGCCCGACACCCCCACCTCTATCCCCATGCTCACCGAGTACGCCTGGCACCTCCCTTGCCCCCTGTGTGATGCCGAGGCCCGCCAGCCCTGCCACGCTCCCCGCAAGCAGGGCAGTCACGAGCGGCTCAACCGCCTCCTGACCCGCAACGGTCGGGACCCGGTCGCCGCGCCCGAGTACGGGTTCATGCACGCACAGCGCACCGAGGCCGATGCCCGGCACCGCTCCCGGGACATCGACCTCGCGGTCGACGACGTGCTCCTCTTCCCCACCTGCGCGGGGCTCGCTCCCTCTGCACGACCACCGCTCCATGACCGGGCCCTTCGTCGAACTCGTCCTGGGTGTGGGTGCTGAGGCCCTCAAGATCGTCGCCTCCGGATGTGCGGGAGCAGCTCGGCCAGCGGGCTGTCCCGTTCGACGTCGTCCCGTCCGCACGTATGACGTTCCGGCATCAGCTGGTCCGATTCGGGAGAACCAGCGACGCAGATTCAGCCTCGACAGATACCGTGCTCGCAGCAGACCTCCACGGGAAAGGGCCGACCGGACACAGGTAAAGGAAAACTCCATGATCACGTGACAACGCCGCAGGTCACTGAGTATCCGCCCCGCCCGCGCAGGGGTAGCTCCTCTCAGCACTCCCGGAGCAGTGGTGCACCGAGATCCGCCCCGCCCGCGCAGGGGTAGCTCGCACAGCACAGCCTCGAAGACGACCTCTTCATCATCCGCCCCGCCCGCGCAGGGGTAGTTCGCAGCTTGAAGACCTGCGGGACATCTACGAGAAACCCGCCCCGCCCGCGCAGGGGTAGCTCGGTGGCCCCCTCGCGTTGATGGGATCACGCAACATCCGCCCCGGCCACGCTGGGCCCGGCCGAGGGCGCCGGTGGGTGAGTGCCGCCAATGCACTGGTTCGGTGTTTCGAGCGCGGTGGCCTCCGGCCCGGGATCGCGCTCGGGGCCGGGTCTCGACCACCGACGTACTGGTCCACCCGCCAAGGTTCGCGGTCTCCCTGGTCAAGGCGCCGAAGTCCGCAGGGACCGTCCCCCCTGCAACTGTAGGAGTACCCGGGCCGGCTGTTGGCGAGGCCGGTCCGGTCGTCCGGTACGAGGCAGCGACACCGTCTGCTCCGGTTCCGACGAACCGGCCGCGCCGACCCAGCCCGGCAGATACTCTGCCGCTCAGAGCCTTCCGGCGCCGAGAGGCTTGCTCATATGCAGGTAAACGAGAACAGCATGATCGCGTGACAACGCCGCAGGTCACGAAGTGTCTTCCCCGCCCGCGCAGGGGTCGTTCCAGCGGCTCCAGCTCAGCGGGGGTGTACGAGGAGTCTTCCCCGCCCGCGCAGGGGTCGTTCGTTCTTCCCCGGCCGCCAGTAGCCGGTAAAGGGGTCTTCCCCGCCCATGCAGGGGTAGCTCGTCGGCGTAGAGGCTGCGCATGAGGACGGCGCGATCCGCACCGGCCTCGCAGGGGCGCTCCCGGTGGGGCGGGTCCCCGGGCACGATGACCTCATCCGTCCTGCCCGCGTGGGGCGGGTTGCTGTCGGCTGTGCGGGATGGCTGGATCGCTGCTGGTCCGCCGGGTTTGGCCCTGTTTAGCGTGAGTTCCTGTCCGCATGTTGTGACGGAGGAGAGCGGTATGGGCTCGATCAGGAGTGGTGGAGACGAGTTGGACGGTTCCGGGGGCGAGGCCGGGGGTGAGCCGGACGGTCACCCTGGTCAGCCGTGGGTTCCTCCGCAGGATCCGCCGAGCCCGGACGGCAGTGCCCCCGATGGTGAGGGCAAGCGCCGCAGGTGAATGTGGAGCACGATCGCCGGGATCGCCGTGAGCTGCTGGAGCGTTTGCGCGCGTCCGGTGCCCTGCGGGCCGACTGGGCGGCGACGTTCGCGGTGGTGGACCGGGCGTGGTTTCTGCCGGATCTCATGTGGCCCTATGACATGGGGTCGAGATCCAGCCGGGCCGTCGACCGCTGCGCTGATCCGGCGGCCTGGTACGGCTGTGCGGACGCCGATGTGCCCATCACCGTGCAGTGGGACGACGGCCACCATCATGGCACCGGTCCGGGACGTGTCCCGAGCTCGTCCGTTTCGATGCCGAGTGTCGTGGCGTCCATGCTGGCCGGCCTCGACATCCGGCCCGGCCACAGGGCTCTGGAGATCGGGACGGGCTCCGGGTGGAACGCCGGTCTGCTGGCACACCGCCTCGGCGATGACCGTGTCGTCACCGTCGAGGTCGACGAAGCGGTCGCCGAAGCCGCCCGGAAACGCCTGAACCAGCACGGCCTCCACCCCGCCGTCGTCACGGGCGACGGGCTCCTCGGCTTCGCGGCAGCGGCTCCGTACGACCGGATCATCGCCACCGCCGGCCTGCGCCGTATCCCCTTCACCTGGGTGGAACAGACCGGGCCCAGCGGCCTGATCCTCGCGCCCTGGGGAACCGCCTTCGGCAACACCGACCACCTGATCCGCCTGACCGTGAGCGACGACGGCCGCACCGCGTCCGGACGGCTGTCCGCCCCGGTGGAGTTCATGAAGATCCGCTCCCAGCGCCACCAGGTCGACCAGCCCGCCTACCTGCCCCACGGCTTCCCCGGCGACGCCACCACCGCCACCACCACGCTGACCGCGGGCGACCTCGGCGTCGACAGCCGACACCCGTTCACCACCGCCGCCGGACTCCTCGTCCCCGACTGCACCCTGATGGCAGACCGCCGCGGAAACCACGTCAGCACCTGGCTCTACAGCCTCAACGACCACTCCTGGGCCGCCACCGTACTCACCGACGGCACACCCCGGAGCACCGTCCACCAGAGCGGACCCCGCCGACTCTGGGACGAGCTGACCTCCGCCCACCACTGGTGGACCCAGAACAACCACCCCGGCCCCGACCGGTTCGGCCTCACCATCACACCCGAAGGACAAACCCCCTGGATCGACACACCCGCCAACCCCATCCCCCGCACATAACCCCCTCGCCCGGGCTGACTCGCTCAGGAGCGTCGTGGTGGAGCCGGACCAGTCGAGCAGTCCGACGGCATGGTCGTTCGCGACGCCCAGGAGGAGAAGGAGGAGAACGAGGCCGTTCGCCGGTCGCGCCGTGCCCTCAGAGGACATCCTGGTACACCCGTCGTCGTGCTCACCCTGACCCTGGGTACTCAGATCCACGGGCTCACCGCCTTCGCCTGCGGGCGGAGCAGCCTGGCCGGCCTGGTCGACCTCATTGCCGTTCAACCGGCATGCGGCTCCGGCACCAGCGGGTCGGGTTCCGCCGAACCGTCGGCAAGAGCTCGGTCCCGCCAGATACCCTGCCGCTCAGCAGACGGCCACGGGCAAGGGCTCGCCCGGATGCAGGTAAACGAAAACACCATGATCACGTGACAACGCCCCAGGTCACAAAGTATCCGCCCCGCCCGCGCAGGGGTCGTCCCCGGCCCGGATCAGTCCTCCGTACCGCCGCAGGATCCGCCCCGCCCGCGCAGGGGTCGTCCGCCGTAGAGATCGGTCCGGCCGATGCGGCCGTAATCCGCCCCGCCCGCGCAGGGGTCGTCCGGCGGTTCCCGGCCGCAAGAAGGTCGGCGACGGATCCGCCCCGCCCGCGCAGGGGTCGTCCCCGATACTGGACCCGTTATGGACATTCTCATCCATCCGCCCCGCCCGCGCAGGGGTCGTCCGCCGGGACATCCGTCCCCGGGTCCGGGGGCGATATCCGCCCCGCCCGCGCAGGGGTCGTCCGGAGCTGGTGGTGGTCGGTTTCGGCGGCGAGGGATCCGCCCCGCCCGCGCAGGGGTCGTCCCACTTCGAGCGGGCCGAGCCGATCGGTCCCACGATCCGCCCCGCCCACGCAGGGGTCGTTCGCTCGCCGCCCAGGGCCTGACCCACCGCGCCATATCCGCCCCGCCCGCGCAGCGCTCTCTGAGCGGCTCACCGTCACCAGCTCCTGCGGTCACCGGCCGCTGTAGCGGGTGGTGTTGTGCAGGCGGGTGGTGAAGCCGCCTGCGGTGTCGCGGGTGAGTAGCAGCAGGGGTTCGTCGGTGGGCAGGTCGGGGGTGTCGATGATGCCGCCGATCTTGCGGGTGGCGGTGATGGCGATGAGGTCGCCGTTGGGGGCGAGGTCGTCGAGGTAGGCGGTGTTGCGCTGGCCACGTTCGCCGTTGAGGAGGCATTTGGCGGCGCCGAGGACGCCGAGGGTGAGGCAGCCGCCGAGGAGGATCACGGTGGTGCCCTGCGCGAGGGTGAGGCGGGTGATGACGGTCAGGTCCGCCAGTAGTTCGCCTTCGGGCGCCCAGTTCGGAGCCAGGCGGACGCCGCCGTGGTCGGGGAAGGTGATGGCCGCGTCCGGGGGTGGGGTGAAGCGGTAAGGCAGATGGGGGCCGAACTCGGCGTAGGCGGTGTTGCGGTCGGGGGCGCCGAGGACGATCAGACAGTCGGGTTCCGCGTTGTAGTACTCGCCGGGGTGGAAGTCTCGGATGGTGGCGGCCGGGAAGGTCTGGGCGAGGTGGACACGGACGTAGAACAGGGCGTCGAGGTCGGCGAAGCCCGCGTAGCGGGCGTACAGCGGATCGCTGGGCCACGCCTGTGCTCTGTCCGCGGCGGGGAGGGCGGAGCAGATCACGTCCACGCGAGGGGCTGCGGTGATACCGAAGAACCGGGCCGTCCCGTCGGTGGGGGTCTTCCCTGCGGCGGATACGGGTGCGGCGCTGCCCGGTGGGGGCGGTTCGCTGACGTACGAGCCGTCGGCGATGAGCTGGGCGAGGGTATCCAGTGCCTGTCCGGCGTGGCGACGGACCGTCTTGGCCGAGCAGCCCAGCACCCGGGCGAGTGATTCCTGCCGTTCGGTCAGGCTGGGCCAGGAGTGCTCGCCCAGCAGGTTGAAGTCTGCGGCGGCGTAGCGGCGCTCGTGCGGGGTCAGCGCGTCGATGGCCCTGCGCAGGGCTGCTACCAGGCGTGTGGTCTCGCTCGCAGCGCTCGACAGCGGCGGGGTCCGGGCGAGCAGCAGCGCGCGGAGCGGTGCGCTGAGCGCGGTGACCGCGCCGGGGTGGCCGAGGGCGGGGCCTTGGCGCAGCCGCAGCAGCTCGGTGCGGATGTCTTCGGGGGAGTGTCGGGGCGGTGGGATCGCCATGTGTCCAAGGGTTGTCCAGTGGGCTGATTCTGTCCCGGTTTTGGGGTAGCTGGCGGGATGTCGACCCTGCGGGTGCTGCGGGGATGGTGGGGTTTCCTTTTTCACCCTGGAGGTGCCCGTGCGCACCGCTGTAGCACCGTCTCCGTCCTGGGCCCGCCCCCCCTATCCTCCGCCTTCTCTTCCGTCCCCGCCGGTCCTGCAGCCACCGCCCCGGGTGGAGACCGTTGAGCATCGCGCTCTGATGCTCCTGGCCGGAACCGTGAGGTTCCGGCTGGGAGCCCGCGTTTCGTGCCCTCACGCCACCGAAGGAGATGACACCCGTGGACGCAACGCCGGTGAGCACGCTGGTGCTCAACCCTGACGAGCTCGGCCCCGACCCGGTACCAGGCATGGACCTGGCGGTGAAGCTGGGTATCGGGTACCTGGAGGTCCGCTCGGCCGAGGGCGCCAATGCGGTGACGTTGCCCGCCGAGCGGCTGCGGCATATCCGTGCGCTGGCCGCGGAGCGGGGCCTGGCGGTGGTGGCGCTGGCCTCGCCGCTGTGGAAGTGGTGCTGGCCCGAGGCGACGCCCGGGAGGGTGGACACCTTCGGCTTCCCCACCCAGGTCCCGCCCGGGGAACGGCTGGGCTGGATCGAGCGGGCCATCCGGGCCGCGGTCATCCTGGGTGCTCCGGTCGTGCGGGTCTTCTCCCACCTGCGGGTCGAGGAGGAGTGGACCGAGCGGTTCGCCGGTGACCCGCTGCTGGCCGTGGCCCTGGATCTGGCGGACGGGGCGGGGGTGCGGCTGTTGCTGGAGAACGAGCCGGTGTGCACTGTCGCCCATGTCGGGCCGCTGCTGGAGGTGCTGGAGCGGTACCGCGGGCAGGGCCTGGGGCTGTGGCTGGATGTGGCGAACCTCCACGAGGTCGGCCAGGCTACCCCGGACACGATCCGCGCCCTGGCCCCGTACGTGGGCTACGTCCACGTCAAGGACTACCGCCCCGGGCCCGGCGGAAGGCGGGTGTTCTGCCCGGCCGGTGAGGGCGCGGTTCCGTACGGTGAGGTGCTGCCGCTGCTGCACGCCGCTCGTCCGGCGCTGCCGTACGCGCTGGAGACGCATGTGCGCGAGCGCCCCGCCGATGCGCTCACCGCGGGGGCCGCGTTCGTGCGGACGGCTGTCCCGGGCGGTGTGGCGTGAGGCGGGTGCTGCTGGTCGGGGCCGGTGAGGTCGGCGTCAAGCACTTGGCCGCCCTCGCCGTGATGCCCGGAGTGACGGTGGCCGGGGTCGCCGACCCCGCCCCGCGTACCGCACTACTGCCCCAGGGGGTACAGGTGTTCGCGTCCACGCCGGTGGCGCTGGCCGCGCTGTCTCCGGACCTGGTGGTCGTGGCCGCGCCGCCCGGCGTCGCGCTCACGGCGGCCCGGGAGGCCGCCGGGGCCGGGGCTGCGGTGGTGGTGGAGAAGCCCGCCACCACCGACCCGGCCGCCCTGGCGCCCCGGTCGGGCGACGGCCGGGTCTTCGTGGGCTTCCAGCCGCACTTCGCCCCTGGCCTGGCCCGGCTGCTTGCCGAGCGCCCGGCCGTCGTACGGGCGGAGGTGACGCTGGCGGTGCGGCGCGACCCGGCCTACTTCCGCAGCTGGCGCCGCAGCTACGCCACCGCCGGGGGAGTGCTGCACCAGCAGGCCGTCCACGGCCTGGCGCTCGCGCTGCGGCTGATGCCCGGCACGGTGGAGACGGCCGACGCCACGGTGGTACACCGCCGTGGCCTGGCCGAGACCGAGGACCACGTCACCGCCGCCCTCGCCCTGACCGGCGGACGGACGGTGCACGTCGACGCCCGAGTCGACCACCACGGCCCGCCCCGCCACAAACTCGACCTCCACCTCGCCGACGGGCGACGCCTGCACGTGCGCGGCCGGAACCTCGGAGCCGGACTCGGCGACCCCGCCGCCGCCCCCACGGACGAGGAACTGCGGCGCGCGATGTACGCCGCGGTCCTCGATGCCGCCGACGGGCGCCCCATCCATCCCTGCCTGTTCCCGCTGACGGCGCTGCGGCGCCCGCTGGAGGTGATCGACCGTGTCTACCGCGACGCCCGTATCGTCCGTGCGCACGCCGCTGCCGCATGAGCTGGCCGTCGAGGTCGTCGAACGCAAGGGCGTCGGCCACCCGGACACCCTCGCCGACGGCATAGCCGAACTCGCCTCCATCCGCTACAGCCTCCACTGCCTGGACACCGCGGGGGCGGTGCTGCACCACAACCTGGACAAGGTCGCCGTCCTCGGCGGCCGCGCGGCCTTCACCGATACCGGCGGCGTCTACGACCGGCCGCTGCGCATCGTGCTCGGCGGCCGGATCTCCACCAGCTTCGCCGGCCGCCCGCTGCCGGTGCGGGAGATCCTCCACCAGGCGGCCGTCGACCACCTGCGGACCGCGCTGCCGGGCTTCGACCGCGTGAAGCTGGAGATCCGGCAGGAGACGACGGACTCGTCCAAGTTCCCCCACTGGTTCGCCCCTCGCTCGCTGGACGATCTGCCGGAGCGGCGGGCGGCGTTCTCCAACGACACCGCCTACCTCGTCGGCTCGGCCCCGCGGACAGCCACGGAGAGCGTGGTGCTGCTGGCCGAAGCCTTCTTCCGCCGCCTTCCGTGGGCGGGCAGCGACATCAAGGCCCTCGCCGTCCGCGACGGCACGAACTGGACGGTGACCGTGTGCGTGCCCGCCCTCGCCGGGCACCTGACCAGCTCCGCGGAGTTCGACGACGCGGTCACCGCCGCCGCCGGAGAGCTGACCGACCTGCTTCAACAGCGGCTGCCGGGCCGCGTCCGGGTGGTGTGCAACACCCGCAACTCCCGCACCGGCCCCCTGTCCGGGCAGTACTTCACCCTGTCGGGGTCGGCCGTCGACTATGGAGAGGACGGCCTGGTCGGCCGGGGCAACGCCCGCACCGGAGTGATCAGCGGCGCCCACCTCGCCGGGAACGAGGCGACGTTCGGGAAGAACCCCGCGTACCACGTCGGCAAGGTCGGCGGCTGGCTCGCCGACACCGCCGCCCGTACGGTCGCCGCCGAGTTCGGCCCGTGCCGCATCGCCCTGCTCTGGCGCAACGGCGCCCCCTACGACCAGCCGGCCTCCATCGAGATCACCACCGCCCGCCAAGCCCCGGCGGGAGCGGCAGAAGAGCTGGTGCGCGCCGTACTGGCCCGTACCGACTGGATGGTCGATCTGCTCTCCGGCCGCTACCTGCCCTGCCTGGAGCCGGTCGAGGACCTGCTGGCCGACCTCGACCGGGCCGCCGGATGAGCGGGCACCGGCTGACCACCGGCCACCACTCCGCCTTCCTCACCCTTCCCGGGGACGTCGACAGCGCTGCCGCGCGGACAGCGGCCGGGGCTCTGCCCGGCGGCTGGACCCTGGAACCGGCCGCCAAGGGAAGAGCGGATATCGAGGTCACCGTTGGGGAGCCGGACGTCACCGCCGACACGCATACGGTGCGCGTCCGGGTTCCCCGGCCGGTCGCGGACTCGGACACGCTCGCGTACGTCACCTACACCGCGCTGGAGCGGGCCCGCCAGCAGCAGCACAAGGTCACGGTGCACGCCACAGCCCTGCACAGTCCCGGCGGGCGGGCGGTGCTGCTGCTCGGCGCGAAGGGGGCGGGCAAGACATCCACGGCGCTTGCCCTCGCGGCGCGAGGCTGGACCCATGCTGGAGACGACCTGGTCGTCCTCGGCGAGAGCGACGACGGCACGGTGGCGGTGTGGCCGGGGAAGCCCACCGCCGCCGTCCGCGACCCGGCCCACCCGCTCGCCCCCAAGCCCCAGCGCGCCCTGACACCGTTCACCGCAGGCCCGGCCCCGCTGGCGTGCATCGTCCGCATCGCCGTCCACCCGGCCCTGACCACCCCGACGCTGGCACCCGCGGCACCGCTGTCGGTGAACGAGAAGCTGCGCCTCCACGAGCTGCTGGCCCGCTACATCTCCGGCCTGCCCACCCCCCTCACCGGCGTAACCGGGGTGCCGTACGGGCCGGTGTGGCCACTGGACACCCCCGCCCTGGCCGCCTGGCGCAGCCACCTCATCGCCCAGCTCACCGCCGGCCGGTTCGGCTACCTGCACGCCCCCGATCCCGAGACGGCCGCCGACCTGCTGACCAAGGAGACCGACGCCGGATGAGGTCTGCCGCGATCCTGCCCAGCCGCAACGAACCGACCACCATCGCCGCCGTCACCACCGCCGTCGACGCGGCCCTCGGCGGGGCAAGGACGGTCATCGTCCACGCCGACTCCTCCGACACCCCGGACACCGCCACCCGGTTCGCCGCCACCGCCACCCGGGCGACGAAAATGCCGCTGACCGGTCTGACCCGGGGCAAGGGAAGCCAGATCCTGACCGCCGCCCGCCACCCGGCGATGGCGACCGCCGAGGTGCTGCTGATCGCCGACACCGACACCCAGACCCCGGAACCCGAGGTCTACCGCGCCCTGCTGAACCGGGTCCGGGCCGGGGCGGCTCTGGCCATTGCCGACTACCCGCGCCACTGGGACGAGGCCAACCTCACCAACCACCTCGCCCGCCCGCTGATCGCCGCCGCAACCGGAATCGACGTGCCCCAGCCCCTCGCCGGTGACCTCGCCCTCTCCCGCCGCGCACTGGCCGCCGTGCTCCGGGCCGCCGAGACCCTGCCCCCCGGGCTGACGGCGTGCGTGGACGGATACGGCATCGATGCGTACCTCCTGCTCACGGCCGTAACATGCGGCCCCGTCACCTCCGTACGGTTCAACAGGCCCAAGCGACACGCCGGATCTTTCTCCCACCTCCCGGCCATCTACCACCAGGCCGTGCCCGTCCTGCTGCACCTGACCGCCGCCTGGAAGCCGGAACCCGGCCCGGCGAACCCGGCCCCCGTCCGGTACCGGGTCGCCGACCGCGAGATCGAGCCCGCCCGGCTTCAGACCATGCTGACTATGCTTGACAGCCTCGGCCCGAGCCCCGGCGGATACCCTGGATACTGCTGGCCGCTGCCCGCTGCAGACGCCTGGTACACCGTCAACTCCGGTGTATCAGCAGCTGATGCGGCCGACCGGCTGTGGCCGCATTACCTCCGGCGTGTGACCGACTGGCTCACCAGCGGACCACGCGCCACCACCCGGCAGCGGGCCGAACGGCTCACCGTCGCGCACACCCGCCTGCACACCGCCGTCCGCACTTCCCCAGGAGCCCCGTGATGACCGCCGCCCCCACCTCCGGCTTCTCCGCCTTCGCCCTGGAGCCCTTCCCGGAGATCCAGCTGGGCGACGACCTCGCCGGCACCATCACCGATGTCCTCACCCGCACCGACACCCGGCTCCAGAACGGGGACGTCGTGGTGGTGGCCTCCAAAGTCGTCTCCGTCGCGGAGAAGCGGCACGTCGACCTCGCAGACATCACCCCCGGCCCCGAGGCCCTGGCCCTGTCCGCCCGGACGGGCAAGCCCGCCGAGATCGTGCAACTGATCCTCGACTCCTCCACCACCCACTTCCTGGCCACCGAGAAAGGGCCGATCATCGCCCGGCACACCCTGGGCTATCAGCTGACCTCGGCCGGGATCGACCGTGCCGGGAGCGGGGGAGCCTGGCTGCTGCCCGTGGACCCGGACGCCTCCGCCCGCGCCCTGCGTGACGCCCTGACTGCCAGCACCGGTGCCACCGTCGCCGTGATCATCGCCGACTCCGACGGCCGCGCTGACCGGCGCGGAGCCACCGTCATCTCCATCGGCGCCGCCGGGATCGCTCCTCTGCGGATCACCGAGCACGGCGGCAAGTGGCAGGAGGAGACCTTCACCGATCTCATCGCCGCCGCCGCCGGGATCATCCTCGGCCAGCGCGGCCGCGGTGCCCCTGTCGCCGTCCTGCGCGGCATCATCTACGAAGGCACCGGAGGCGAAGGCGTGGCGGCGATGCTCCACCACCGGCCGTGACCCTGCTGATCACGGGCGCCGCCGGGACCACTGGCACCCGGCTCGCCGCCGACCTCGCCGCCTGCGACATCCCGCTCCAACCGCTCAACCAGCGCCCGCCCGCAGAAACCGAGTTCGCCCAAGCCGACCTCCGCGACCTGGACGCAATTGAGAAGACTCCGCCAAAACACCCGCGTCGTCCACCTCACCGGACCAACCAGCACAGGCCGTTCGCCGCAATGACGGAGCACAACATCACCGGCATCCACCACGTTCTGTAGGCCGTCCGCCGCCGAGTGACGCGCGTGGTACAGGCAAACAGCCACCACGCCACCGCTCTAAACCAGCCGACGCGCCGACCGCACTGCTCGCGTCGGGTGACTTCTACGCCACCACGGACCATCCGGTTCCTCACGGTGTATCCGCCCCGCCCGCGCAGGGTCGTCCGGCGAGTGTCATCGGCCGCCCTGTGGCGACAGGATCCGCCCCGTCGGCGCGGGGGTAGCCCCCAGTCCTTCAGCTCCGCCCCGGTGGTGAGCGGACCCTCCCCGCCCGTGCAGAGCCCCGGTGTGGAGTGCTGGTGGGTGTGCCACCAGTGGGATGGTTCGGAGTGCTTCGAGCGCGTTGGTCTCCGGCCCGGGTCACCCACGGGGCCAGGTCTCGACCGCTGACGTCCTGGTCCACCCGCCAGGGCGTGGTCGTCCTGGTCGAGGCGCCAAAGTCCGCAGGGACCGTCCCCCTGCGCCTGGATGGGTAGCCCGGCCAAGGACCGGGCGATGCTCGCCGCGTACTGATCTGCCCCGCCCGAGTGGGGGACCGGGCCAGGTTGGTATCCGCACGGCTCGTCCGGGAGACGGGTCGTGATGATCGTCGGTCCTGTCCGCGCGGGGCAGTGCTGTCCGTGCCCGTAGGGGATTCTTAGTCCTGTCCGTGCGAAACGGGCGTTCCGTCGCTTGGGCCGCTGCCGCTCTGCCCGGCATACCCACGACCATCGACGGGCACGCTCTGCTCCGCTTGCTGGGTGGGGTGTTCCCGGATCGAGGGCTCGAGCCCAGGGTCGCCCTCGTACGCCGTGCTCGCACGGTGTCGCGGATGTCCTGGGAGTCGGCACCGAAGGCCTCAGGGCTGTCGTGCCGGCTGAGACGGAGCAGCGAACCGGCCGACCCGGAATCACCGAATAGCTCCGGCATCAGATGCTCCGGTTCCAGTTCCGACGAACCGGCGGCGCCGACCCCACCCCGGCAGATACCGTGCTCACAGCAGAGCCCCCTCAGTGAAGGGTCCGCCCGGATGCAGGTAAACGAAAACAGCATGATCACGTGACAACGCCGCAGGTCACGAAGTATCCGCCCCGCCCGCGCAGGGGTAGTTCTCTGAGGCGGGTGTGACGGGTGAGGCGAGCGGGATCCGCCCCGCCCGCGCAGGGGTAGTTCCCCGCCCCCCCCCCCGGCCCCGGACCACCCCGGTCATCCGCCCCGCCCGCGCAGGGGTAGTTCGACGACCTGGCCGACTTGGTCGGGATGGAGCGCATCCGCCCCGCCCGCGCAGGGGTAGTTCCCTCACCGCCACCCTCCGGCCGCCCGTCCCCGTATCCGCCCCGCCCGCGCAGGGGTAGTTCACCGGATGGGAACCCAATCACCTGGTCAGCAGGATCCCCCCGCCCGCGCAACGGCTGCTCCGACTTCGCTGTCTGCACACGGTACGGCCTGCCTGCGCGGAGCGTTCCTGGAGACAGACGTGGCCTTTTACCTCCCGCCTTCGCATTGGCTCTCGGTCGCTGGGCGGCAGTCATTGCTGTATTGGGATCATCATTTGACCAGACGCAATCAAATCTCTGTGCTGTTGGAATTGGGCCCTCCTCAGAAAAAACGTTCCTTCGGATCGCTAGTTCAACAGAGCGAAGGCAACTCTCCAATATGAACCGCTTACCTGATTTACGGAAAGTGTAAATAGAATATATGGGCAGAAATGAGACATTTCTTAGGGCTGGCGAGTGGTATTCAAACCTCAAGTTAGCCGCTTAGTAACCCGGCTCCAAGCTCAACCTCCTCGTCCAGGGGCCGCACCAAGCAGGTCCAGTGCATGGCCAAGTACAGACGCTGGTCGCATCGACGCAAGATGGATGCCTCTAGTGTCATAGCAAGACGACTGAGACGGCCTGGGAAGGCACTCTCCGGAGACAGCCAGCCTTCGATCAAGACATGAGAAAGGAGAGGGACCTCCACTCGTGGAACCAAAAACTCGGCGTGGTATCAACGTCATCTGGACACGCCCTTCAGGACCCGACTTCCTTGTGGCGGTGAGCCTCGGCTACCTTCTCTCTCTTCAGCCAGAGGTGCCCGGGGGCATCGCCGCCGCCATCACGATCGCGGCCCTGCGCTGCATCCGATTCAGCCGCGTGCCCGGCGAGGGATCAGACGCAGAGCCGTAACACCGACAACGTTCAAATCCGACATCAGCCAGAGCACACACCTGCTCAGCATCCTCGCTACGCGTGGGTAGTTCCCGGCTCACCTGTGGTTTCACAGACCCTCACAGGCGCTATCCGCCCCGCCGTCGCGGGGGTAGCTCGGACTCCTGGCCAGCCGCCCAGCTGCTCGCGATATCCGCCCCACCCACGCAGGGTTGCGTCACGGGCCAAGGCACGTGCTGCGTGTGGCCCGTCACCCAAGGGGTAGCTCGCTCAAGGATGTCTCGGCGGAGCCGGCCGGTCGAGGAGTTCGACAGCATAGCCAGCAGAGAGGCCATTTGCCTGTCGTGCCGGGGCCGGTCGACGGGGAACGACCCACTCTGTCGGGGAGCACCCAGGGGATGTAGCCCCAGTGTCGCTGGGTCGGGTGCTTTGCACGTGGGTGGCCTCCGGGTCCGTTCCGGGGTGCGACCTTCGGTGCCCTGGACCGCCCGTCGTCGTGCTCTCCCCGATCGTGAGCACTGCAACTCCACGGGTGTCGCCCCCGCCTCCACGCGGAGCCTGGTCGGCCGTCCAGCCCGGAATCGCCGCCGACCGGTATAAGCTCCAGCACAAGACACTCCGGTTCCGGTTCTGACGAACCGACGGCGCCGATCCAACCTCGACAGGTACGGTGCACTCAGCAGAACCTCCACGGCGAAGGAGTTCGCACGAATGCAGGTAAACGAAAACACCATGATCGCGTGACAACTCCGCAGGTCACGAAGTATCTGCCCCGCCCGCGCAGGGGTCGTCCCCCCCTTCGTACTTCACCCCTGTCTGATCATGGATCTGCCCCGCCCGCGCAGGGGTCGTCCGGGCGCCATGCGGGGGTGGCTCGCCGGGGCCGGATCTGCCCCGCCCGCGCAGGGGTCGTCCGGACCCGGCCGACCACACCCGCCACACCGTAGGATCTGCCCCGCCCGCGCAGGGGTAGCTCGGGGCCGCTGTGCATGAACTGCGCGCCACGCTGATCCGCCCTGCCCGTGCAGGGGTCGTTCGATTTACGATGCTCTTGCTTGACACGGCAGTGCTCTGACTACATAGGTTCACCGGGTTGCGCAGCCGCTGGCTGCGCTTTGTCCTTATCGCCGGACGGAACCAGCAACCGTCCGGTCACAGCATCAACGGCTCACGGTCCCGTAGAGCCAGCATCGGCATGCAGGGACAGGGCCGCGACGTCACCGCCGAAGCCCACCACGAGCGAGCCTTCCGGGGTCACGGTCAGCGCATGGACTGGCGCGGGGAACACCAGCTCCCGGCCGATCTGTCGCCCGGCCGCCGGCTCCCACAGGCACACTGTTCCATCCGAACCACCGGTGACGACCCTGAGTTCTCCACCGATCACCGCAGTCAGCACTGCGGACACGGTGCCTTCGTGGCCGACCAGCCTGCCGACTTCCCGTCCCATGACCAGGTCCCACACGCGCACGGTGGCGTCGTAACCTGCTGTGATCGCGTGGGCTCGGCTGCCGACGATCGCTGTCGCGACCGCCCACGCCTCGCCGTCGTGGCCCGGCAGGGGTTCCCCGACCGGTTGTCCGGTGGTCAGGTCCCACCGCCAGACCGTTCCGCCGCTCATACAGCCGACCGCATGGGGCCTGTCGTCGATCACCAGTGTGTCGATGGCCATGAGGAAGTCGTCGTGTCCGGTGAGTGCGCCGACCTGTTCCGCACTGGCCAGATCCCAGACCCGCACGGACATGTCGTCGTCGCTGGCGAGCGCACATGGTCGCCCCTGGAGGACAGCCGTGCCCAGACACCACACCTCACCGCTGATCCCCGGCATCTCGCCTGTCGGTTGTCGGGTGGCCAGGTCCCACGCGCGTACCGCCCAGTCACTGGCAGTGACGACGTACGGCCGACCGTCCACGACCTCCGTCGCCACCGCCCACACTCTGCCGTTGAGGTCGTTCATGGGGCCGCCGACCGGTCGGCCGGTCTCAAGGTCGCGCACCCGGACGGTCTGGTCCTTGCTGCTGGTGACCACGACGTGGCGGCCGTCCGAGAAGGTTGTCGCTACCGCGTCAACACCGCCGATGTGGCCGGACGGGTTCATCTGGAAGTTCGGGGCACTCTGTGCGCCGGTGGACCACAGCACCCGCCATGGCTCGGCCTCGACATCCTCCACTGACACGGCGGCAATCCGTGCCGACAACCCCCGGTCTCCGTACCGAGCCGCGTCCAGGGCCAGCAGCTGCCGCCGCACCCACGCCGGCACGTCCCGGTGTACGTCCACCGATGCCCGGTAGACCGCAGCCATCAGTCGCGCATCGGAATCCGCATCGGAAGCAAGCAACCCCAGAACCCGCTCCGGATCAGCGTTCACCAGCCATCGCAGGTCCGTCCACCATGCTTCCGCTCCCGACGGATCCGATGCCGAAGCGGCCATACGAACGTCGTCACTCATGGCCGAACTCTAGTGATGCGGCCGGACAGGTCGTCCGCCAAGTTGGATCAAGCTGCGCTCTTGAGAGGCCGTCCGCCCCAGCGGATGCCTCTTTCGCTTCGGATGCGGGCGCGTTCTCTGTGTTCGGCGGCCAAGAGCTCCCTGCATGGACGGGGCAGACGTTGTCGCTCGCTGTCTCCAGTGTTGCCATGTGACGTGTCTCTGCTGGTGAGCGGCATTGTCAGTGGCGTCACGTAGGGTGCGACATCTATTACGGGACGTGCACGGAAAGGGCTTTCAGATGTCGGCTGACGTGTCGGTGGTGGGGTTGATGCGGTCGATGCGGCTGGCGCCGGAGGTGGTGGAGTGGTTGTCGGTCTTATGGGGGAAGTCGGCGGCTCGTAATAGGGGTCGGAGGCATCTGCTGCTGGGGCACCTGCTGGATACGGCGGCGGTGGCGGAGGTGATGTGGGACGAGTATCTGGCTCCGTCGGTGCGGCGGAGGCTGGATGAGGCGGCTGGTGGGCGTGGTCGTGAGTGGTTCATGTGGGTGTGCGGGATTCACGATGCGGGGAAGGCGACTCCGGCGTTCCAGTCGCTGGACGAGGTCGAGGCGCGGCGGGTTGTTGCGGCTGGGCTGACGTGGGGGCGCTTGTCGAAGTCGAGGCGGTGGCGGCACGACGTGGCCGGTGGGGCGTTGCTGCGGCCGTTGCTGCGGGAGGCGTGGGGGGCGGAGGCGGCGGAGTGGGTGTGGCCGTTGGTGGCCGGTCACCATGGGGCGTGTCCGTCGGCGGGGGGTTTAAGAGGGCCGGTTGAGGCCCAGGGGCGGGGGGCGGCTTGGGGGGATGTTCAGCGGGGGTTGGTGGAGGTTTTCACCCGGGCTGTGGGTTTCGAGAGTCTGGCGGCGGTGTGTCCGTCGGGGGCGTTGCGGCGGGCGGATCAGCTGGCGTTGTCGGGCCTGGTGGTGATGGCGGACTGGATCGCGAGTGACAGTTCGTGTTTCGAGGGCATGGAGGACGCCGGCGCGGTGTCGCTGGGGGAGGCGCGGCGGCGGGCGGGGTTGGGGTGGTCGAGGTTGGGGTTGCGGGGTGGGTGGGGTGGTCTGGGGGTTCCGGGGGCTGCTGTTGAGGCTTTGAGTCGACTGGGTGTGGTTCCGCGGGCGTCGCAGGTGGAGTTGGTGGAGCGGGTGTGGGGGATGCCTGCTCCGGGGTTGGTGGTGGTGGAGGCCCCAATGGGGGAGGGGAAGACGAAGGGGGCGTTGGCGGCTGCGGAGATCCTGGCGGCGCGTTTCGGGTTGGACGGTGTGTTTGTGGCGATGCCGACGCAGGCGACGTGTGACCCAGTGTTTGAGCAGGTTTTGGAGTGGGTTGCGTCGTTTGATCGCAGTCTGGTGGATCAGGTGGCGTTGCTGCATGGCAAGCGGCGTTTCAACCAGCGGTGGCGGGAGTTGTGGGAGGCGTCTGCCGGGGCAGGTCCGGATGGGGCTGCGGCGGGGGACGAGTACGGGGCCGTGGATGAGGACGACGAGTTCGGTATGGGGGCGGACTCGTGCGAGGAGGCGGAGCGGGAGGGGCCGCTGCGCTGGTTCCTGGGTAGCAAGCGCGGGCTGCTGACCGGGTTCGCGGTGGGCACGGTCGACCACCTGCTGTATGCGGCGACGCGGACGCGGCATGTGATGCTGCGGTTCGCGGGCCTGGCGGGGAAGGTCGTGGTGGTGGACGAGGTGCACGCGGCCGATGTGTTCATGCGGCAGTTCCTTATCGAGGCGCTGCGGTGGCTGGGGCAGGCGGGGGTGCCGGTGGTGCTGCTGTCGGCGACGCTGCCGCCGGCGGTGCGGCAGTCGCTGGTGGATGCCTATCTGGCGGGGGCAGTGGGCCGTGCGGATGTGTCGGAGGCGGTTCCGGCGCCGGCGGGCTATCCGTCGGTGACGTCGGCGTGCGCGGTGGACGGGCGGATGGTGGTGGAGAGCTCGACCGTGGCGGTGGGGTCGTGGCGTCCGTCGGTGCGGGTGGGTGTGGAGTGGCTTGCTGACGTGACGGTGGACGGGGCCGTGGTCGCGGGCGCGGTACGCGAGGCGGTGTCCGGGGGCGGTGTGGCACTGGTCGTGGTGAACCAGGTGGAGCGGGCGCAGAACATCTACCGCGCGCTGGTCGACGGGGGGTTGGGCGGCGAGGTTCTGCTGCTGCACGGCCGGTTGTGTGCGGCGGACCGGGCGGAGCGGACGGAGCGGTGTCTGAGGCTGCTGGGTCCGGGCGCGGGGCAGCGGCGTCCGGGGCGGATGGTGGTGGTGGCGACGCAGTTGGCGGAGCAGTCGTTCGATGTCGACGCGGATGTGCTGGTGACGGATCTGGCGCCGGTCGATCTGCTGCTGCAGCGGGTGGGTCGGCTGCACCGGCACGAGGGGACGCGGCGGCCTGCTGGGCTGGCAGCGCCCCGGGTACTGGTGACGGGGGTGTCGGGCGGGGTGCCGACGCCGGAGTTCCTGAGGGCGTCGAAGGCGATCTACGGGGAGTGGGCCCTGTTGCGGGCTGCCGCGCTGGTAGCCCAAGCGGTGGGCGAGGCGCCGCCGATTTCGGGCGGCAGTGGAGGTCCTGCGGGGGCGGGTGGTCCGGGGTGGAGTGTGCCGGAGGAGGTTCCCGCTCTGGTGGCGCGTGCGTACGGGGAGTCGGGGGTGTGTCCGGAGTCGTGGGGTGCCCGGGAGCGGGCCGCCGGGGAGGCGTGGCGGGCGAAGGAAACCGAGCGGGCGTCCTGTGCGCAGCAGATGGTGCTGACCCGGCCGCGGGAGTGGGGAGCGCCGACGCTGGCGGGTCTTCACTACGGGGGGCAGGACGGGGTGAAAGAGGAGGACCTCGACGCAGTGGTGCGGGACGGCGAGCGGTCGGTCGAGGTGGTGATGGTCCACCGGGTCCGCAGCGGGTACGCGGCGCTGGGCGGGTGCCGGCTGGGCGCTCATGGTGAGGCGGCGGAGGCCGAGGTGGTGGAGCGAGTGCTGGGCGGGCTCGTGCGGCTGCCACCCAGGCTGACGGAAGCAGCGGAGAAGGAACTCAGCGCGTTGCCGGGGTGGGTGGGGGATCCGTGGCTGCGGTATGCGAAGGCGCTGGTCCTGGAGGAGGACGGCTGGGCCGTGCTGGGCGATTGGCGGGTCGGGTACGACAGTGCGCTGGGCCTGATGGTCGAGGAAATGCAGTAGGCGCCCGCCCGCACCGGGCTGGACTGGCTTCCCCTGCGTGGGCGGGGACGACATACGCAACCAGGCGGGAGCACCCCTGCTGAGGCAGGGAGCAGATGAAGCTGGTCACCCTACCCGGTTCATGGGGTTCGGGGAGGAGCCGCGGTGGTGTCGTCACTCGGATGGGTGGCCCGCCTCTGATTCGGGAGCGGCAGCGCAAGCAGGCGTTGAAAGATGTGCAGACCGGTGAGCGCCTTCCCCGGGTTTCTGGGTGCTCACCGGTGCTTCGGCGATGTGAGAAGAGGGCGGCAGGGTGTGTGGTGATCTTGTGCGGGACGGCTGGTTACCCGCTGTCGGTATCGACGGCGTCCGGTCCGAGGTGGGGGTGCTGGGTGCGCTGACGCGGGCTCACGGGATCCGGCGGCTCGAGTTGCCGGAGCCGACGATGCTGCCGGCGGTTCTGCGGCAGGTGCTGCTTCCCGTGGTGCTGGACGCGCTGGGCGCCCCGCGGTCCGCGAGGGAGTGGGGGGAGCGGTTCGGCCGGGGGCGTTTCACTCCGGTTGAGGAGGGAGTTTTGGCCGAGTACCTGGGCGCCCGGTTCGGTGACCGGTTCCGGCTCTTCGACGAGGCCCGGCCGTTCGCTCAGGCCGCCGGGCTGAACGCGGTCAGCGGGGATACGAAGTCGTCGGCGCTGCTGGTGCCGTCGATCGCCTCGGGGAACAACGTGCCGCTGTTCAGTTCGCTCAGCGAGGCGGACGACCTGGACCTCACCCCGGCTCAGGCGGCGCTGTGGCTGCTGCACACGCAGTGCTGGGACACGGCGGCGATCAAGACCGGCGCAGCCGGGGATCCGGCGGTCGCGAAGGGGAAGACCACGGGGAACCCGACCGGGCCGCTCGGGCAGCTCGGTGTGATCGTTCCCGTGGGCGGGACCCTGTACGAGACGCTGCTGCTGAATCTTCCGGTTCTGCCCGACGGCCTGGATCCGGTCGACCGGCCTCAGTGGGACTGGGACAAGCGCCTGTTGCCCGTCGGCGGGATGGATCCCTCCTCCCCTCAATGGTCCGTGCGCCCGGCGTCGGGGCTGCTGGACCTGCTGACGTTCCAGTCACGCCGGATCCGCCTGATCCCGGTGGACACCGGGGACGGGCTGCGGGTCCGACGAGTGGTGGTGTGCGCGGGAGACCGGCTGGAACGGACCCCGCAGGAGGAGCCGCACACGGCGTGGAACCACACCGCCAAGCCGAAGGCCGGACAGCCGTCGCAGCGCCCGCGCCGTCATCTATCCGGCCGGGCGGCCTGGCAGGGCCTGGGCGCCCTGCTCGCCCTCGGCCTTCCCTCGGACGGCAGCGGGCCGGTCACCTCGCTGCTGCTACGGCAGGTCGGTGACCTGAGCGCGGAGGGCTGTCTCCCGCCGGATTACGCCCTCGGTGTGGAGACCTGCGGGCTGGAGTACGGGAACCAGAGCGCGGTCGTCGAAAACGCCATCGCGGACCGTCTCCCCGTGCCGGTGGCCGCGCTCGTCGCTGACAGCCCCGATCTACGGGAGGCCATTTTGGAGTGTGCGGCCCAGGCCGACCAGGCGGGCCGGGCCCTGGACCGCTTCCACGCGGACCTGCGGCGTGCGGGGGGCGGCGATCCGCTGCCCCGGGACAAGGGCGAGCGGCCCTCTTCGCGGCTGCTGCACGCGGTCGACGGGCCGATGCGGCGCCTGCTGGCCGGCGTGCGGACCGTCGGGGACGACTGGGACCTGCTGGAACGCGGCCGTGAGGCCTGGGAGCTGACGCTGTGGCGCGAAGCCGGGCGGGAAGCCGGCCAGCTCCTGGCCGCGATGCCGCCCCGGGCGGTGGTGGGCAGGACGGTCCGGGAGAACAACAAGGAGACCGTGTACCGCAGCGGCCGGGCCGAGGCGTGGCTGTGGAAGGCGCTGCGGGAGCTGCTGCCCCGGGCGGCCGACGCGGTGGACGCAAGGGGGGAGGCGGCATGACCGCTGGCACTTCAGCGCGACAGGGCGCCCGTACTCGGCGGGCCCTGTTCTGGGAGTCGTTCAATCCCGGGCAGCCGTACGCGGCGGCGGACCTCGCCGCCCTGAGGGCGGGTGTGGGCCGTGAACCGGGTTCACTGCCCAGGCCGCTGCACCGGGTCCAGGTCTCCGACGCCGACGGGACAGCCGGGATGGTGCCGGTGTCGTTCGCCGCCGAGCATGCGGCGCTGACGCTGTTCGGTGTCCACCAGCAGGGACAGGCCCGTCCGGTCCACCGGCCGGACACCGGGCTCGGGGACGCCTGCCGGGCCCTGCGGCGCAGCGGCCGGGCCAGCCCGCTCGCCGTGGACCGGCGCCTGGACGCCCTGGCCGGTTCCCTCGACGGGGACGAACTCGCCCAGCATCTGCGGGCGCTGGTGCAGCTGCTGCGCGGGGCCGGGATCGGGCTGGACTACACCCGTCTCTTCTTCGACCTGCGGGCCTGGCAGCTGACGGAGGCCGAGCGCGGCCAGCGGGTGAGGGCCTGGGGCCTGCAGTACACGGACCTGGCCCGTACGGATTCCTCCGGGCCGGGCCCGCTCCCGGGCACCCCGGCCGCCGAGGGCCCGTACTGGGAGGTCCACGACCCCGGCGCGGCGACCTCGGGTGCCGTGCTGGCGGCCCTGCGCTCGGGGGCGGGCCGGGAAGCGGGAACGGTCCCCGCGATGTGGACCCTGCACCGGGCCGGGGCGAGTCCGTACGAGCAGGCCACCGGTGCCTCGGGGGACCGGTTGGCCGTCGAGCACACGGCGCTGGTCCTGTTCGGTCTGCACCAGCAGGGCCAGCGGAAGGCGATGCACACCCCGGGCGTGGGGCTGGGCAAGGCATGCGGCAGGCTGCGGACAACGGACCGGGTGGGCTCCGAGGCGCTGGCGCGGCGCTTTGGGAACATCCTCACCTCCGTGGACAGCCACGAACTCGCCCAGCATCTGCGCGGCCTGATCCCCCTCCTGCGCACGGCCGGACAGCCCCTCGACTACGGCCTCCTCCAGCGCGATCTGACCCGGTGGGACCAGGCCGACGAGCAGCCGCGGGTGCGGGGCCGGTGGGACCGGGCGTTCCACTCGCCCTCCGCCTCCCCGGCCTGACCCACCAGGCAACCGCGCCGCACCCCCTGTTCCCGGCGGCGGAGCCAGTGCTCCCCGCAGGTGTTTCCCGGATGTTCCGCTCTCCCGGGCCTGTCGGTCCCGGCAGGAGCGCGGGGCATTCCGGGCAGGCCGCCAGCGCCGCCCGTGCCCGGGGCCGTCGCGGACCACCCACTTCACCAGCGACTCGGCAGCCGCATCGTTCTCACCGAAGGAGTTCAGCCATGACCGATCCCACCCTCTTCGTCGAGGTCCACATTCTGCAGAGCCTTCCGCCGTCCAACGTCAACAGGGACGATTCGGGCACACCGAAGCAGGCCCTGTACGGAGGCGCGCGCCGGGCCAGGGTCTCCTCCCAGGCCTGGAAGCGGGCCACCCGGATGCACTTCGCGGCGGGATCGCCCGAGGCGGACCGCGCCACCCGCACCAAGCGGATCGGCGGCCTGCTGACCGCGCGGCTTGCCCAGCCCGCATCCGAGGGCGGCGCAGGCCTGGCAAAGGAGCACGCCGAGCGCTTGGCCGCCGCCCTGCTGGTCCCGCTCGGCATCACCCCGTCCGCCACCAAGGCCGAACAGTCCGCCTACCTGCTGTTCTTCGGCAAGCGGCAGCTCGACGGCCTCATCGCGCTGCTGAACGGGCGCGGAGCGGAACTCGCCACTCTGCCGGACAAGGACCTCAAGGACGAGATCGCCTCGCTGGGCGTCGTCGGCACGCTCTCCAGCGGGCACCCTGCGGAGGTCGCGCTGTTCGGCCGGATGGTCGCAGACCTGCCTGCCCTGAACGTCGACGCCGCGGTCCAGGTCGCGCACGCGCTCTCCACCCACACGGTGCGTACCGAGTTCGACTACTTCACGGCGGTCGACGACGAGAACACCGTGGACTCCGGCGCGGGAATGATCGGCACCGTGGAGTTCAACTCGTCCACGCTCTACCGGTACGCCGTCCTCGGCATGCACCAGCTGCGGGAGAACCTCACCGCTTCCGACGCCGTCCTCGACGCCGCGGTGCGATTCGTCGACTCCTTCACCCGGTCCATGCCCGCAGGCCACCAGAACTCCTTCGCCCACCGCACCGTGCCCCGGCTGATCGCCGTGACCCTGCGCACCGACCAGCCGGTCAACCTGGTTTCCGCCTTCGAGGAACCCGTCACCGGTGCGAGCGGACTCGTCGCGGAGTCCGCGGTCCGGCTGGCCGGCGAGCTGGACGCCGTCGGCACCTCCTGGGGCTCCACGCCGGTGCGTACCCTGTCGACCTACGTCCTCCAGGGCGACAAGCTCGCCGACAGCTTCGGCACGTCGCTTCCCTTCCCCAAGCTCCTCGACACCCTGAGGGAGCTCCTCGACGGATGGCTGGCGAACGGGCAGATCCCCACCGGGCCGGGTCGGCACAGCGCGGACGTGCCGTCCGCTCGGGACGGCTCGGCCCCCGCCACGGCCACGACGCGGGACGCCTCGTGACCCAGGCAGCCGTTCTCGTGCTGCGCTTCGCCGGACCATTGCAGTCCTGGGGCCGGCCGTCCCGCTACAACCGGCGCGAGACCCACCACGAGCCCACCAAGTCCGGCGTCCTCGGCCTCCTCGCCGCAGCCCAGGGACGCCCCCGCGAGGCCCCCATCACCGACCTCCTCGACCTGCGGCTCGGTGTCCGCGCCGACCAGCCCGGCAGCCTGCTGCGCGACTACCACACCGTCAGCGACCACCGCGGACAGCCGATGCCCTCCAGCCAGGTCAACGCCAAAGGCATCCAAAAGAAGACCAGCCCCGCCAAGTACACCGGCGTCACCCAGCGCTACTACCTCCAGGACGCCGTCTTCACCGCAGCCCTCCACGGACCCGCGACCCTCCTGGAGGAACTCGAGCACGCCGTACGCAACCCCGTCTTCCCGCTGGCCCTGGGCCGGCGCTCCTGCCCGCCCACTGGCCCCCTCACGCTGGGCCTTCACCCCGGCGCCGCACTCCTCCCCGCCCTGAGCGGTGTTCCCTGGCAGGCCGCGGCCCACCACCGCAAAGAGATCGACGGCACTCACGTCACCCTGGCAGCCACCATCGAGGACCCGGAGGGCGAGCACACCATCGACGACACACCCGACACCTACAACCTGCGCACCGGCACCCTCTACAGCACCCGCACCGTGCACCGCACATCCATCACCATCCCCACCCTAGAAACCCCTTCCTCAACCACCTCTCTCCCACCCCACCTGGCCTCCGGCCACGACCCCTTCACCCTCCTGGGCTGGTGACCCCCATGCCATACCTGTCGAAAATCGCCCTCAACCCGCACCGCCGCAGCGCCACCGCCCTGCTGTCCAACCCCCACCGGATGCACGCCACCCTCCTCGCGGGCATCGCCACCCAGCCCGTCACCGAACGCGTCCTGTGGCGCCTGGAGAACGACAACCCCCACCGCGCGGAAGTCCTCGTCCTCACCGACAGCCGCCCCTCCTGGACCCACCTCGTCGAACAGGCCGGCTGGCCCGGCGCCGACAACAGCACCCCCCTCATCGCCGACTACACCCCCCTGCTCGCCCGCGTCACCCACGGCCGCGACTTCGTGTTCCGCCTGACCGCCAACCCCGTCCAGTCCGTACGAAACCCTGAAAAACCCACCCCCGGACAGGCCACCCTGCGGGCCAAGCAGCACGCCCAGCCGGGCACCGCAGCCGAGCGCGGCATCCGCGGCTTCCGCATCCCCCACCGCACCCCCCACCAGCAGCTCCACTGGCTCCTTGACCGCACCGAACGCCACGGCTTCACCATCCCCTCCACACCTGAGCCCGCACTGGAGCCTGAGCTCGGCCTCGGACAGCCCGACTCCCCGCCCCCCGCCGTGATCCTCACCGCCCGCGAAGTCCTGCGCTTCAGCAAGCGTCCCAACGGCCCTCGGGTCACCCTCTCCACCGCCACCTTCCAGGGCCTCCTGCGTGTCACCGATCCCGACCTGCTCCGCACGACCCTGCTCCAGGGCCTCGGCCCGGGCAAGGGCTACGGCCAGGGTCTCCTCACCCTCGCACCGCTCACCCCAGGGAACGACCATGCCTGACCCGTGGTGGAGAACCCGCCCCCAGGAAATCCACCGTCTGGAGGACCGCATCTCCAGCCTCTACGCCGAACGCTGCCACATCGACCGCGACGACAACGCCATCGTCCTGGTCAACAAGGCACGCGTCGTCCACGTCCCCGCCGCCTACCTCGCAGTCCTCCTCATCGGACCCGGAACCCGCATCACCCACGCCGCCGTCACCCTCCTCGCCGACTCCGGCACCACCCTGTGCTGGGTCGGCGAGCAGGGAGTACGCCTCTACGCCTCCGGCCTCGGCCTGGCCCGCAACTCCCACCTCCAGTTACGGCAGGCCTGGCTCATCACCCGCCCCAAGCAGCGCGTCGCCGTCGCCCGTCACATGTACGATCTCCGCTTCCCCGGCGAGGACACCAAAGGGCTGACCCTCCAGCAACTCCGCGGCCGAGAAGGCACACGGATCCGCAAGCTCTATGCCCACCACTCGCAGAGAACCGGCGTTTCCTGGACCAAGCGCGAATACAAACCCGGCGACGCCTTCGCCGCAGGCGACGACGTCAACCGCCTCCTCTCGGCAGCGAACTCCGCCCTCTACGGCATCTGCCACGCAGTCATCACCGGCGTCGGAGCCAGCCCCGCCCTCGGCTTCGTCCACACCGGATCAGCGCTCTCCTTCGTCCTCGACATCGCCGACCTCTACAAAGCCGACCTCACCATCCCCCTCGCCTTCGACCTCGCAGCCCAAGGCCTCACCAGCGAACGCGACGCCCGAATCGCCCTCCGCGACGCCATCGTCAGCGAAAAACTGCTCCCCCGCATCGTCACCGACCTCAAGAACCTCCTCACCGCCGAAGGCGAAGAGGACCTCCTCGACCGAGAACTCAGCGGCCTGTGGGACGAAGACGGCACCGTGGTCGCCAGCGGCGTCAACTGGGGAGACCAGCCCTTCTCACCCACCACTCACCTCGACGTCATTCCGCCCCCGCCCACAGCGGCTGCTGAACCGGCCGAACCAGACCCGGCCAGCCCGCCCCACAAGCCGGACGACATGCCCGGGGAGCCGGAACAATGACCGTCATCGTGCTGATCGCCGCCCCACCCGGACTCCGCGGCCACCTCACCCGGTGGTTCATCGAAACCGCACCAGGCATCTTCGTCGGCACCCCCGGCAGCCGCATCAGGGACCGAATCTGGCGACTCCTCTCAGACCGGATCCACGACGGCCAAGCCGTCATGATCGAACCCGCCGCAACAGAACAACGCTGGTCCGTACGAACCGCCGGCCGCAACCGCTGGACCCCCACCGACTTCGACGGCATCACCCTCATGGCCCGCCCCCGGCAAAGCAACCAACCCTGGCAATCAGCCGGAACCAGAATGGATTGAAGGCTCACAGATGGATGGTCTCAACTGCTTGCCGGAGCGGGATCTCGTCCACCCGATCCACGCAGGACTCTGATGCAGGTAAACGAAAACAGCATGATCACGTGACAACGGCGCAGGTCACGAAGTATCCGCCCCGCCCGCGCAGGGGTAGCTCTCTCGGGCTGCGGGTCAACGGCGGGCGCCGGAGATCCGCCCCGCCCGCGCAGGGGTAGCTCCAGGAGCGTGGCGAGGGCCGCGAGACCTGTCAGATCCGCCCCGCCCGCGCAGGGGTAGCTCCCCCGGCCAGTCGTCACCCTGCGGCCACCACGCATCCGCCCCGCCCGCGCAGGGGTAGCTCGTCCTCGTGCACCCCAGGGCGGGCGGTTCATGCATCCGCCCCGCCCGCGCAGGGGCAGTTCGCAGCTTGAAGACCTGCGGGACATCTACGAGAAACCCGCCCCGCCCGCGCAGGGGTCGCTCGGGGGCGAGCCGGGCCCTACGGGGAACTCGGCGTCTTCCCCGCCCGCGCAGGGGTAGCTCTCAGCGGGCGGGTCTCTATCGGTGGTGACCGGGCCAGTGCGGGTCTTCCCAGCGGTCGGGACCGGTGACCCCGAGCAGCCTTATCCGGTGAAGTAGTTCTTCGGATGCGCCGATGGCGCGTAGCCGGGTCGGAGCATGGCGGACCAGCCAGACAGTCAGCTCGGCGCGCATCTCTTCCCCGTTCTCCCAGGCGTCCCAGGGAAGTCGGTCATCGAGCAGGTCGTACTCCCACTGTGCCGCTGCTTCGGCCAGGTGCTGGTCGGCCGCGGGTCCGATCAGTGCTTCCCAGGTGTGGAGCCACGGACTCAGGGCGCCCGATGCCTCGGCGTTCAGTACGAGGACCTCGTACGCGGGTACGGCGGGATCCGAATCGGTGAGCGTGTGCGCCCACCAGGCGTGCAGGAATTCCCCGACCGCCGCGGCCTGCTCGGCAGGCCACTGCTGCCAGTGGCCGAGTGCGAACGAGCGCCCGGCCCTTTCCATGCCGAAGGGAGGCTCGATGAGGCCGCTGACGAGGGTCGTCGCGAACCGGGGCAGAATCCTGCGGAGGACGGATGCGTGATCGCTCCAGTCGATGGCCTCCCATGTGCGCTGCAGGAGGTCGGGGTCGAGCTCCGTGTCCGCCACCTTGAGCTGGGCGAGGTCTTCCGCACTGCCCCAGTGGCATTCGCAGTTGTGCTCGTCGGGGTGTGCGGTCATCCCCCGAAAGGTGGCTGCCAGGTCATCCAATGCGGCGTCGAGGCGAAGTCGGGCGCGGGACCGGTCGAGGTTCTTCATGGACGTTCGCCTTCGAGGACTCCGGGCGTCGGCAGCGCCCGAAGATTGCCAACTTACCGGGGCGGCCCCGGCCCGCCATCAGCCGCCCGCGCACAGGGGGGTGCCCCTGTCACCGGAGTGGGAAACGATCTCCGGCAGTCTGGGAAGCGATCTTCATCCGCCTCTGGAGTGCCTGGTCATGGGGGCTCGTGAACACCCCGGATGTGAGTGTGATCGAGGGCGAGATCCCTTTCATGCCGGGCGAACCTGTTGGTGTGGTCGGGGTGCCTCCACAGCGGATCGGGGTCAGCAGACGTAGAAGGTCTGGGGTTCGGTCTGGGTGCCCCGTGTGTTGATGGGGATGGTGAGGTATGGAGAGCCGAGTCTCAGTGCCCGGCGTCGACGCTGCCGTCGTCGCCACCAGCGTCCCCTGGCCCGATCACACCCCCTGAACCGGTGACCTCGGTGGTTGATCCGACTGCCAAAGCCCAATAATCTGACCAAATGGTGCATAGTGCGGCGAGTGATGTCGATGGCTACCTGGCCGAGGTTCCCGAGGAGCGCCGGGCCGCGCTGACCGGGTTGCGGGAGCTGTGCCGTACGGAGCTGGTGGGCTTCGAGGAGGTCATGGCGTACGGGATGCCGGCCTACCGGCGGGACGGTACCGCGGAGATCGCGTTCGCCGCCCAGAAGCGGTACATCTCCTTCTACCTCCTGCGTGGTGATGTCCGCGAGGCGTTCGAGGGGCGGTTGGCCGGACAGGACATGGGCAAGGGCTGTCTGCGGTTCCGGGGGCCGGAGAGCATCGACTTCGACCTGGTACGGGATCTGCTCAGGGCCACCGCGGCCCGACGGCCCGGCGTGGCCTGCTGATCCCGCCCGGCCGTCGGGTCGCGGTGGGCCCGGCGGCCGGGCGCGACCTCAGGCGCAGCCGAACTCCCGCTTCGGCGCCGGCCACAGCCGGTACGACGCTCCGGCATCAGCCGGTCCGGCTTCGGGTGAACCAGCGACACAGAGGCAGCCCCGGCAGATACCGTGCTCACAGCAGACCTCCACGGGAAAGAGCCGACCAGATGCAGGCAAACGAAATCACCATGGTCACGTGACAACGCCCCAGGTCACGAAGTACCCGCCCCGCCCGCGCAGGGGTAGTCCCGCGTCGCGGTAGGTGCGGGTGACCTGGGCCCGATCCGCCCCGCCCGCGCAGGGATGGCTCAGTTGTCGGGCTCGGTCCGCATGGCGTACGGCTTCATGAGGAGGACGACCCGGTCGCTCTTGACATCGAAGCCGAGGATCGGATGGCCATCGGTACCCTCCGCTTCCATCAGCACCGGTCTGTTCAGCCGTCGCCCGATCTCACGGAGGAAGCCGCACAGCACATCGAGTCGTTCCTGCCCCTGGAGCTCGCGCAGGTCGACGTCGAAGTCGACCACCTCGTCGTCGAGGAAACGGAAGATCACCAGCACATCGGCAGCCGGCCAGACCCGCAGGTTCGGGCACTCGGCATCGACCGGGCGGGACAGCACGACCTCGGCCCGGGGCACCGGGAGCACTGTCGCTCCCTCCGAGTACCGGCACTTCCAGCCTTTCTCGGCCACAAGATCGAGAACAGTCTGCCAGCCCTCCACCGAGACATCCGGCACACGAACGTCCGGCAGCGACCCCATCGAATCCGGGTCGAGGAAACAGCTCATGTCATCCCACAGCAGATCAGCCACCTCGCCATGCTGCCCGGCCCTCCGACCCGACACACCATCATTTCCCTCAAGGAAAGACATGGGGCCCTTCGAGCACGGTGGCCTCAGGCCAGGGCCCACGGAGCCGTCGTCTCCGGGCTGCGGGAACGGGTCGGCCAAGCGGCATCGGCAGGGAAGCCGAAGCCGCGCCCGGTCTGTACGGGGCACCGAGACGGACGCGAGCCGCCGGGCCGCGATCGGCGTGCGAGCCACCCAAGCGGTGGGCGGCCATCGTGCCGCGAAACCGGTCGGGTAAGTCGCCGCGATTGCCTTCGAACCGGACTCGCCAGCCGACTGTGTGCCCAGCGTCCCCGGCCTGGGTCACGTGGGTCCGCCTGGAACAGACCCGCATCAGTAGGCGTCCTTCAACTGGGGTGTGTGACCCGGGTGCGCCAGCGGGCCATCGATATGATTACGATCATGACGGCAGCGGAACCGACCATCGTCGCGACCTCCGGAGGACACCGGATCGGGGACCGCACCAGGGTGGTGTTCGACGCCCTGGTGCATCATGCGATCGACCTCTCTGGAGTCCACGGCCGACGCCCGCGCATCCTGTACGTCGGCACCGCCATCGGAGACGCCGAGCACTTCACCGCCCGTATGACCGAGGCCGCCCGGGTACCGGGATTCGATCTGACGCCTCTCCACCTGTTCCCCATGCCCAACGTGGAGGACGTCGAGGGCACCGTCCTCGACCACGACGTGGTCTGGGTCATGGGAGGCTCCGTGGTCAACCTGCTTGCCGTCTGGAGAGCACACGGCCTGGACCACATCATGCACAAGGCATGGCAGGCCGGCGTCGTACTCAGCGGCGTCAGCGCCGGATCCCTCTGCTGGTTCCAGGGTGGCGCCACCGACTCCTTCGGACCAGAGCTGCGCCCGGTCACGAACGCGCTCGGGTTCCTGCCGTACAGCAACGGCGTCCACTACGACTCCGACGAGGGCCGACGGCCCCTGACACACCGGCTTGTGGCTGAAGGCACCCTGCCGACGGCCCACTGCACGGACGACGGAGTCGGTCTGGTCTACTGCGGAACCGAACTGGTGGAGGCCGTGACAGAAATACCGGGACGCGGCGCCTATCAGGTCACACGTGACGGAAACAGAGCCGTGGAGGAACGCATCGAGCCCCGCAGGCTGCCCGCGCACCGAGTATGACCCGCATCCTCACCCGCGGTCCTGGCCGTCCAGCCGGGAATCACCCGACACAGACCCGGCCCCGGCAGATACGGTTCGCTTCAGCAGAAGCCCCACGGCGATGGAATTCGCACGAATGCAGGTAAAGGAAAACACCATGATCACGTGACAACTCCCCAGGTCACGAAGTACCCGCCCCGCCCGCGCAGGGGTCGCTCGTCCCTTTTATCTTCGGGTTGTTGTCAGAGGTGACCCGCCCCGCCCGCGCAGGGGTCGCTCGTCCGGCACCGCGGCCGCCTTCCCGATCGCCAGATCCGCCCCGCCCGCGCAGGGGTCGCTCGGCGACCGGCGATCTCACGGCGATCCGCGACAAGGTCGCCGAGTGTCTTCCCCGCCTACGCAGGGGTCGCTCGGCACAGCTCGTCGAGGCCCAGGTCGCCGAGGAGTCTTCCCCGCCTGCGCGGGGAGCTCGCCCAGGGCGAGGTCCGGCTTGTCGCCCGAGCGCGCGGGCAGCCGGTGGGCGCGGACCTGTTCGTCTGTCGTGTCGGGCCCGGTCCTCAGCGCCGAACGCCACGACGACGCCGGTCCTGGCGGACCGTCAACCGGCGCCTGCCCGGACTCTCGGCACGGGCCGTACGCCCTCTTGGGCCGTCGCCTCCGGGCTGTGAGCCCTGACCTGAGCCTTTCCCATCAGTGGGCTCCGGCGCTGTGGCGGCTCTCCGGTCGTTCTCCGGCGCGGAGACACCGGGCCCGGCGCCGGATACGCGGTCGTGAACCGGCCGCCGCTGACAGCTCGCCTCTCGCGCCGCGAACCGCGCTGCCGGGCACGCAATGCGCGCATACCGCGTTTCCAGTGCGGGTCGCGCGCCTAGACTGAACCAACCGGTCCGCCTTCAGGAGGAGGTCCCGCTGTGGAGCTGCCCACCGGTCCGTCCGCGACGAGGCCCCGCCCCCCGGACTGGCCGCCCAGAACGCCCCCGCCACCGAAGAACCCCGCGCCTCCCCCCAACCCACCATCTCTCCCGCCCGCCGCCGGCCCAGGATCGACCGGCCGTCCCCTCATGGCCAACCGCCCCGGCGCCGCATGGACACTCGAGTCCCAGCCCTGGAGCGCCCCGAAAGCAATCCGCCTGGTCAGAGAGCACCTCGCCCATCGGGGCCGGCGCACCCCCGACAGCACCGACGAGGTCGTCCAGCTCCTCGTACGGGCCGCGGTGGCGGACGGCGGCCGGACCATCAGCCTCCACCTGGCGGAACAGAACCGCACACTCCTCGTCCTGGCCCTCAGCCACCAACCTGATCCCCTCACCCTGGACGACTCCCTCCTCCCCACACTGCACCGCCTCGGCGTCCTCAGCTGCGGAACCGAGACCGGGACCGACGGACGGCGCCTGTTCGCCGTCCTCCCCCTGACCCGCTGAAACCAGCCGGGAACGAAAGCACTCCGCACACCTCGCCGTGCGCGGTGGGGGCCTCGCCTCCGTCGACCTCGTCCTCAGCGATCCCCTCTTCCACTCCCACCGCGCGACCACCGACGCCACCGCCCGCCGCATGTTCACCGGCGCGCGCCGGGCACTGCGGCCCGGGGGCTAGCGATCCGAAGTTCGTCGTCCTGCGGTCGGCTCTCCGGGGGAGGGCGCGGCGTACGACTTAGGATCACCTCAAGTCGCATATGGGTAGGGGGAGTTGTCATGGTTCGGTCCATGAATGGCGTCGCCCGGGGCGCGGTGCCGCTGATCGTGCTGGCGGTGGTGGTCACGGGGTGCAGCAGTGAGACGACGAGGACGGGCTCGCGTTCCGGCTCCGGGTCGGGGTCGGGGTACGGCTCCGATACGGGTGCGGGCTCGGGGGCTGACGACGACTGGGACAGGGCCGTCAAGAAGCTGAAGGACGAGCAGGAGGCCGCGTCCGAGGAGGCCGAGGAATCGGGTCGGAAGCGGGACGTCGGCCCCGGGGACTCCGCCTGCATCCTGCCGGTCGCCTTCGATCCGGGCCGGTACTGGCACGCGAAGGCCGTCGAGGGCGCGGCGGGCAAGCCGCTGCGGAAGGAGTTCTCGCTCGTCTGCGAGGTGAACAGCAAGGAGGCCCACGTGCGCGGCACACTGCGCGTATGGACGGCCGCGACCGCGGGCCGGAGCGCCGAGCAGGCGCTGAAGAGCCTGGTCGGCGATGTCGCCCCACGCCTGAAGCACGCCCGCTACTCCTCGGTCCGCACAGGTGACCTTCCGGTCGCCGAGGTCGTCTTCACGGAAACCCCGTCCCCGGGCGGCGACCAGGACACCACCGCCCGCGCCTTCGCCATCCGCGCCCCGGACGGCATCACCGTCGTCCAGCTCGGCGGCCTCGGCGGCTCCGAGGACCCAGCCGCGCTCCCGGCGTACGAACGGGCGAAGAAGTCCGCCGGCCCCCGGACACACTGACCCCGGGCCCGGCCCGGAGGTGCACGCCACCCTGCCGGGGGAGCGCCCGAAACCGGGCCACCGACGCCCAGGATCCGCCGCCGGAGGTCGAGCCTGTCCTGATTGCACGCTGAAGACCACAGGGGTCGCCTCCGGCTGCACGCGGAGCAGCCGGACCGGCTGGCCGCCCTGGTCGACACAGGACATGGCCTGGCTCGCGAACCGGCGCCGCCACCGCAGACCGGCGAACGAGCGCTACAGCTCCGACTCGGCAGCTGGGAGCTCGGTCTCGCCGCGGCTGCGCAGCCAGTTCAGCAGCCGGAAGCCGCGCTCGCTCTGTTCGGCGTTCCCGAACAGAGCGGCCGACGACGCTGCGGCGGTGATCGCCAGAATGGTGCCGATGACGGCCACCTGCGGGCCGGTGAACTGCTGGGGCTGACTTGGCGTGTCCACTGAGAATCCTTCGTATCGGTGAGGTGATCCAGCACAGGAGCCACGTGAGGGCCGCCGCCGCGCCTCACTCTTGACCTTCCCGGGTGTAACCGGAGAAGTCCCCGAACCGCAACGTGGCGCAAACGGTCCGGCATGGAGGGCCTTATGTCAGTGCAGGCCGCATGCGCCAGTCCGGGCAGCGGCCCGCTCGCTCGGACAACGTCCGTCCGCGAGGTCCCGCGTGACTACGATCATCACAGATCTCCTCCCGGACTGAATCGATTCTTCCCTCGGCCGGATCCAAAAGAATGGAAATCTCCTTCTTCATGCACGCCTTTGCTGTGACCGGGCCGGTCGAGTTTTGGCGAGATCGGCCTCTAACCGCGCACCTCGCACAGCCCGGCCGACCGCGCGGCCACAGTCCGAGCACGCCGGCTCTTGGCGCACCGCGTCGGCGGCGGCCGACGCCCCGCTCGCGCTCCGCCCGTTCCTGAACGGCCGCGCGGTCCGCGTCTCGGCGGGCCTGCTCCCGGCAGCACACGAAGTCCTCCGCCTCGACGGCGGTCTGCTCACTGCGCCGCGCCCCCGCTCCCTCGAAGGACACGCCTGCGCTCGTCCTCGCCGGGACCGGGTGGATCCCGGTCGAACTCCGCAGCGGCCTCGGCATGGCGGGACCTGCGGAGGTGGAGCACGTTCTGACAGTTCGCGCACCCGGTCCCGGTGTCCAGCGGATCCCGTCGTCGCAGCGCCGGTCCGAATCAACCATGGCAGCCGACTCCGGACGGGACGGCGAGCAAGTGGGCGAAGGAATGGGCGCGGCGGCGAGCGGTGTACGGGCCGGGGCGCCCCCCGCCAGGCCTGGACGGCACGGCCAGTGCAACGGGTACCCCGTTGCTCGCCCGGTCGGCATAATGGTGGCGAACGCCCCTGCTCTTCAATCGACTTTGTTTGGAGGAAAGCAGACCATGGGAGAGAATTCCAAGGCTTCGGCGCTCATCGCCGCGGCTGTCATCATGATCGGTGGCACGGTCCTCTCGGCACCCACCGCAGCGGCCTCAAATCAGGCACCGGTGGCCCCAAGGGAAACAGCGCAGCTCGCGTTCGGCTCGTATCTCCTCAACGCCAACAGCGGCAAGTGTCTCAGCCCTGCCGGAGGAAACGTGGTGGACAACACCACGACCGTCATCTATGACTGCGACACCCATCCCTCGCGCATGTGGTACTTGGTGTTCAAGGGGAGCGGCCTATATCAGCTCCTGAACCTCAACAGCGGCAAGTGTCTCAGCCCCGCCGGTGGCGGAGTGCTGAACAACACCGAGACGGTCATCTACATCTGTGACAATCATCCGTCGAGACTCTGGTACTTCTCCGGCTCCCACTTGGTGAACCACAACAGCGGCAAGTGTCTCAGCCCCGCCGGAGGAAACATTGCGAACAACACACCCACGGTCATCTACAACTGCGACACCCATCCGTCACGCGCGTGGTATCGCACTGTCAGCGGGTAGTGATCGCATGAAGAAGAAAAACCCCACGCAGGTCGGCGGGGACTCCGTGCGCTGAGCCCTTCCCCAGCAGGATCGACGGCACGTCATTCCGGCAGGCGCCCTCCGGTCATCACGGTCCCCGTCGACGGAGGACCACCCCTGACCGGGCATCGCCGTCGCCGTGTCTAGGTGGTGAGCGGGTCCACGGTGCGTACGGCAGTCCGCTCCGGGACGTGTTCCGCGCCGAGTTCGGCGACAAGTCGGGCCATGACGGCGGGAGGCGGCCTCGTGGTCGTCGGGGAGGAGCCCGGTCACGGCGGACGGGGGAAGTGCGGGATGCCGGGCGGCGACGTGACGGGCGCGTTCGTCGGCTAGACAGCCGAGGAAGGCCTGAGGGGGCGCCCGGGGTGTCGGGCCACTTCCCGGAGTGCCCGGCCGGTCGGGGGTTCCCACCAGGTCAGCTCCTCCAGCGGCGCGGGCGG
Source organism: Streptomyces sp. NPDC000594 (assembly GCF_040299965.1). Lineage (NCBI taxonomy): Bacteria > Bacillati > Actinomycetota > Actinomycetes > Kitasatosporales > Streptomycetaceae > Streptomyces > Streptomyces sp. NPDC000594. Next base: position 42,445 of record NZ_JBEPCY010000033.1, on the reverse strand, counting down.
GGTGGCCGTCACCCCGGCCACCCCGGCGGCGACCCGGGCTCCGTACCGGTGCAGCAGGGAGCGCAGCCGCTCGTCGGAGGGCCCGGGGTGGGACGCGACGGCTGCGGCGACCTTCGCGTCGGGGTCGTCGGCGAGAGCGAACCGTACCCCCGGAATGGGACCGTCGGCGAGCTGTTCGCCGAGCACGGTCGGCAGGTCGGGGCGGGCGGCCGGCTTCTCGTGGTGTCCGTCTTGTCCGGGCTCCCGGTGCCGGACGGTGACTCGGGGTCGTACTCCAGCGTCGGCGCCGGGGCCCGCCCCACCTGTTCGCCGGAGAGCCGTGCGGCGAGGTGCGGGCCCACGGCGATCCCGGAGGAGACCATACCGCCGTGATGATCCTGCCGGACTCGACGAAACGCCCCGGCGTGCGTGCAGACCACCCCGACCTCCTTCAGGTAGGGGTGGAAGGCCTGAGAGGCCGCCTCCTCCCGCTGTCTCGTCCAAGCCCTGAATCGTGACGGGCACGCCGGTGGAAGTTCTCACGCTCTGTGCGTCGATCACACCCGCCGAGTGTTCGGCCTTCCGGCCCTCCTGCTCGCGCACCAGTTCCCGCAGCAGGCCGTTGAGCCGGGCGAAGACGCCCGTCGCGCTGCCACTTGGCGAAGTAGCCGTAGACGCTGTCCCCGTGGGGGAAGTCGCGCGTCAGACAGCGCCGCTGCACCCCGGTCGGGCTCGGACGGCCTGGACCTCTACGAATCCGGTCTGCGAACCGCTCTCACGGCGGAGGAGGACCGGGCCCGCGTCGGACCGTCCGACGCGGGCCCGGCGGCCGGTTCCTCAGTCCTGGAAGGCCATGGCGAACATGCTCCACGGGGTGGGCATGCCGAGGTCACGGGGGGTGATCATGTGTGCGCCCCGGGCGGTCGTCCCGGATGCGGTCGACGGCAGCCGCCAGAGCGCGCCGGCATACCGGTCCTTGCCCACGTGCTCCTGATCGTTGCCGATGAACAGCTCGGCCCTGCCGTCGCCGTCGGTGTCGGCGAGCCGGGTGGTCCGACCGAACAGGTCGCTCTTCTCACCGGTCCCGGGGACCCCGGGGGTGTTCTGGGAGAAGGCCTTCGCCCCAGTTCCGCTCGGGCCGTACGCGCCGCCGCGCACCACCACGACCCGGCCGCCTTCGGACTCGGCCCCCTTGGAGCGCTTGTTGGGAACTCCGACAGAGATGTCCCCGTAGCCGTCCCGGTCGGTGTCGCCGATGGACAGGCCCGAGCCGAACAGGTCGGACTCCCCGGCGGTACCGGGGATCCCGGGGCTGTCCTGGTTGAGGACGCGGGAACGCGCCGGTACGGGTCCGGCGGCGGAGCCCGGGAGGTAGGTGATCATGCCGCCCCGGGCGGCGGCCGGCTCGTCGGGGCGGTTGACGTGATGGGTACTCCGCCCGGCGACGACATCGGCGTAGCGGTCACCGTCGATCCGCCCCACAGCCACATGGTCCGCTTCCAGGGGCAGTCCCTCGGCGTCGGTGAGTTCGGTGGGGGTCGCGAGCCCGGCGGGTCCGCCGGGCCAGAACATGACGTACCGGTGGTCCCGCCGGTCCCCGAGGTCGTAATGTTTCCGGGCCACGACGATGTCGGTCATCCCGTCCCCGTTCACATCGCCGGAGGCGAGGTCGAGGTTACGGGTGTGCTCCGGGTGGGGGAAGGCGGTGATGCCCGCCGTGGCGCCGTTGTGGCGGATCGGTCCCTCGAACACGGCGATGTCCCTGCCGGCCGCAGAGGACGTGACGATGTCCTGGTCGCCGTCACCGTCGACGTCACCGGCCGTCAGATGTCGGCCCAGCTCGCCGTAGGCCACCACTCCGTCCAGGACCGTCGAGCCGTTGAGGCCCCGGGGGCCGCCCCAGACGACCGTGAGGGAGCCCGCGTCCTTGAGGAAGCCCGCCTTCCCGGCGGTGCCGATGTTCTCGTACGGGGTCCCGATCACCAGGTCGGTATAACCGTCGCGGTCGAGGTCCGCTGTGGTCAGGGCGCCGCCGAACATATCGTTGGCCTCCACGGTGCCGCGGATGCCGGCGACATCCTGGTGGAGGATCTGCCGCCGGCCCTGGAGCGCCCCGGAGCGGGAGCCGTACAGCACGGCGACGGATCCAGAATCCTGGCGTCCGGCGATGGGGGTCCCCGGCGCCGAGACGGCGAGATCGCGGTAGCCGTCACCGTTGAAGTCCTCCGGCCGCTCCCGGGGCGCGGGACCCGCCAGGGCGGACCGCTCGGCTCCGGCGGGGGCCGCGAAGGCGACCGGGGACGCCAGGGAGACGGTCACCACGATGGCGGAGACCAGCACCGGCAGTCGGGCGGGCCTGGGTGTTCTCATGGACACTCCTCGGAAGTGGGGGTTTCTTCCGATCAACGGACCCGCACCGCCCGGGAATGGTTGTACAAGCCCAGCGGAACAGACAGAACGAACAGGACGAGCGGCCATCCCGGCCCGGCCGCGGGATGCAGCCCGGAGCACCGAAAGGACCGAGGCGGAGGCGCCGACGAACCGTGCGGCGCGGGGTGACGACGGCCACCGGCCTGCCGGTCAATACCGACAACTCGGCGCCCCACCGCATCCGCGGGCGGCAGTGGCGCCGGGTCCTCGCCGACGAGGCCGGTGCCGGGGCGATGGTGCCGGAGCCACCTCGGCGCATGGGCACCCGGTCTCTCCTCCCCGGCCGGCCCGGCACCCGGCATCACCCCAGCCGGGAACCCGGGCGCCACCATGGGCCGGGGCGGGAGCGGGGCCCGGTACGGCACGGTGGCGTACCGGGCATGGTGGCGTACCGGGCCCCGCCTGGTCCGTGGTGGGTTCCACGGTTCGCCGACACCGATCCAGTTGATGAAGGAGCCAAGGTGTTTGGCCTCCTCGGGGTGAGTTGCTTGCCGCCGCGTCCGGCGTCGTCGACCCAGCGGAGGCGGACACGGAAACCGGTGGCGGTCGCGGAGCGGATGGATCCGGCGCCGACGGCCCGGAGCCGGCTGCCGCCGGTGGAGCCGAGCGAGGTGGTGTCGACCGAAAACCTGTCCCGCGCGCGTACGGAACAGCCCTCCGACCGGGCCGGGTGGGATCTGTCCGCGATACCCCCGGGGCGGTGATTGCATGGCCACCAGGCTGAGTGGCGTCGACCTCGCCCGCCAGGCCCTGATCGCGGCCCGGGAGTCGGCGAGAAGAACGGCGCGACCGCCAGGAGGCCAGAGCGGCGAACCACCACCGTCGTCCGGCGCGATGGCCGCGAGCCGCCGGGACTGGGCACGCCGGGCGAGTGGAGGCGAGGGCGTTCGACGCGGACACCGGCCGCCTGAACCTGGTCCCCGATGCCCCGGCCGTTGGTACCAAGCTCCGCTGGAGCGTGCCGAAGCTGATCGCTGCGGTTATCCAGGTGGTGCCGGAGGCGAACGTCCGTGCCGTGCGCGTCCTGGCGCCCGCGCTCTTGAAGGCCGCTTCTCCCTTTCATCATGTCGACAGCTGGGGCGGGCGACAGGCAGCGGCGGGCTTCTCGGTGGGGCGGCGATTCCTGCGCAGTAGCGCGGGTGGAGGGCGCTCCGCACCATGGTGGTGGCCCTTTTCTCAGGTTTTGGGGTGTTCCAGGAAGTGGAAGAGAGTGTGCACTTTAGCCCTCATTGCGCGGTGATAATCCGTTTCTGGACAGTTTCTGTTTCGGAACCGGTCAGCCCGCCGGGATTCACATCGCACCACGAGGGCTTCCGGCCGTAGCGTCTGGGCGGCTCGCAGACCCCGGGGGCACCTCGCCCCCGGCGTGCGCTGCGGAAAGTTGGGGGACAAGTGCGTTCAACGGTCACGCGACTCGCCGGGGTGTCCATCACCGCCCTGGCTCTCACCGGCACGGCGATGGCGCCCGCTCACGCGGCCCCCGCCGCTCCCTCCGCGCCGGCATCGTCGATCAAGGTCGAGGTCAGGCAGGCCAGGCAAGGATTGGCCGCGCCTGCTGCCGTGAAGTGCAAGGTCAACCACATCGTCTACAACCGGTACGAGAGCTGTACCACCGCCGACGTCGAGCTGACGCTGCTGCGCAACGGCCAACCTGTCGGCTCGGCCACATTCAAGATCACGCACACAATGACGCTGAAGCAGAAGTCCCTGAAGTGGTCCGAGACCACCGGAATCAGCAAGGCGACCCTGGTCAACGCGAACGGCGTCAAGGTCACCTACAAGGCCAAGTGCGGAAAACCCTGCGCGGCCGACAACAAGTTCCCCAAGGACCGCAGCCTCGGGCCCGCCATCTCCGGGAAGGTCAACTACACCAGCGGGGTCAAGAAGAACAAGAAACACACCACCGAGTCCTCCTACACCTTCACCTTCACCAAGGCCGGCTTCACCCCCGCCGTCCTCAAGTACAAGTCGCTCAAGTACCGCTGCGACGACACCTTCTGGAACACCCGCAACGACCGGCGCACCCTCAGCCCCGGCTGCGCCTACCCGAGCTACATCCCGACGATCACAACGATGGCGAACCTGCCGGGCATCTCCCAGAACATCAAGAACGTCCAGTCCCGGGGGCTCAAGCTGGGTGTTCCCAACGGAAGCGTGCTCCGCCGCGAGGCGGACGAGACGCGAAGGAACGCGAACCGCCGGGCCGTCTGCGGGGGCCTGGCCTCTCCCGGCCCCGGCCTCTCCTGTGACGGATACCCGTTCGCCTCGACGCTGGAGGGCGGCACCAACGTCCCGGCGAACAGCAGGGGCATCGCCTGGGTGCCGGTGGACGAACAGAACAAGCAGGGTGGCCGTATCGGGAGCTTCTACAAGAAGTTCCGCGTCGTCCACGCCGACGGCTTCTGGGTGAAGGTCTGAACCACCCCGCCGGACCGGTAGCACAGCTGGCATGATGCGGTCCCCGTACCAACGTACGGGGACCGTAGGCACCGACAAACGAAAGGAGCCTCATGAGGGCCGGCGAAACCATGAGGATCGGTGTCACCCACCACCTCTACGTGATCACCCATACGGACGCCGAGGAACCGGACGACGACCGCACCACCGGCAACGGGCTCGTCTGGCTCAATGAGGAGGGCGACCAGGCGAACATCATGACCGGCACCTCCTGGGGCGACATCAACGTCACCGTCGAGATCCACGACACCGAGCCCGAACCCGAGCTCATCCCCTGGGACGAAGCCGTTGAGTTCAGCATGCGCTTCACCAGGGACGGCCCCATGATCGGCAGCCTTATCACCGAAGACCTCACCGACCTGCCCATCCCCAGCGGCGAAGGCGACGACCGCCCGTGGCGACTGCGCCTCCACGCCCGGGGCCGCGACACAGCCACCACCCTGGGAGACCGGCCCGTCCTCCCGGACGGAACCCTCCCCGAACACCACCTCATCCAGCTCTGGCCCGCACCCCAGACACCCGAGAACCGCCTGAAACTCACCGACCGCACCGGAGCCAGATCCCGCGCCACCTGACCTCCCCATCCCCGCCGACCGAGCTGGCCGCGTACCCGGCCACCGCCACGGCGCTCGCCTTCGCCGTGCTCCAGGCCGCCGAGGAGACCCTCGGCGTGCCGCGCAGCAGCGCGCTGGGGTCGCTGGGCCACACCGCGGAATACCGAAGCCGAGGCCCGCCAGGCATACCGGCCCGAGCAGAACCGGCACAGCCCGAACGGCGCGGACGCCGTCGCGGCGGCCGACCAAGGCCGCCGAATTGACCCGCGAACGCACCGCGCACCACCTCCTGGGCGTACGGCTGGAGCAGCTGCGCGGGCAGTCCCCTGCCCAGACCGATCAGCCCGGGTCCGTGCCGTGGACGGAGCGGCTGTCCAAGCTCGCCGCCCGCCCGCTGGACGGCGACACCACCACCGGTCCGGTGATCGCATGACCACCGAGTCGGAGCTGAGCGGCGTCGACCTCGCCCGCCAGACCCTGACCGCGGCCCGGGAAGAGGCGAAGAAGAACCGTGCCACCACCCGGAAGCCGAAGCGGCTTACGACCACCGTCGTATGGCGCGACGGCCGCGAGCCGCTCGGACTCGGTGCGGCGATCGGCAGAATGATGACCGAGCGCGGCATGGTCGCCCCGGCCGCCGGCGGCACCGTCCTCGCCGACTTCGACGCCATCTACTCTGCCGCTCAGCAGCCTTCCACCGCCCAGAGGTTCGCTCAGATGCAGGTAAACGAAAACACCATGATCACGTGACAACACCGCAGCTCACAAAGTATCCGCCCCGCCCGCGCAGGGGTCGTTCCCGTGTCCGGATCGGCTGTGTCCTGGCTAATCAGGTAGATCTCACAGCCTGAGAAGCCGTGCAGCCTCTCCACCACCCTCAGCAGGACAGCGGCGAGTTCGCCGCCTCTGCCTGCGTGCGCTGTCATGGTCATCAGCCTGCCGATCATGTTCAGACCAGGGTGGTGATGCAGAACGGGTGGCCTGCGGGATCCAGCAAGACCCGCCACCGGTCGGGTTCCGGCTGGACCGCCGGCTCGACGGCACCCTGGGCGAGCAGCCAGGCCTGGGCGGTATCCAAGTCATCCACGCCCAGTTCGATGTGGGCTTGCTTCTCCTGGGAGGGGTCAGGCCAGGTGGGACGTCGGTAGCCGACCAGGCGGTTGAACCCCAGTCCGGCCGAGCCCTCCTGGCCGAGCAGGATGAAGTCGTCAGTGGAGTAGGCGATGGGCAGTCCAAGGGCGTTGCCATAGAAGCGGGCCAGTTCGGCGGGGTCCGGGCAGTCGAAAGTGATGGCCGAGTAGCGGATCGCGGGTGCGGATGTCTTTCCAGTGCTCATGAGACAGACGCTATGACGGGACCAGGACAGCTTCAGTCCTGGTCATGCGGGACACTTCACGATGTGATCAGTACTTCGGCCCGCCTGCTGCGACTTGTCTCACTGCTCTCCGCGCGGCCTTCGTGGACCTGCGGTGAGCTGGCCGACCAGATGACGGTCACCGAGCGCACGGTGCGCCGGGACATCGCCAGGCTCCGGGAACTCGGCTACGGAGTCGAGTCCGACCCCGGGCCCTGGGGCGGTTACCGCCTCCGGGCCGGAAACCGGGTCCCGCCACTGATCCTCGATGACGAAGAGGCACTCGCCGTGGCCGTCGGGCTGCGTGAGGCAGCACTCAGCGGCGTTCTCGGCGGTGACCAGGCCGCGCTGTCAGCGCTGCTGAAGCTGCGCCAGGTCCTTCCACCACGGATCGCGGACCGACTTGGCGAGATGGACGCCGCCTTGGTGCACACCCCCAGGCCCGACGAGCCGCAGATCGCGCCGGGCATGCTGCTGGAACTGGCCACCGCGTGCCGCCGGGGCGAGCGCACCCACCTGTCGTACCGCGACAGGGAAGGGAAGGCCACCGCCCGGGAGATCGATCCCCACCGTCTCGTGCACACAGGACGCCGTTGGTACTTCGTGGCCCGGGATGTGACGCGGGGCGAGTGGCGGACGTTCCGGGCGGACCGAGTGGTGCACATACGGCCAACCGGGCATGCTGTGGAACTCCTCGACCCGCCCGACCCGGTACTGCTCGTCTCTCGGTCCATTGCAACCGGCACCTACCCGCTCTATGTGACCGTCCGTCTCTCGTTGCCCATGGGCCGAGCACTGCGGCTGGTCCCGCCGACGGTCGGTACTCACCGCCAGGACGGCCCAGACGCCACCATCGTCGACATCGGCGGCCCCGACGCGGACGGACTCGCCAAATACCTGCTCAGCCTCGCTACCCCACTACAGGTCCTGTCCCCAGACGATGTACGGGAAGCACTGCTACGCCGTACCCGGGACCTGGTCGCAGCCAACGAAGTGCCGTCAATGAATGGCGACCTCAGTGACCAGTAGTGTGCAACATCCCGTGGGTTCGATTGTGACGTCTTCGCCGTTGCGCCAGGTCAGCCGATCAGCCGGGATCGGGGAGCCGTGTGGATCATGACGGAACATCGGGAATCCTGAAGCCCCATCATGATCCACATGCGGGTACGCGGGCTGCTTCCTGCGAACCGCCTGATCAGACCCCCTACCGAGACAGCGGGCATCACGACGAATCCGCAGGTTGTCGCACAGACGAGGACGACGACGGGGGCGAGCCGGACTGCTAGGCCGGTTCGTTTGGATCACTTCCGCTGGCCGAGGTTGTCGTTGATGATGTCCGTGTGACTCACCGCATCAGCGCTCTGATCTCGGCCTTCGGCGTCCTTGCCAGCGTGATGCTGCTCGTTCTTGGCGTTCGTGAGTACCGCTCTGGGGCGTCGGTCCTCTGGCTCGTCGCTGGAGCCGTGATCTTCCTCAGCGCCTTGTCCACGCTCGTGCGGGACGTACGGCGGCTTCGCACTGGGCCGACTGCCTGACGAGCAGCGCCGTTCCAACCAGCCCCGCCGATCGTTGTTCCTGTGTGCCGTTGACTGAAGCGCAGTGGGCGCGGATCGAGCCGCTACTCCCAGATCGGACACCACGGCGGGGTGGCCGGTGGAGGGATCATCGAGAGGTGATCGACGCGATCGCCTGGAAGTTCCAGACGGGATCGCAGTGGGTCCACCTCCCCGAGAAGTACGGCAACTGGCGAGGCGTCTACAACCGGCTGCGGATGTGGGCCATCGACGGCACATGGGAGCGGGTGTTCACCGCGGTGCTCGCGCAGGCCGACGCCGACGAAGACCTCAGCTGGGCTGTCTCGGTGGACTCCACCATCGTGCGCGCGCACCAGCACGCGGCTGGGGCCCGCAAAAGGGGGCCCCAGCAGGCGAACCGGCAGACCACGCCATCGGCCGGTCCCGCGGCGGGCTGACCACAAAGATCCACCTGGCCTCCGATGCCCACTGCCGGCCACTGGCCTTCGTGCTCACCGCCGGCCAGGCCGGTGACGCACCCGCCTTTGCACACGTCATGGCCCGACTTCGCGTTCCCCGACGGCGAGGACGGCCCCGCACCAGGCCGGACGTGGTCCTGGCCGACAAGGCGTACTCCTCCCGCGCGATCCGCGAGCACCTGCGCAAGCGCGGGATCCGCGCCGTGATCCCAGTTCCGGCCGATCAACGCGGCCACCGCCTGCGGCGCGGAAGCCGCGGCGGCAGGCCACCCGCCTTCGACCGCGAGGCATACAAGCAGCGCAACACCGTCGAACGCTGCATCAACCGCTTGAAGCACTGGCGAGGCATCGCCACCCGCTACGAGAAGACCGCGACCATCTACCCGGCCGGACTCCACGTCGCGGGCATCTTCCGCTGGTTTGCCCGGTGATCCAAACGAAACGCCCTAGTCGTGGGCGGCCAGCGCCGTGATGAGCTTGCGGGCCCCGGCCTGGCCAGCCGCTTCGCGGCCGCCGTGCACCGCTGCCGGGGAGCGCGGGACGATGGCGCTGCCCTTGATCACCTTGGCGGACTCCGGTCGGACCCGTCTCCCGGTCTCGGGCGCGGGGTGTCGGCTCAGTCGACAGTGGCGGTGAGCGGTATGGGCAGGAGACTGCCGATGGCGATGGCTCCGTCGTCGTGGGTGCCGCGGTCTGCGCCGGGCAGGGCGCGGATGCCGATGGTGTAGATCAGCGCGGACCGGTCCGTGAGCCCGGTGTTGACGTGCGGGTCGAAGGAGAAGACGAGGGCCGTGCCGTCGTCTTCGAGGCGGCTGTCGAGGCTTCCGGTGACGGCGGGCTGGGTGGCGGAATAGCCGTAGGAGACGCTGCTGGTGAAGGCGAAGCCGGTGGGGGCGATGAAGCGGTGCTCGATGGTGCCGGGGTCGGTCGGCTCGTCGCGCGGGGAGCCGATCTCCACATTGAAGACGGTGGACTCGCCGGGGGCGGCCCGGGGCACGTTCTTCTGCCTGACGCGCAACGCGGCCTCGCTCTGCGCGGTGCCGGTGACCGTGCCGATGAGCGGTACGCGCGGGTGCCGGCCTATGTTCACCGAGCCGCCGTCGTAGGTTCCCGGCACGGCGTCCGGCCTGGCTTGGAGCGGGATGGTGTAGTAGAGCGGGCCGGTGTCGCTGGTGGTGGTGTTGACGTGTGGGTTGGCCATGACGATCAAGGTGCGGCCGTCGTCCTCGATGCGGTAGTCGAGGTTCCCGGCGATCACGCCGTGGATGGTGTTGTAGTACCCGTAGAAGGGCTGACCGGTGAAGACGAAGCCGGTGGGGGCGGTGAAGCGGTGGAAGACATCGCCCGGGTTGATCGGCTGCCCGCTGGCCGAGTCGATTCTCACGGTGACTGCGGTGCGCTGGCCCGGCTCCGCCTCCAGGAGGCTGGCCTGGGTGATGGTCAGTGCGGTCTCGTCGGCGGCCGGTGCCGCGACGACGACGGTGACGGGCAGGGTGTAGGTGTTGTCCGTGAGGTTGGGGTCGCCGCCGTACCGGATCTCCAGGGTGGAGGTGTAGAGGCCGGGGGGTGTGCCGTCAGGAGCGTGGACGCGGAACACACCGTCCAGGGAGCCATGATGGGGCTTCAGGCGCTGGCCGGTGAAGGTGCGTGACAGTTGCCGACCGGTGGTGCCGGCCGGGCCGCGCAGCGCTTCGGCGAGGGTGAGGACGACGGTGACGTCCTTGCCGTCGGCGGTCTTCGGGCCGCGGTTCTTGATGCGGGCGCCGAGGTCGAACTCCTGGCCTCGGTGCACGGACGGGACGCTGACGACCTCACCGTAGAGGTCGGCCGACGGCAGGGGCGGCGGGGCCATGGTGGCGACGGACGACACGCCGCGCACGCGGCGGTTGTCGCGGTCCCCGATGTAGAGGTTGCCCGCCGCGTCCAGGGCCACCCCGCTCGGGGAGTAGAGCCGGGCCAACGCCGCGGGCCCGCCGTCGCCCCCGTACCCGGCCACGCCGTTGCCGGCGACGGTGGTGATGACACCGCTGGGATCGATCTTGCGGACCCGGTGTATGCCGTACTCCACGAAGTACACGTTCCCGTTGTGGTCCACCGCCACGGCATAGGGAGCGTTGAGCACGCTGGCGGGTCGGCCGTCGGCCACGGCTCCGGCTCCGCCGCCGGCGAGGATGGTGATCATGCCCTTGGTGTCCACCTTCCGGATACGGTGGCCACCGTGCTCGGCGATGTAGAGACTGCCGTCGGCGTCCACCGCCACATCGGTCGGCACCTCGACCGGGGTGGCGGTGGCGACGGCGGTGACGGGCCCGCCGTTCCACCCATTCGTGCGCTGCCCGTTGCCGGCGACGGTGGTGAGGACGCCCTTGGCATCCACCTTGCGCACCAGATGGTTGTACGACTCGGCGATGTAGAGGTTGCCGTTGGCGTCGACCGCCACGCCTGAGGGCCTCCTGAGCATGGCGGCGGCGGCCGGGCCGCCGTCGGGGGTGTACCCCTCCTGGCCGGTGCCGGCGACCGTCGTGACGACGCCCTGAGGGGTCACCTTGCGGACCAGGTTCCCGATCCAGTCGGCGAAGTACAGGTTCCCGCTCCTGTCCACCGTCAGACGCTGCGGATAACCGAGAAGCGTCTGCGGGTTGGGCCTGCCGTCCGGAAGGGGAGCGCCCTGCTGGGCACCCGCCACCGTGGTGATGGTGCCCTGCGGGAGACCCGCAGGCTGCGGGCCGGTTCCGGAAGTGCTCACGTTCGGCATGACTGCTGCTCCTTGTCGTGGCGGGAGACCCGAGAACACAGAACTGACCAGGCCACTTGGCGGTACCGGTACAGGGCGCGGCCGGTGGACGCCGGGACGCGCGGATTCGCCGTCCATCGGCCTGTGCTGGGCAAACTGGTCTGCGGGTACGGGTGGTTGACGCGCGTGGAACGAACGGTGTGCGGTTCTGGGTTGACTCTCGACTCGGCGACGAAGCTAAGCACCGGGGTGCAAAGCGGGGCAATGGCGCATGTGTCGTACGACTGTCCGAATCGCCGTAGTGTTCATATCGGCTGAACAGAAAACCCCTGGTACACCCGGGCGACGACAGGTTCTCGTTCCTCGGATCTCGGCGCAAAACCAACGGTGATCACAAATCTTCAAGATCATCCAGCGGCCCCTCCTGAGGGCTCGCCTCAGCGCACACCCGGGCTGACCGCGGTGCGGGTGGATCAAGTCACGCCTGATACCTGCCTGTCGTCAAACGATGGCGACCTCAAATGATCAATGCACCACCCCCTAGATGATCATGTGATCGTGGAGGTACAGGTGCGTGACTACGGGCTTTCGGCGATCCAGCAGGACGAGGTATGGCGGCGGTGGCGGGAGGGCGAGTCGTTCAACTCCATGGGGCGAGTCCTCGGTGTCCCGATGCACCACGTCCGCAGCTTCCTCGCCCAGACGGGCGGCGTGCGCCAGGCGCCGCCGAGGCGCTCGGCCCGGCACCTGACCCCGGGCGACCGCGAGGAGATCTCACGCGGCATAGCGGCGGGCGAGTCCGCCCGACACATCGCTGCCCGCCTGGGGAGGCCGCCGTCGACCGTCTCCCAGGAGATCGCGCGCAACGCGGGCCGGCAGCTGTACCGGGCCACCGCTGCGGACCAGGGACGCGTACCGGCGTGCCCGCCGGCCGAAGGCCGCCAAGCTGGCCCATCTGCCCGTGCTGCGGGCCCTCGTCGAGGAGAAGTTCGCGCTGAGCCGGTCGCCGGAGCAGATCTCCAGCTGGCTGCGACGATGCTTCCCCGACGTGCCCGCCATGCGGATCTCGTACGAAGCGATCTACCTCTCGCTCTACGATCCGCGCCGCCGCCAGACCATCAACCGCAAGCTCACCCAGCGGCTGCGGACCGCGCGCCCGATGCGCCAGCCAAAGAAGGCCCGGCGACCCTCCGGCCGAGGGATCATCCGGGACATGGTGTCCATCAGCGAGCGGCCGGCCGAGGTGGAGAACCGCGCCGTTCCGGGACACTGGGAGGGGGATCTCGTGATGGGAACACGCCCGTCGGCGATTGCCACGCTCGTCGAGCGCACGAGCCGGTACACGGCCCTGGTGGCGCTGCCGGAGGGCATCAAGGCCGAGCAGGTCACCCCGTACCTGACCAGCAGCCTGCTCGGCATTCCTCCTCTGATGCGACGCACTCTGACCTGGGACCGCGGGCGGGAGATGGCGGAGCACCGGGCGATCACGGCCGCGACCGGTATGCCGGTCTACCTCTGCAAGCCCCGCAGCCCCTGGCAGCGCGGCACCAACGAGAACACGAACCGGCTCCTCCGCCAGTACCTCCCCAAGGGCTCGGACCTCCGCAAGCTCAGCCAGGCCGACCTGGACGTCATCGCCGAGGAACTGAACAACCGCCCCCGCAAGACCCACAACTACCAGAGCCCGTCCGAGGTCTATGCTCAGCTCCTGACCAGCGGTGATGCGTTGACCGCTTGAGTAGCTGTCTCTCTACTCTGCCCCCGGACTGCGTGCGGGCTGGATGATCTGGGTTGTGGGGGCTGGCGGGATGGCTCGGCGGTATTGCCGAGGTCCCTCGGCCCTCGGCCGTTGTTTGCGCTGGCGTACGCGCTCTGCGCGAGGGCTTGTCCGGCTCACCCTGCTTCGTCCGGCAAGCGGGAAGCGCCCCTTCGAGGCGTTCAGCGATATGCCCAGGGTATGAGGCGGTTACTGAGTTTGTAGGCGTGGTGTCGTGTGGGGCTGACAGGGTCTGATCGTCGCGGTATGCCTGGAAGATGAGGTATCCGCAGGGTGGGGGCTTGTCTCCTGAACGGCAGGTTTTTCGAGAACGCATCCGGCTGGAGGCGGCCGGGATGTCAGCGGCGGGTCAGGACAATGCCGTGGTCGCGAAGGAGTTACGGGTCAGTGTCCGGTCGGTCCAGCGTTGGCGGCGGTCATGGACGGAACAGGGCGAGACGGGGTTGCGGTCACGTGGTCCGGTGTCCCGGCCCAAACTGCGGGAAGCCCTGTTCACGGTGCTGGAGGAAGAACTGGCCAAGGGGCCTGTCGCGCACGGCTGGCCGGACCAGACCTGGACCCTGGCCCGGATCCGGACACTGATCGGGCGCCGGTTCCGCAAGGCCATGACCCTGTCGGGCATCGCCCAGATGTTGCGGCGGCACGGTTGGAGCCATCAGGTGCCCGCCCGGCGGGCACTGGAGCGCGACGAGGCGGCGGTGGCCGGCTGGGTGAAGGACGTGTGGCCCCGCGTGGAAGCACCGCGGCGGCGCTCGGGGCCTGGCTCGTCTTCGAGGACGAAGCCGGCTTCTCGATGACGCCGCCGACCTCACACACCTGGGCCAAGCGCGGTGACACCCCCGTGATCCGGGTCCGCGGCCGGTCCCAGCGCCGGTACTCGATCGCCGCCCTGGCCTGCTACAAACCCGGCGAACGCTCCCGCCTGATCTACCGGCCCAGACGGCACACCGACCACAAGCGGGGCGGGCGCCGCAGCTTCGCCTGGACCGACTACCGCGACCTCCTCAAAGCCGCCCACCGCCAGCTCGGCGGACCGGTCATCCTCATCTGGGACAACCTGAACGTGCACAAGGACCGCCGCCTGCGCGCCTTCATCGATGCACAGGACTGGCTCACCGCCTACCACCTGCCGCCCTACGCGCCCGACCTCAACCCCGTCGAGGGCATCTGGTCCCTGCTCCGGCGAAGCAGCCAGGCCAACACCGCCTTCACCGACCCCGACCACCTCATCACCACACTCCGCCACGGCCTCCGCCGACTCCAGTACCGCAGCGACACCATCGACGGATGCCTCACCGAAACCAGACTGACCATGACGACACCACGCCTACAAACTCAGTAACCACACGCGGTGACCGTCAAGAGCGGCCTGGCCAACGCCTCACACCGCCGATGCCCGGAAAGGATCAGTGGGGTGGATCTCCGTGTCGTCGAAGAGCTGCTCCAGCGCCTCATGACCCGAGCGTCTGCGGAAGTCGATTTCGGCGGCCGTCACCGGCAGGGCCCACAGGATGCGGGCGTGCCCCCCGGGCAGCGGACAGTGCTCAAGATCAGGACCGTGGAGATAGGGCAGGCTGATCAGCAGATGGTCGCAGGCCGAGCCCGGCACCCATGGTTCACCGATCGGCATGCTGTGCTCCAGATCGAGCCGGTGCCCTCCGCGGTGGCAAGAGGCGGTCATGGCCATGAGGTCGATGAACCGCTGGTCCCGGACGTGGGCGGTGAGGACGAACTCAAGCCCGTGGCCGTCCTTCTCCGTCGCGGCCCAGCACCCTGCTGTCACGTAGGCCCAGCTGTTGCTGCGCGGACCGGGGCCGACGACGAGAACCCGCAGGTCGGGCACGGCCCCGGGTCGGTCCGGCCGGGGGCTGAGGACAACGGCCTCGACGGAATGCCCCTCGAAGAACTCACGGACATGTGACTCGACGGCCTCTGCGGCCGGTACCTTCGCATCACTCACCGCGCGATCATGCCAGACCTCAATCAACCGGCCCGGCGCCTCACCCGGTGTTCAGGACGCGTGAGGTCAGCACCGCTCGCGGCATCGGGACCGCCCCGGCATCCGGCGGTCCGGCCGGCGCTCGTGAATCCGGCGAGCCGTGGCAGAGTACGTCACCCCCGCCCCCAACCCCGCCGCCGCGGGCGTCGACGGATTCCACTCCCTCTGACCAGCCCCCGATCTTGCGTACCTGGGGTGCCGGTCACGGCGGGGCGTTCGGGACGACGTGACCCTTTGGGCGGCTGCCTGGCCGGTGCGCTGAGCGGTTCACTCTTTCGGGACGCGTCGGCCCCAGTGGCGCGGGCATGACAGGAGGGTGGGCTTCCGGTACGCCGCGCATCCACATCCAGGGTCCCTGGACAGGCGTTCCCCGGACTCGCGGTCAATCGCCGGGAACCCGCGCACACCTACCGCGACCCGGCCGCATGTCGGCACCCCAGGAGCCCAAGGAGCCTCCCATGCCCCGATCCCGTACCTCTGTCCGTGTCGCCGCCGTAGGAGCGGCCCTGGGGGTGATGACCGCCGGTCTGGCGGCCATCGCCCCGGCCGCGCACGCGGTTTCCGCGTGCAGGGTCAACAACACTGTAGTCACCGGCACCATGATCTCCGGAACAGGCGGCGATGACGTAATCCTGTGCGGGTCGGTTGAAGCCGACACCACGGTCAACGGTGGCGGGGGCAACGATCAAATCACCGTTGTCAGCCACGTCGCCGGGTTCCTGTACGGCGGCGCCGGAGAGGACGCCATCAGGGTGGACGGCAACACTTTCGAGCAGGAACTGACGGGCCCGACAACGGTCACCGGGACCATCCGGGGCGGGGCACCGGTCCTGGGCACCCTCGCCGACGGGAAGGATGTCATCGACATCAGTGGCGCTTACGGTACGAAGAATGGCGGTGACGCTGTCACAGGGACCGTTGCCGGCGACGCCGGCGCCGACAAGATCACTGTGACAGGAGGCAACGCCGCGGCGGGGCAGGCGGGCGTTCCCGGACAGGGCGTCGATGGATCCGGCAGTGTCCAGGGCGGCGGCGGTGCCGACGAGATCACCGTCAACGGCGGATACAGGGACACCTTCGGCAGCTACCGGGGTCCTGCGGTGGGCAGCGGCGAAGTCCGCGGCGGAGGCCCCTTGGGCGTCCTGCTCGACGGAGACGACACCATCACCCTCGACAGCGACATCGTGTCCGGCACCGTCAACGGCGACGCAGGCGAGGACAACATCAGCGTACAGACCAACGGCGGTGAGGTCCGCGGCAGTACGGGCGACGATCGGCTGGAGGTGACCTTCAGGAACGATGGGGTCGTTGACGGCGGCCTGGGAAGCGACCTGTGCGTGATCGAAGCAGGCAATCCGCCGCAGAACTGCGAGTGACCCCGCGCGCCGTCCGCCTACGGTGATTCCGGCCTCGGACGGCTGCGATTCGGGGGTTGAGGAACATCCGAGCGAAAACCGACCTGTGGGAACGACTCCAGGGGCCCGGGGATCCCCGGGCCGTCACGGCCGCAGCGTAGCCCGGATGCTCTCTCCACGACCTGTCGGACGGGTTCGGCTCCGGGCTTGAGGTGAGGACTGGGGCTTCTCGGGCTCGGGCGTCCTCCTCAGCCGGTTCATCACCCGGAACGCACGCTCGCTGTTCTCCTCTGGCCCGTACAGTGCCGTCCCCAGGACGACCGCCGTGGTGGCCATACCGAAGACGACGACGGCAATCACCAGATTCGTGGCTGTCCCTGGGGGGAGGTGGATCTCAGTCGGGGTCGTATTGGCGCGGGGCATGGGCGATTCCTCGTGGCTGGCGTGCCCGGCATGCTATCGGTGGGCTGCCCTTTGGCGATCGTCACGGAGAGCGCAAGCGCCGGTCCGCACCGTCTCCACGGTGCCGGTTGCTCGTCCGGGTGACCCGCCTGGGTGTCCGGCGAACTGCCACCCGCCCCCGGACCGTCCAGGGGGATATGCGACACGCCGACGAACAGCACATCGCCGAACCCGGGCTCACCGTCATCGACATCACGGCGGCCGACGAGGAGACGGCCACCGCCCTCGTAACCGCGCTGGACCGGACGTGGGCGACCTCCGGCCCCGCCGGTGTCCGGCGGACCCCGGCGGGGCCGGGGTGACCGCCCGCCTCTACGTCGATGTCCGCCGCCCGGCCCCGCAGCCCCTTCGGTGATGCGGTTGAGGACGCTGGTGCGGTCCACCGTCCGGACGCCGCGTTCGATCGCGCTGACGTCGGTCTGCGCCCGTCAGTGCTGGGGCGGGACCGCGTGGTCGCGGTATTTCTGGAAGCCGTGCCATCCGGATGCTTCCAGTGGAGTGATCAGGTCTCCTGCGGAGCAGTCCAGGATCTTGCAGCACAGGCTGCTGGCGAGGCGGAAGACGGGTGTGAGGGCGTCGTCGCCGGATCCGCGGATGTGGAGCA
The DNA here is from genome assembly GCF_040299965.1 of Streptomyces sp. NPDC000594. Taxonomy (NCBI): domain Bacteria; kingdom Bacillati; phylum Actinomycetota; class Actinomycetes; order Kitasatosporales; family Streptomycetaceae; genus Streptomyces; species Streptomyces sp. NPDC000594. The sequence goes on along the minus strand of NZ_JBEPCY010000033.1, from coordinate 24,747 downwards.
TGATCGAGCCGACCGGGTCTTGTGAGCCGATGCTGAGTTCCATGGACCAGGTGGGTCCGAGGAGCTCACCCCGGGTGGGGTCGGAGAGGTCGACGTCGGGGGTGGCCCGGTTGATGGCCGCGTGGACATCGTGCAGGCTCCCGACCGGGGCGGGGGTGTGAGCATCGGTGATCTGTTCCACCGAAGTTGCCTCGTCGGGCAGGCGGAGGAGGAGTACGTCCCAGCTCATGCTGACCTTTCAGGGATGGCTCGCGGAGGGTGCGGGTGGTTCAGCTCAGGGTGAGCTGTTCTCCGGGAGACTGCGACGCCAGCACGTTCCGCAGGCTCCGCATGTACGCTCGCCAGGTACCGCTATCCGATTTGTCCCAGAGGTCCATCAGCTCGGATGGTTCGGTCATGACGCGGTCGAGGGCCTGGAGGGCGAGGTCGCGGAGACCGGTGAGGTCGGGAAGCGGCTCCTCAGGGCCGGAGAAGGGATCGACCGGATCACCCCCGGGGCACTGCGCGGCGACGAGGGCGGCTGCGGCGACGACCTCCTCGGACTCGGGTGCTTCGAGGTAGCCGGCGGTGTCGATCACGCGCGTGAGGGTGTCGTGGACGATGCCCGCGCGTGCGTGCGCGGCGGCCCCGTCGAGGCTGCCGCTGAAGTCGGCTGCCGTGTCGTTGCCGAAAGGCCCGCCATCCCAAGTGCCCATAGTGTTCTCCTGCATCGCGGCCAGTTCTGGGCATCCTGACAGCAGCCACTGACACGAATCCCGCCCGCGTGACGGGCACCGGCAGGTCCGGACGCCGCCGACGGAGCCTGGCCGGCACCGCCTCTACCAGACGCGCGTCCGCCACGGATGGAGCCGCTGTCGTGGATCATGCCTACCGCCGCTTTGGCTGCAGTGCCTCGCACTAGACTCCCGCTGCGTGACCCAACCCGCCCACCGCACTGCCGCGGATGACGACGCGCTGCTGGAGAGGCTTCACGCTCTCGCATGGGGTGCCGAAGGCGGGGTCCCGTACCCAGCCGTCATGCCGAGGAGGCCCTTCCCTCCACTTGCTGCGGCCGCCGTCGAGCACGCGGAACGGAAGATCGGGTATCGCCTGCCCGACCTGCTCCGTCGCATCTACACCGAGATCGGTGACGGTGGATTCGGACCGCAAGGCGGCCTCGCGTCGCTGACCGAGGGACGCCGGCCGCCCGGATACCTGGCGGACTGGCCCTGTGCGCTGACCGTCTACGACCGGCGCCCCGGCTGGGCACCGCCGAGGTCGTGGCTCTACCTCACGGGCGGCGGCTGCACCATGGAGTGGTACGTCTCGCTGACAGCGGTCGACCACCCCGTACTGCTCTACGACACCGACGGCTGGGAGCCGGACCGGGGACAAGACCCCCACGACGGCCTGCGCTACGCCGCATCCTCACTGCGCCACTGGCTCTGGACCTGGGCAGACGGAGGCGACGTCTGGGACGAGGCGCTCCAAGTCATCGGCAAGGGCCGAGCAGCCTGAATGGCACGCGGCCCGAAGGGTGACGAGCGGATCGGATCAGACGGGCCGGGGCTTCCCTGTCCATCCCGCTGTGAGCCCTTTACGGGTGAGACGGCGGGCCATGAGGGTGATAGAGGCCCGGTTCAGATGGGCTTGGGAGCGCTGAGGTAGCCGTTCCAGTTGGGGGAGCACCTTTTCGATGCCCGACCCTCAGACCGCCGTTGAGGGGGCATGAGTCGACTTTCAGATTCCGCGTTTCCTGGTCCGGGAGAAAGCAGGCGCGAGACAATACGACGTGGCGGCCCGTCAGCCAGCTGACGGCGAGCACGAGGATACGTTGAGGCCAAGGGGCGGTGCTCTATGTCACGGGGATGGAAGATCACGGTCATCGCGCTGGCGGGGGCGGGTGTCGTCTCCACGCCGCTGCTCTGGTTACTGGACGGCTCTGGCACCGGGCAGCTGGTCGGAGCGTCCGTCCAGGCCGCCGTCGCTGTCGCCGCTCTGCTCTGGGCCCTGTTCCAGCGCCCGGCACCGTCCGGCCCCACGGACAGTGCCGACCGCACTGGGACGGCCACGGGCGGCGGCGTCACCGGCATCAGACGGCCGGGCGGCCGGGGGAGTGGCTCGGCCACCGCCGAGCGGACCGGAGATGCACGTGGTCCGGACTCCGTCTCCGGCATCGACTACACGGACTAGGCGGCCGCACCCATGGCGAAGGCGTTGAAGCGCACGGCCGGAGGCGAGGAGCCCGAGCCGCCGGTGACGGTGTCCGACACCGGCGACGCCGAGGCCGACGGCGGGACGGCCGTGACCGGGTATCGCGGCCCGGCCCCGAGAGGTGACGAATCCCCCAGTTCTGTGTCCGTGTCCGGCACCGGGAACGCGATCGCCACCGACGGTGGAACCGCCATCAGTGGCTTCATCAACCACCTGCATGTCAGGGAGCTAACCGTGCGGCCATCCGGGCTGCGGGAGCACGGCCGGCAGGCCGAAGCATCACCGAACCCGTTGTTTCCCAGGCCGACGGCCGGGACGGCGAGTGGTGGGGTCGCCGATGCCGCGGCATCGCTGGCCCGTGAGGTCAGGTGCCGCTGGCAACGCGAGGAGAGTCACCGTCGCGTCCACGATCCGTTTCCGCTGCCGGTGCGCTACCGGTCGGCCCCTGCCGGCCTGATGGACCGGCTGGAGAACATCCAGCGCCTGCAGCCAGGAGCCGCGCCCCGTGATCTGGACCTGAGCGGCGATCTGCGAAGTGTCGTCGACACCTACCGGAAGGTTGATTCGCGGAGGCTGGTTATCATCGGCCGTGTCGGCTCGGGAAAGTCGGTCCTGGCCATCAAGTTCGCCCTCGACCACCTCGCGGCCCCGGAATCCGCAGCCCGCGTGCCCGTGATCTTCAGCATCGGGTCCTGGGATCCGATCACCACCACTCCGCGGGACTTTCTGATCGACCGTCTCCTGCGGGACCACCCTCACCTGGCCCGCCGAACCCCTGACGGGGCGACGCTGGCCGCCGCACTCGTCGACGCCGAGCTGATCCTGCCGGTCCTGGACGGCTTCGACGAACTGGCCGAAGCCCTGCGCGGCCCGGCACTGGAAGCTCTGAACACCACGTCCCTCCCGCTGATCCTGACGAGTCGGCGGGAAGCGTACGCGCGGGCGATCCGAGAAGGACACGCGCCGTTGGTGTGGGCCGCCTGTATCGAACTCCTCGACCTGAACGTGGAGGACCTCGCGGCATACCTTCCCAGGACCGACCGGTTCGCCGCCTCTTGGGGCGGGTGCGGTGACCTGCGCGTCTGGGACTCGTTCCTGGAACGCCTGCGGGTCCAGCACACACCGGCGAGCATCCGGCTCAGGCAGATTCTGGGCACCCCCTTGATGGTCGCTCTGGCGCGGACGATTTACGGCACGGCGCCCGGGAAGCAGCCGCTGGAACTGTTCGACACCACACGCTTTCCCACCAAGGGCCACATCGAGGAACATCTGCTGGCGGGCTTCGTACCCACGCTCTACCAGCACCGCGCCCACGACCAGGCCGACACCGACCGCAGCCGGCGCAACCGCGACGTAAAACAGGCCCAGCGCTGGCTCGGCTACCTCGCGTCCAGCCTGACCCACGACGGACACGACCGGCAGGACATCGCCTGGTGGCGGCTCGGTGAGTCCGTGCGGCTGTCGACGCGCATTCTGCACACCGCCCTGGGCTCCGCGCTGTGCATGGCTCTCGCCACCTGTCTCGTGGGGTTCTGCGGTTACGCCTTCGTGCACCCCTTCGAGCTCAGGCCGACCAGAGTGCTGATGCAGGGGGCGCTGGCCGGGCTCCTCTTCGGGATCACCTTCGGCCTCGCGCACGGTGTCCTGGCTCTGTCCGGCCGGTCAGCGGCCCTGCCGTCCCGGGTACGGCTCAAGCTGTCCACCGCAGAACGCCGGGCCGGACGCGGCTGGACCCGTGACGTCCTCGTCCGTGTGAGGGCCGCGCTGGTGGCAGGCGCGGTGCTGGGGATCGGGACCTCCTGGACGGACATGCTCATACGCGCAGCGGACGGCAGCTTCCCGGACTCCGGGTTCATCAGAATCGTGACCGGGAACATGCTGCTCCTCGGGCTGGTCTTCAGCCTGACGGCCGGGCTGGCTTTCGGCCTTCTCGCGGTCCTCGAGGCACCCATGGACATCACCGCCGCAGCAACACCGGTTCATCTGCTGTCCGCCAACCGTGCTGCGGCGATCCGGCAGCTCCTGGTACTCGTTCCGGTCATCACGCTCGGATGCGCCCTGGGCGGGCACATCGCGGTCCGCCTGATCCCGATGGTGTTTCCCTGGACCATGACCTGGCCGCTGAGCGTGGCCTTCTTCTATGGAGCGATCGGCGGGCTGGGAGGCTCCATGTCCTACGTGCTCGCGTTCACCGCATGGGGACAGTGGCTGACACTGGCCCGGGTCTGGATGCCACTGACACGCAGACTGCCCTGGGACACCGTCGCCTTCCTGAAGGACGCCTACCAACTGGGCGTGCTGCGCCACACCGGCGCCGTCTACCAGTTCCGGCACAACCGCCTCCAGCAGCACCTCGCCCACTCCTACCGCGACCCCGGTCAAAGAACGGCAGCTGCCACCCCCGCCGAAGCTCCAGCGAACCCCCTCAAGGCGGACGACCAGGAGTCCAGCGCACTCGGGTGACGAGATGTCACCGTCCCAAGCACGGCATTGCCCCCAAACATGCTCCCGCCCCAATCGAGTGGGCCACGCACAGTGCCACCTCCAGGACGCCGTTACCCACGCAACTGCGGTCCGGTGAACCAGGCCGAGCGCGCCCGGCAGCGGAACGGAATACCGCCTGGGCCCGGATCCGGCGCAGCAGGGGTGAGAGGACCGGGCCGTGCGGGTGGGGCCATCGGGTGTCCGTGTCGTACGCGGCCCGTTCGTCCGGGGTCCAGCCGGGGTGCGGCTGGAGGAGATGGTCGTAGTCGCGGTGCATCCGGTCGGTGATGCGGTTTCACCAGTGGGCGGGGAACCCGGTGAGGACGATCTCGACCGGCATGTCCGGGCGGTGGAGGTCGATGCTGCCGTGGTCGCGGCGGTAGCTGAGGCCCGGGACGCCCGTGATGCGGTCGCGGGGATCACCGTCGTGTTCGCCGGTGGGGCGGAGGGGGGAGATCCGCCCAGCACATGGCCGCATAAGGCGTGTCGGTCACTCGGATGGTGGGCCGGTCGGCCTCTGGGCGCAGGCTCCCCGCTCCGGCGCCTCCCGCTCGTCCGTAATGGAACCCTGACGATCGGGCTTGACTACCGATTGGGCGTAATGAAATCCTTACGGTTATGACGATGCATCAGTATGACGGACACCTGTTTGACACCTGGCGCGTGCTGGCCCACGGAGAAGACGGCCCCGAGATTGTGGGCTTGGCGGCTAAGTGCAGCTGCGGCTGGCGCGGGGCCGATGGCGATCCCGGCATGGAGGGGAAGAGCGGCTATCGCGGCCCCTTCTGTCACCCGATCTCACTCACCGAGGACGGCGAGGCCGAGGCCGAGGACGCCGCAGAGCAGGAGTGGCTGGACGAACACATCGCAGACTTCAGCGGCGCCGTCGTCCCGGCGGCCCTCGCCGATCAGATCCGCTCCGTTGGTGAACAGCTCGACGCCATGATCGAGGCCGACGAGCCGATGGCCGCCCTGGCTGCGATCCGCCTGTCGGGCGGCTCCTTCGCCCGCCAGGCCCGCGATGCGGCCCTGCGCGCCAGCTACCTGGACCACTCCTGGTCGCAGATCGGCGACGCGCTTGGCATCTCCAAGCAGGCAGCATGGGAGCGCTACGGAAAATCCCGCCCGGAGAAGACATCGGAGTAGCAGCTCGGGGCACTCGTCGAGCCGGCGACCGAGGCCGCCACGCTGCGCCGGGCCCGAGCCGAGAAGGCGGGCCGCACCGTGGCCGCGCCGACCCGCCTGGAGCAGACGGCGTGATGCTCCGGCTGTCAGCATCACCCGGTGTTTGTGCAGGTGGAGGCGGTGCGCGATTGAGGCTGTCAGCGTGAGCCGCCGCCGCTCGGAATGCGGGTGAGATCGACACCGGCTGAGCGGGCCTCCTTGAGTCGGGTGGACACCAGGCCGGTGGAGACGGACAGCTCGCGCGCGATCTCGTACCCCTTCAGCCCCTGCCGGTGCAGTTCGACGATGCGGTCCCGACGCTGCCGGGACCGGCTCTCGTACACCGCGCGTTCCTCGGCGACCATGCGCAGCACCGTCCGCTCGGACACTCCGAACCGGTCCGCGAGCTCACGGGCCGTCGCGGTACGGCGTTCACGCCTGGGCCCCTGCGTCACGGCTTCCCCTTCATGTACTCGAGCATGGCTGCGGTGCGCTCGTCCCGGCGTGCTGCCCGCACCGCCCCCGAAGCCTTCCCGCCCTTCTTGCCGCGGGCGGACTGGATGGCGACGAACGTGGCCTCGTAGACAGCCGCACCGTCCTTCCACATCCTGGAACGCGTCGTGATCCACCGGTGGATGCTGTTGCCGATCGCACGCGCCTCCACGGCCGGCAGCGGCTCATGGACTCCACCCTCCGCCACACCGGAACCCTGCTGCCCGGTGCCGGTCTCGACGACATCCTCGTCGTCGGGCCCGAGCTGGAGTCCCTGTGGGCCACCCCGCCGCTCGACGCCGACTTCCGCGTCCCCGGCGGCCTGCCGCTCTACGTCACCGGGGACGCCGCCGGCATCGCCCAGGGCATCGTCCAGGCCGCCATGACCGGCATCGCCGCCGCCACCGCCATCACCCACACCGCCGCCCGGCTCGCCGGAGCCGTCCGGTGACCCCCGCCCGCACCGGCCTGGACGCCCTGTACCCGGACGGCGCCTGGGACCTCCCCGTCAGCCCCTCCCTGCCCGCACCCCGCCGCGTCGCGCCGCCCCCGAACTCCACAACACCACCGGCTACCGGGCCCACTACGGGCCGAACATCCTCGCCGACTACCCGCTCGCCGACGGCGACCGCGTCGCCGTCGTCGCCTCCTGGAACCCGATCTCCTCCGCCGCCGCCGCCACCCGGGAGCTGTTCGGCAACCCGGCCGCCAGCGAAGGCAGCTGGGTCCAGGAGAACGCGATGCTGATGGCGGTGGTCTGGCCGATCGTGATCACGGCGATCGCGCTGCCGCTGGCCGTACGGCGGTTCCAGAAGCTCAGCCGCTGACACCTGCCGCAAGCCCGGCGACCGACCGGACGACACGATGGCCCCCAACCGCGCCGACGGTGAGGGCCATCGATCGTTTTCGGCCATCAATGGGCCGATGGGCAACCCGGGTTGCCTAAGATCGATCTCCCCCTCCGGGGGGTGGGGCGCGGGGCCGCCCCCGGCGCTCCGTTCCCAACCCCGCCGAGCAGGGAGTCGCCTTGTTCTCCATCACACGGCAGGGCCGTGGCGCCGTGACCGTCACCACGGCCCTCGCGGCGGCGGCGCTCGTCGCCGGTCTGACCGGTTCCACCTCCTTCGCGGACAGCGGCACGGCCCCGGCGGCCGCCGCGCCCTCCGCGGACACCGCCGCCGGGCTGCGCTGGGTCACTCTGATCACGGGGGACCGGGTCGGTCTGGACGGCGAGGGCCGGGTCGTCTCCGTCGACCGGGCGAAGGGCCGCGAGAAGATACCCGTGCGGTCCTTCACCGATCAGGGCCGCACCTTCGTGATCCCGGCGGATGCCCAGGAGTTGATCGGCCGGGGCACGCTGGACCGGCGGCTTTTCGATGTCACCGGGCTGAGCTCGGCGGAGAGCCGCCGTGCCTATCGCAAGGGCCTGAAGGTCATCGTCGCGTACGAGGGTTCCTCCGGGCCCGCCGCCCGTCAGGGTGTCCGTGCCGACACGGCCGTGGAGCGCACGCTGCCGTCGCTGAACGCGGACGCGGTGACCGTTCCGGAGCGGGATCCGGGCGCGCTGTGGGCCGCTCTCACCCGTACCGCCGACGCGCGCGGCGCCCGAAACGTTCCCGGGATCGAGCGGATCTGGCTGGACGGGGTCCGCACCGCCGACCTCGACAAGAGCACCGGCCAGATCGGCGCCCCCAAGGCCTGGGAGGCCGGTTACGACGGCAAGGGCGTCACCATCGCCGTCCTCGACACCGGCGTGGACGGCACCCATCCCGATCTGAAGGGGCGGGTCGCCGGGGCGAAGAACTTCACCCGTTCCGGCGACGCCAAGGACCGCCAGGGCCACGGCACCCATGTCGCCTCGATCGCGGCGGGCACCGGCGCCAAGTCCGGCGGCAGGCACAAGGGCGTCGCGCCGGGCGCGACGATCCTCAACGGCAAGGTCCTGGACGACTCGGGCGGCGGCGAGGACTCCGGCATCATCGCGGGCATCGACTGGGCCGTCGCCCAGGGCGCCGACGTCATCAACCTGAGCCTCGGCGGCTACGACTCCCCGGGCCTGGACCCGCTGGAGGCCCATGTCAACAAGGTGGCGAAGGAGAAGGGCGTCCTCTTCGCCATCGCCGCCGGCAACTCCGGCCCCTTCCCCGGCTCCGTCGACTCCCCGGGCAGCGCGGACGCGGCCCTCACCGTCGGCGCCGTCGACGACGCCGACAAGATGGCCGAGTTCTCCGGTATCGGCCCGCGGGTCGGCGACGGCGGGATCAAGCCCGATGTCACCGCCCCCGGCGTCGGTATCACCGCGGCCTCCGCGCCCGGCAGCGCCATCGCCCGGGAGTACGGCGAGAAGCCCGCCGGGTATGTCACGATCTCCGGCACCTCGATGGCCACGCCGCACGCGGCCGGGGCCGCCGCCCTGCTGAAGCAGCGCAACCCCGGCTGGTCCGGTGAGCGGATCAAGGCGGTCCTGGCCGCCTCCGCGAAGGACGGCGGTCACACCGTCTTCCAGCAGGGCACCGGCCGGATCGCCGTCGACCGCGCCCTGGAACAGACGGTCGTCTCCGATCAGAACACGCTCTCCTTCGGCCTCCAGCAGTGGCCGCACGCCGACGACCAGAAGCTCACCAAGGAGATCACCTACCGCAACCTCGGCGACCGGGACATCACCCTCGATCTGACGGTCAAGGGCCTCGACCCCAAGGGCAGGGCCGCCGCGGCCGGCTTCTTCGCCCTCGGCGCCGACACGGTCACCGTCCCCGCGGGCGGCACCGCCACCGTCCCGGTCACCGTGGACACCACCCTCGGCGGCTCCGTCAACGGCCTCTACACCGCCACCGTCACCGCGTCCGGGGACGGCGGGACCGTGCGGACCACCGCCGCCGTGGACCGCGAGGTCGAGTCCTACGAGCTGACCGTCAAGCACCTGGGCCGGGACGGAAAGCCCAGCAAGAAGTTCCAGACCTCCTTCTTCCAGCTCTCCGGTGCCGCCTTCGCCGACGTCCCCGACATCGAGAAGAAGACCACCGCCACCCTGCGGCTGCCGAAGGGCGAGTACGCCGTGGACTCGATGTGGGGCCTCGGCGGCCGCGAGGGTCTCGATGTGCTGGTCCAGCCCCGGCTGGCGCTGACGAAGAACACCACCTACACGGTCGACGCCCGCCGCGCCAAGCCCGTCCGGATGAGCATCCCGGACGGCAGGGCCGCACTGGCCAAGGCCGCCATGTCCTACTCCATCAGCAAGGGCGAGCGGAACACCCTCACCGGCTACTTCCTCGGCTCGTTCGACGATATCCGCATCGCGCAGCTCGGCCCCGAGCAGCCCGCCGGCGTCACGCTGAAGCACGGCTTCCACGGCCAGTGGGAGCGCGCCGCGGCCCAGTACAACGCCGCCGCCGGAGGCCCGGTGAAGAAGCTCTTCAGCGGCTACAGCAAGACGTTCAAGGCCGGCGACTTCGCCGAGGTGCCCCTGACCGCGGCCGCCTCCGTCAAGGGCAAGCAGGGCATCGGCAATGTGCTCAGCGTCGTGGCCGGCAGCGGCTTCACGGCCGACCACGCCATCCGGCTGCCCGGCAGCCGTACCCACTACCTGGCCACCTCCGGCAAGGCCAACCGCTGGATCGTGGGCATGGGCCAGTACAACGCCCTGGGCGAGGAGGAGACGTCCACCGCCACGGAGCGGGACTTCCGTCCGGGCCGGACCCACCGGCTGACCCTCGGCACCGCCGTCCACGCGCCGCAGACGCCCGAGGGAACCGGCATCATCCGCGCGGACGACATCCTCGCCGCCGAGGTGCCGCTCTTCTCCGACAGCCGGGGCAACGCCGGAACGTCCTTGTACACCTCCGCGAAGACCACCCTCCACCGGGGCACCACGAAGATCGGCGAGAACGCCGTGGCCCCGGACGCCACGGAGGTCTTCAGGGTGGGCCCGGAGGAGGCCGTGTACACCCTGGCCACCTCGGTGAAGCGGAGCCCGAAGGTGTCCGCCGTGGGCACCCGGATCGACGGCTCGTGGACCTTCCGCAGCAAGGGGCCGAAGCCGGGCGAGGTCTCCCGTACGGCGCTCTCCACCGTCCGGTTCGGCGCGGAGGTCGCGCTCGACGGCACCGCTCCGGCGGGCCGGAAGGTCACCTTCCCGGTGACGGTCCAGGGCCCGGCGGCGGGCAAGAACCTGAAGTCCCTCACGGTCTCCGTCTCCTATGACGGCGGCAAGACCTGGAAGAAGGCCACCGTCACCAAGGGCAAGATCACGATCAAGAACCCGGCGAAGGGGAAGTCCCTCGCGCTGCGCGGCGAGGTCACCGACCAGCGGGGCGGAAAGGCGAGCGTGACCGCGTACGACGCCTACCTCGGCAAGTGATCCCAGCCTGAGGCCAGGGGAGGCCCCACCGCTCCGGGCGGTGGGGCCTCCCTCTCTTTCCGGCCGCTCGACCGGGTCGGCGGTGATCGCTCCGCCGCCGGGCGTACGGCACCGCGGAGGCCCGGCCGCTGATCCGGGGGTGGGCGAGGGGCCCGGCGTCCGCCGGGGTGGTGCGGGTTCCCGCTTGTTTCCGGACTTCAACGGGGCGGCCGGTAACGATGGTTCGCGGCGGACCATCTCTTTTCAGGGAGCGGGAAGCGGGGCCGCTCCCGGTGCTGAGCCCCCTGAGCCCCGCCGAGCAGGGAGTCACCTTGTTCTCCATCACACGGCAGGGCCGTGGCGCCGTGACCGTCACCACGGCCCTCGCGACGGCGGCGCTCGTCGCCGGACTGACCGGATCCACCTCCTTCGCGGACACCGGCGCGACCACGTCGGGCCCGTCCGCCACCGACCACCTTTCCGACTCCGTCCCCTCCGCCGCCGCCGGGCTGCGCTGGGTCACCCTGATCACCGGGGACCGGGTCGGGGTGAACGCCCGGGGCCGGGCCGTCTCCGTCGACCGGGCCAAGGGCCGCGAGAAGATACCCGTGCGGTCCTTCACCGACGGGGGCCGCTCCTACGTCATTCCTGCGGATGCCCAGGAGTTGATCGGCCGGGGCACGCTGGACCGGCGGCTTTTCGATGTCACCGGGCTGAGCTCGGCGGAGAGCCGCCGTGCCTATCGCAAGGGCCTGAAGGTCATCGTCGCGTACGAGGGTTCGGCCGGGCCCGCCGCCCGCAAGGGTGTCCGTGCCGACACGGCCGTGGAGCGTTCCCTGCCGTCGCTGAACGCGGACGCGGTGACCGTTCCGGAGCGGGATCCGGGCGCGCTGTGGGCCGCTCTCACCCGTACCGCCGACGCACGGGCCACCCGTACCGCCGTTCCCGGGATCGAACGGATCTGGCTGGACGGGGTCCGCACCGCCGACCTCGACAAGAGCACCGGCCAGATCGGCGCCCCCAAGGCCTGGGAGGCCGGTTACGACGGCAAGGGCGTCACCATCGCCGTCCTCGACACCGGCGTCGACGCCAACCACCCCGATCTCAAGGGCCAGGTCATCGGGGCGAAGAACTTCTCCGCCTCGTCCGGCACCGCCGACCGGCGGGGCCATGGCACCCATGTGGCCGCCACCGCCGCGGGCACCGGCGCCAAGAACGGCGGCACCTACCGCGGTGTCGCCCCCGGCGCCAAGATCCTCAACGGCAAGGTGCTGAGCGACAGAGGCGGCGGCACCGAATCCAGCGTGCTCGCGGGCATCGAATGGGCGGTCGCCCAGGGCGCCGATGTCATCAATATGAGCCTCGGCGGCCGTGATGAACCCGGTCTGGACCCGCTGGAGTCCCAGATCAACAAGGTCTCCGAGGAGAAGGGCGTCCTCTTCGCCGTCTCCGCGGGCAATCAGGGTCCCGGCGCCCGTACCGTCGGCTCCCCGGGCAGCGCGGACGCCGCCCTGACCGTCGGCGCCGTCGACGACGCCGACAAGATCGCCGACTTCTCCAGCATCGGCCCGAGGACCGGCGACGGCGGGATCAAGCCCGATGTCACCGCCCCCGGCGTGGACATCACCGCGGCCTCCGCGCCCGGCAGCACCATCGCCCGGGAGGTCGGCGAGAAGCCCGCCGGGTATGTCACGGTCTCCGGCACCTCCATGGCCGCCCCGCACGCGGCCGGGGCCGCCGCCCTGCTGAAGCAGCGCAACCCGGACTGGAACGGTGAGCGGATCAAGGCGGTCCTGGCCGCCTCCGCGAAGGACGGCGGCTACACCGTCTTCCAGCAGGGCACCGGCCGGATCGCCGTCGACCGCGCCCTGGAGCAGACGGTGGTCTCGGACCAGAACACGCTCTCCTTCGGTCTCCAGCAGTGGCCGCACGCCGACGACCAGAAGATCACCAAGGAGATCACCTACCGCAACCTCGGCGACCGGGACGTCACCCTCGATCTGGCGGTCAAGGGCCTCAACCCGAAGGGCAAGGCCGCCCCCGGGGGCTTCTTCGCCCTCGGCGCCGACCAGGTCACCGTCCCCGCGGGCGGCACCGCCACCGTCCCGCTCACCGTGGACACCACCCTCGGCGGCTCCGTCAACGGCCTCTACACCGCCACCGTCACCGCGTCCGGGGACGGCGGGACCGTGCGGACCACCGCCGCCGTGGACCGCGAGGTCGAGTCCTACGACCTCACCTTCAACTACCTGGGCCGGGACGGAAAGCCCAGCAAGGACTTCGGCTCCTTCCTCTTCCAGACCTCCGGCGGCAGGGGCTTCTTCGACGAGGTCTCGGGCCGGTCCACCGCCACCCTGCGGCTGCCGAAGGGCGACTACTTCCTTGAATCCAGCCGCTCGACCGAGACGGGGGACGACGGGTACGACCGGCTGATCAACCCCCGGCTGGCGCTGACGAAGAACACCACCCTCACCGTCGACTCCCGGACCACCAAGCCCGTCACCCTGAGCATTCCGGACACCCGGGCCAAGCTGACCGCCGCCGGGGGGGAGACCAGCGCCGACAACGGTGAACGGCCCATCTCCTTCGGCTACTTCCTCGGCGATCTCGACGGCTTCCGCGTCGCCCAGCTCGGCCCGAAGCGGCCCACCGGCGTCACCCTCAAGGAGACCTTCTCCGGCCAGTGGGAGCGCGGCGCCGCCGCCCAGTACAACGCCATCGCCGGCGGCCGGGTCGACCGGCTCGCCACCGGCTTCGCCAAGAAGTTCGCCAAGGGCGACTTCGCCGAGGTCACCGTGGACATGGGCGCCTCCGCCAAGAACAAGCGGGGCAGCTCCTCGGTGATGAGCCCCCTGGAACTCAGCCTCGCCGCCTCCCGGCACACCTACGCCCTCCCCGGCAGCCGGACCCACTACCTGGCCACCACGGACAGGACCAAGGTCAACGCCTGGTCGGTGGGAGCATGGCAGCGGGGCGCCAAGGGCGAGTGGGAGATCCAGCACACCAGCCCGGTACGGGACTTCCGCAAGGGCGGCAAGCACCGGGTGACCCTCGGCACCGCCGTCCATTCCCCGCTGTCGTACGGGGAGAGCGGCGCCTTCCCGCACCAGTCGACCGGGGTCTTCCGCCAGAAGAACACCCTCGGGGCCGATATGGCGCTCTTCTCCGACGGCCGGGGCAACGACGTGGACTCCCCCCACACCTCGGCGAAGACCACCCTCCACCGGGGCACCACCCTCATCGGGGAGAACAAGGACCCGCTGGCGGGCACGGAGGTCTTCACGGTGGGCCCGGAAGAGGCCGTGTACACCCTCGCCACCTCGGTGAAGCGGAGCCCGAAGGTGTCCGTCGTCGGCACCCGGATAGACGGCTCGTGGACCTTCCGCAGCAAGAAGCCGACGACGGACGAGATGTCCCGTACGGCGCTCTCCACCGTCCGGTTCGGCGCGGAGGTCGCCCTCGACGGCACCGCCCCGGCGGGCCGGAAGGTCACCTTCCCGGTGACCGTCCAGGGCCCGGCATCCGGTAAGGGGCTGAAGTCCCTCACGGTCTCCGTCTCCTACGACGGCGGCAAGACCTGGAAGAAGGTCACCGTCACCAAGGGCAAGATCACGATCAAGAACCCGGCCAAGGGGAAGTCCCTCGCGCTGCGCGGCGAGGTCACCGACCGGCAGGGCGGAAAGGCGAGCGTGACCGTCTACGACGCCTACCTCGGCAAGTAACCACCCCAGGAAAAAGAGGGAGGCCCCACCGCTCCGGGAGTAGGTTCTAGCGGTCCTCGCAACACTCATGATCATGGGAGTTGCGAGGACCGTGGGCGGCAAGAGGCTCGATCCGGAGTTGAAGAGGCCGTTCTTCGAACGGCTTGATGCCGTGGGAAGCGTCTCCCCCGTAGCACGTGAGCTGGGGCTGAACCTGAACACGGCGTTCACGCTGGCCCGCAAGGCCGGTGTCACCTACGGACACCTGGGCCAACCCGGGCGCGAGGAGTACCTGAAGCTGCGGGCCCGAGGCGTCTCCAGGCGGGAGGCCTCCGAGCGGGTCGGGGCACACCCCCGCACAGCCCAGGACTGGGACTGAGATCCGCCCCGCCCGCGCAGGGGTCGTCCCTGCTCCAGGCCGACGTGGCCGCCACGGTCACGATCTGCCCCGCCCGCGCAGGGGTCGTCCGGGCCCGTCCGGATCGACGATGACCGGGCGGTAGTCTTCCCTGCCCGTGCGGGGCAGTGCGGCTTTCGGTCTTTCGTTCGGTTGGTCTGGTGGTCTATCTGGATGGTTCTGTCCGTGCTGTGTACTTCCCACCAGGTGCCGGGCGGGGCGATAGCGTGGTGCTGGTGTGAGAGGAGTACGGACATGGCGGAACTCGACTGGGCGGGCGCACTGGAGGAAGCGAGGGAGGCCACCGGCTACAGCGGTGAGATCATTCCCCGTACCGTCGGGGCCGTGCGCTCGGCGGTGCGCCCCGGCCGGCATGCCGAGTTCGACCGGGAGCTCGGCGCCCTGGACCGGGGCGCCGCTTTCGACGTGTTCCTCGACCACTGGTGGACCCAGGCACTGGCCGACAGCGCGCTCGACGAGGACAGCCAGGAACTCGCCCTCGAGTTCGCGGACCTCGCTGTCGCCCTGCACGTCCGCGGCCAGGGCGGCCCGGCCTACACACCGGCCGAGATCGAACGGATGATCACAGGGGCGGCTTCGTGAGTCACACGGTCATCTGGGAACACGCCGCCTCCGAGGGCCTCAAACGACTTCGCGCCAAGTACGGGGACACGGTGAAGCCGTTCATCCGCGCGGTGAATGCCCTCGGCGACGACCCCGAACCGCCCACCAGCACCAAACTCGGCGGGACCAGCCTTCGCCGATTGCGTATCGGCGACTTCCGAGCCACCTACGAGATCGACGGCACCCGCATCGCGATCAAGGTACTCACCGTCGGTTCCACACCAGCCTGAACACCCACCCCACCCCGCCCAGAGGTCGTCTCCTCCACACCACCTCGGTCGAGTTCCGCAGGCGCGAGGGTCACGAGGCAATGGAGCAGCTCTTCGACGACACGGAGATCGTTCCCACTGATCCTTTCCGGGCATCGGTGGTGTGAGGCGCTGACCGAGCCGTTCCCGACGGTCACTGCGGGTGATCACCGGGTACGTGCTGGCCCAGCCGGCCCAGGCGGTCGCCCGGTTCCTCCGCACGGGACTCCACAGGTCAAGCGTAAAACGCCTCTTCGAGCTGGCGGTCGACGCGGAGTCGTTCGAGGGTGGCGGTGAGGTTGCGGGTCGCGCGGGTGGTCCAGAGTTTTCTGGCCGGGCCGAGTTCGACGGCGGTCTTCTGGGTGATCGGCAGGTG
The DNA here is from genome assembly GCF_040299965.1 of Streptomyces sp. NPDC000594. Lineage (NCBI taxonomy): Bacteria > Bacillati > Actinomycetota > Actinomycetes > Kitasatosporales > Streptomycetaceae > Streptomyces > Streptomyces sp. NPDC000594. The sequence goes on along the minus strand of NZ_JBEPCY010000033.1, from coordinate 8,732 downwards.
GGGGTTTGCTGTGTTCGGCCAGCGGTTGAGGCGGTGGTCGAGCCAGGACAGGACGCGCGGCGGGTGGACCCGTTCCGGGGAGGTGCCAGGGCCCATGCCCGCCCCTTCCCCGCTGCGGTGTCTGCGAGTGTCACCCGGCGCGGCCACGTCTACCAGCCCCGAGGCCTCGACAGCACCGGCTGGGGCAGCGGGCCGACAGGGAAGTGGGCTTCGCGCGGCCGGTCCAGCACCGGTCCTGAGACGAGGCGACCGGAAAGCCGGACCTCCAGTCGTAACATTTCGTGAATCCGACTATGTATAGAGGATAGTCTCCGCCCGGGACGGCCCCGGAGTGCGGCCGGGATGCATGGGCGTCCTGCGGCATACTTCTGCCGGTCGTTCTGCCTGGGCCCAGCGGGGTATCGCTGGTTGACTCGGTGCGGAAAACGTGTGCCTCCGGCGGGCCCGCCCGTCGCTCAAGGGCGCCGCCCTTCCATGCCGTGGGCCCGAGTGAAGGTGCTTCGTTGCGATTCTGTCCAAGATTCAGACGTATATCGTCTCCTGCCCGGGTGACCGGCCCCGGGCGCTTTCGGCTCCGGCGGGAGCGGGGTGTGCCGTCCCGTCGCCCCGCGCCGTCGCCTGGAGCGAAGGCGCGCCGCCGGTCGTCTGCCCTCGGCTGTGTACTGGCCCTGTTGGGCGGTCTGGCCACCGTCATCGCGCTTCCCGCACCCGCCTCGGCGCTACCGCAGCCGGAGAACACCTGGGTGGCCACGCAGAACATGCAGGGCCGGGGTGAGGTCTGGAGTTCGACCATCAGGGCCCTGGCGGAGAACAACCATGTGGTGGCCCTGCAAGAGGTGCCGCACGATGTGGATCCCGTCCAGGGGTGGATCCCACGCCCGCCGGCTGCCGCTCCCGGAGCCTTCACACAGCTCAGCCGCAGCGTCGGCTCGGGGCTTCCCGCTCTGCCCGCCGGAGTCGGTGAGTATCACTGGCGCACGGGAACGGCCTTCAGGGGGATCGATGTCTATGTCTACGCGCTGCGGACCACGAACCATCCCGTCGCGGTGATCACCCGTACCCGTGCCTGGGGTGCCCTGAACGTGCAGTCCGCCGGAAGCAGTCGCAACGCCCTTGTCGTCCTCGACCGGGACCACGAGATGGCCTACGCGTCCTTCCATGCGTCCGCGTACGACAACAACCCCGCTCCGGCGATGGTCGACGCGATAGCGCAGGCGGTCGGGAATGAGGGGCCGGGGTGGAGGTGGGCCGTCATCGGCGACTTCAACCGGGAGCCGGACGGCATGCGGAACAACCGGCAGATCCGTGACCTCGGGGCCGCTGTCTTCGAACCGGTCGACGCGGATGGCCGCCAGCTGCCCACGCAGATCTCGGGGCGCACCCTGGACTACATGGTCACGAACGACCCCAATGACAACTGGAGTCGTGTCCGGACGAGCTGGGGAAGCTCCGCCGATCACGCGACGGTCTACTTCGGTAACGCACAGGGCGGCGCGGAGCCGGTCGAGCAGCCTGTTGTCATCCAGAACAACCAGAACGGGACGGCGCTCACCGAGAACGGATTGACCCGCAATCCCATCCTGACGGACTTCACTCATGAGCCGGCCCAGATCTTCAACCAGCGCAACCACAGGTGGATCGGGGGAATGCGCTACTTCGAACTGGAGAGCATGGGCATCCCGGGGTGCCTGGGGTCGGGGAACCAGATGGTGGGAGTCACCCCCTGTGCAGGACCGGCCCGAGCGGGGACCGGCGCGAGTTCATCCGCCGGCGCGCAGTCGGAGACCTTTCTGTGGCGCGTCGACGGCAACACCCTGCGCAATGTGCATGGCCAGCGCCTCACCGTGGCGAAGAGCGGCGGTCTGTGGATGCACAAGCCCGAGCCCACGGAGCCCGAGAACGACTCCTGGTCGATATACAAGGTGAGTCCGGAGCACCGGAGCACCGCCGGATTCCCGGTGGGTACGGAAAAGTCGATCGCGCTCAGCAATGACGACACCCATCGTTTTCTGCAGGACGACCGGTTCGCTGCCACCGAAGGCCGCTCGAACCAGTATGAATCCAACCAGAACGAGAAATGGGTCCTCCGCCCGTCCAGATCCCCGGGCAGCATGTATCTGGTGAACCGGTCGACAGAGGCGTGCCTGACCGCGCAGCCGGTTTCACTCTTCCCCCTGTCGGCCCTGACCAAGCCCTGTCCGACCGCCGCCACTCCCGACTCGGAGGTGCGGTTGATGTCGTGGCAGTACGTGGGAGAGCACATCCGGAACGTCGTCTCGGGCAGACACCTGGGACATGCGACCGACACCTCTCCCGTCCAGGGGACCGGTTTCACCGTCGCCCGGGGCCACACCACCCGCTTCGATGTGGCGAACGCACCTGACAAAACCGAATTGAGGAGGCTGGCGGTGATGCCGCTGGGCGACTCCATCACCCTGGGAGTGGGCAGCGGCGCTCGTACCGGATACCGGCCCGCGCTGGCGCGGATGCTGGCCCAGGATGCCCCCGATGTGCAGTTCGTCGGCTCGATGCGGGACGCGGACGGTACCCGCCACGAGGGCCACTCCGGGTGGCGCATCGACCAGATCTCCGCGAACGTCGAACGCTGGATGGCCGATTCGAAGCCGAATCTGGTCCTGCTGCACATCGGCACCAACGACATGAACCGCAACCACCAGGTGGACACGGCCCCGCAGCGGCTGGCGGGGCTGATCGACCAGATCCACACCTCCTCGCCCCGGACGGCGATCGTGGTCGCCTCCCTCGTACCGGCGGCCGACCGTACGGTGCAGGCGAGGGTGAACGCCTACAACCGGGCCATCCCCGGCATCGTCGCCGACCGCGCCCAGCGCGGCTACCGCATCACCCAGGTCAGCATGGGCACGCTGACCGTGGCGGACCTCGACGACCATCTGCACCCCAACGACAACGGTTACCGGAAGATGGCGGGCGCCTTCCACGGCGGGATCGCCGATGCAGCGGGCAAGAAGTGGATCGACGACAACGTCACCGTCAAGCCGGCACCGCCCGGCACCGGCTCCCCGACTGTGGCCGGTGATCACCACACCGACATCAACGGCGACGGCCGCTCGGACTACCTCGTCGTCCAGGACAACGGTGCCGTCCGCGCCTGGACCAGCTCCACGGCCGCCGACGGTACGGTGAAGTGGGCCGACCACGGCACCATCGCGGCGGGCTCGTCCGCCTGGAGCGGTGACCAGGTCCGTTTCGCCGACATCGGCGGCGACAGCCGGGCCGACTACCTCGTCCTGGGCGCCAACGGCTCGGTGCGCGCGTTCGTGAACACGGGCGGCGACGGGCGGGGCGGCTGGCGCGACATCGGCACTATCGCGGCCGGCTCCGCCGCCTGGAACAGCGGTCAGGTCCGTTTCGCCGACATCGGCGGCGACGCGAAGGCCGACTACCTCATCGTCTCCGAACGCGGCGGGGTACGCGCGTTCATCCACACGACCGCGGCCGACGGCACGGTCAAGTGGAACGACCAGGGCACCGTGGCCACCGGCTCCGCGCGGTGGACCGCCGAGGACGTCCGCTTCGCCGACATCGCCGGCGACGCCAAGGCCGACTACCTCATCGTCTCCGACAACGGCGCCGTCCAGGGCTACACCAACACCACCACGGCCAATGGCACCCTCAAGTGGTACTACCAGGGCTACGTGGCCACCGGCTCCACCCAGTGGACCGGGGCCCAGGTCCGCTTCGCGGATGTCATCGGCGACACCAAGGCCGACTATCTCACCCTCGCCCCCGACGGCGCCCTGACCGCCTACGAGAGGACCACCGGCCCCGAGGAATCCGTGCGGTGGACCAACCGGGGCGTCATCGCCACCGGCACCGGCCACCCCGCCTCCCGCGTCCGTATCTGACCGTCCACCGGCCGCTGCCGCCGCCGCTGGGGCGACCGGCCCGCGCCCTACCCCGGCGGGCCCCGGAACGCCACCGGGGCCCGCCGCCCTGGGGCGCGTGGACGCCGCGCTGACGCTGGCCCGGCACCGCGGCATCGAGCCTGCCGAGGTCTGGCTGCACTCCGGCGCCGCGCGGGGCTATCCGAAACTCGGCCCTCCCGCGGACCACAGCAGGGCCACCGTCGCCGTCGACGAGCTGCCATCCGCCTTCCTCGATCTGCCCGCCTGGCAGGTCGAGGACATCCTCTGCATCCCAAGCAGCTCTTCTGTCGGATCCGCAATGGCTACGGGATCCCGGACCGGCTGCTCGCCCCGATCGCGGCCGGGCGGCAGAGGATGAACCGCACCCACACCAGCTGCACGACCGCCCGCTGAGCCCTCCGGGGAGTCCGGATGTGCGGGTACGGAGGTGAGATCACGGCCCGGAGTCCGCCGCGGCCGGTGGTGTCGTACCGGACACCCGGGACACGGCCCCGGGCCGGGGAGCGGCGCCGATCGGCCCGGGGCCCCGTCGGCCGCCGCTCGCACCGGCCGGGCGTCATCTCGTGGCGGAACGGGTCCGGACCGCCCGCCGTCTCAGAGCACTCCGTCGACGCAATGGTCCAGGGCGCCGACGCGGATGGCGAGCTTCAGGCCACCGGCGTCCGTGCCCTCGGGAAGCGGTCCGGTGCCGATGACGACGGCCCAGTCCCCGTGGTCGAGCACCATCGCCAGCGTGCCGTCTTCGCCAGCTTCGATCCCCACTTCGGTGTCGTCCTTCCAGCCGCGTTCCCCCAGCCGGACGACGATCTCCCGCAGTTCCGCCTTCGGCCGGGGAGCGCCACGACGGGAACCACCACGCTCACCTCGCAGTCGGATCCGAACGGAGGGCCCTGGAGCATGAAGTCCATGCCGAGGCCCTTCAGCGCCGCGCGGGATCCCGTGTCATCTGCTCCCGGGGCTTCTCGCCCGGCTTCTCCGCTCCCGTGCCGCCGGGCGAGGGCTTCGGCTTCGCATCACAGTCGCCGACCGCGTCGAACGCCAGCCCGGAGTTGGCGGAGTACTCCCTGCCGACCTCCTCGGAGTACTCGCCCCCTGCCACCTCGACCTTCCAGGGACCCATGCGCAGTTCGGCCCAGGTGATCCCGTCGCCCTCCCTGACGCCGCCCTTGCCCGCCGGTACCCAGCCCAGTTCCCCGAGCCCGTCCATGACGCGCCTCACCTGGCCCTGCCCTGCGGCCTTCTGGTCCGGGACAATCCCGGCCACCTGACAGTGCTCCAGGCCGGGGGAGCGTCCATGGCGGTGTAGCCGACGCCGACCCCGATCGAGGCGGTACGGAAGTCCTCCGCGACCTCCTCGCTGGTCCTCAGGCCCTTCCCTGCCGGCTTTCCGGACGCCTTCTTCGCGGCAGGCACGGAGGACGCGGTCATCTTCTTCGTCTCCGGGTCAGTCCTGGACCCGTCACCACACCCCGCGAGCACCAGCACCCCCGCCAGCACCGCCGCCGTCACCACGGCCGAACGCCCGCCCATGCCCCACCCAACCCGACCGGCGCGGACGCCGTCGCCGCCGCGACGAAGGCCGCCGAAACCGCCCGGGGCGCGCTGCCCGAGTACCTGCTCGCGACGCGACTGCAGCAGCTGCGCGAACAGGCCACCGCCCCGACCGAGCAGGCAGAGTCCGCTTCGTGGGCGGACCCGGCTCCGCGGCCCCGCCGTACGTCCTCTGGAAGGCAACGCCACCGGGGCGGTGATCACATGACCACCAAGTCGGAGCCGAGCGGCGTCGACCTCGCCGTGTTCCAGACTCCCGGAGTGCCGCACAGCGCGCTCGGGTGGCTGGGCCACACCGCGGAATACCGAAGACGAGGCGCGTCGGGCATACCGACCCGAGCAGAACTGGCACAGTCCGACCGGTGCGGTCGCCGTTGCGGCGGTGACCAAGGCCGCTGAGGCGGCCCGGGAGCGCACTGCGCAGCACCTCCTGGGTATACGGCTGGAGCAGCTTCGCGGGCAGGCCGCCGTCCGGACTGAGTGGACCGGGTCCGCGTCGTGGACGGAGTGGCTGTCCAAGCTCGCCGCGCGTCCGCTGGACGGCGACTCCACCGAGGCGGTGATCGCATATCCAGGCTGGGTGCTGTGAACCTCGTCCGCGAGGGCAGGGTCGCGATGCGTGATCGAGTACGAGGCTCCGGAGCCAACTGCTCCAGTTGGTTCCGGCGAACGAGGGGCGCCGGCCCAGTGCCGACAGATACGCTGCCGCTCAGCTGACACTCACGGTGAAGCGCTCACACGACTGCAGGTAAAGGAAAACAGCATGATCACGTGACAACAACCCAGGTCACGAAGTATCCGCCCCGCCCACGCAGGGGGTGGCTGTTCCAGAAGCGCGGGGCGGTCCACTTCCACGCATCCGCCCCGCCCACGCAGGGGTGGCTCTTCATTCGAGGCCAGCTGCGATGGAGTGTGACCGGATGTAACAGTCAACCGTCCGTCATCAGAAAGGCCTTGGGACTGGGCAAGCGGGTGGGTGTGGCTGGGCGTAGAGCGCGATGATGTGGGCATGGGGGCGCTTGTTCTGTGTGTGCCTTTGGTGGGCCGTTACGCGCCGGGGTCGGTGGGGCGTGGTTTGGATGGTGTGCGCCTGCGATCGCGGTATGGATCCAGCAGAGTTCGATGGCCTTGTCCGGCAGGGGCCGGTGGATACCCTGTCCGTTGCCACCCGGCAGCTCGACGCTGTCACCCGGTATGTGGCCCGGTGCCGGGCCAGCTCGGGTCGGGTCGGGTCGGGTCGGCGAAGGCTGAGGTTCAGGCGGGGGACGAGGCACTGTCACCGGTCCGGTCTACGATGCCGCTGCCGACGACGGCGACGGTGATCGCCTGCGTCCGTCCCGACCTTTTTCGCCAACACCCGGGGGAAGACATGGACTTTCACGACACCGCTGCCGTACCAGGGACGAACGGCTGGAAAGCGTGGCTCGCCTACGCCGATCAGCTGACCAAGGCGGGCGACCTGCGGGGTGAGGCAATCCGGCTGGAGCACCACGGCGAGACCCGGGGCGGGGATCCGGCCCGGGCGGCCGAGGCGTACCGGGAGGTCGAACGGCGGCTGGGTCTTGACGGGCTGCGGGCGGACGGTTCCTGGGAGTTCACTTGGAGCCGGGGCTTCATCGACGAGGCCCGGTTCCGGCTGGCCGCCGACACCCGGTCGGACAGGGGCGAGCTGGTGGGACGGCTGCCTGCGGACCACGCGCACACCGCAACGACCGATCCTGCGGACCCCGAGCGGTGGGAGGGCGCGCTGATCGACGCCCTTCTCTCCCACCCGGCCGCCCGGCGGCTGCGCTCCCTCGAACTCCACCTCACCGACTACCACCACTCCGCCGAGCGGGCGGCTCTCTCGCTGGCCGCCCGGGAACGCCCCCGTCTGGAGCACCTGTACTTCGGCTACGACTTCACGTATCTGTTCGAGCACAGCGAGGGGTCGGCGGGCAGCAGGATCCAGCCACTGAACCACCACGACCGGGGTCTTGTCCAGACCGACATATGGGGTTCGCTTCCGGCTCTGCGCAGCGTGGAGATCGAAGGCGCGTTCCTCTTCCACTTCGTCCGTCTCGACGGCCCGGCCCGGCTGCGGATCCGGGGTTCGGTGATCTCCGACGGCTCTCTCTTCGGTCTGGGATGGACATCCGGCGTGGAGTCGCTGGAGGTGGAGATCGGCAGCGACGTCTTCGGCTGCTGCCCCTCGATCGAGCAGCTCGACGAGCTGACGGCGGACCAGTACCCCGGTCTCAGGCGGCTGGACCTCAGCGGAGCGGAGTTCGACGCCCCTGTGCACGAGGTGCTGTCGGTCCTCGCGGACTCCTCGGTCCTCGCCCGGCTCACGGAGGTGCGCGTCGGCGAGCTGGTGATCGAGGGCGAGGAGTGCGGGGGCGACCCGTCGGCCGCACTGGCCGGCCTCGCGTCGCGGTACGCCCATCTCGACCTGTACGTGGATCTCCTCCATGTCGAAGGCGTCGAAGACGAGGAAGTCGCCAGGATCCTCGCCGGGTTCGGACCGAAGGGCATCCGGGTCGGGGAGTGAGAGCCGGGGAACCAGAGTCTGGGGACGATCGTCGGGGAATGAGGGACGGGCGATGAGAAAGGGGCGCATGGGGCGGATTTGGCCGGTTCGATCGCTGCCGCCCTCACCCGTCCGTGCCGGGATCGGACGGTGGACATGACCGACATCACCCGCGCAATCACTGCCGCGACGTCGGTCGCTGCATCGCTCGGACTACCAGCCGACGGCGCGGCCGTCCTCCACGAATCCAACAGGGGGGCGCTGCGGCTGACGCCGTGCGATGTCCTCGCCCGGGTCACGCCCGCCGGGCACGGGGCCGCGCGGTTCGAAGTCGAGCTGGCCCAGCGGCTCGCCCGGGCCGGCTGCACGACGGGCCTGCTGGATCCCCGGGCGGAACCCCGTGTGTAACGCGCGACGGCTTCGGCGTGACGCTGTGGACGTACTACGCACCCGTGACACCGCGCATCCCACCGGCCGACTACGCCCACGCGCTGGAGCGGCTGCACGCCGGTATGCGGGAGGTCGACGTACCGAGCCCCCGGTTCACGGAACGCGTCGCGGAGGCGCAGGACGTCGTCGCCGACCCGGATCGCTCGCCGGAGCTGACCGACGCCGACCGCGTGTTCCTCGGCGGCAGACTGGGAAGCCTGCGACGAGCGGTCGAGGACCGGGGCGCCGCGGAACAGCTGCTGCACGGTGAGCCGCATCCGGGCAATGTGCTCACCACCGAGAACGGCCCGCTGTTCATCGACTTCGAGACGTGC
>NZ_JBEPCY010000032.1:0-89825 GCF_040299965.1 Streptomyces sp. NPDC000594 | reverse complement strand
AAAACCACCCCAACGTCACCATCCTCAACGAATACGGACCCACCGAAACCACCGTCGGCTGCACCACCCACCAAATCAACCCCAACGACCCCATCGAGGATGGTGTCGTGGTGATCGGCCGCCCCATGGACGGCGTCCGGATGTATGTCCTCGACAAGCACCTGCGACCGTCCGCCATCGGCATCGCGGGCGAGGTCTACATCGCCGGCGACCTGCTGGCACGCGGGTACACCGGCCGTCCGGACCTCACGTCCGAACGCTTCGTCGCCGACCCGTTCGGCGAGCCCGGCACGCGCATGTACCGCACCGGTGACCTGATGCGCTGGAACGCCGACGGCGTCCTGGAATTCGTCTCACGCGTCGACGACCAGGTGAAGGTCCGCGGCTTCCGGATCGAGCTCGGCGAGGTGAGCGCCGCCCTGATGTCCTACGACGGCGTCGAGCAGACCGCGGTGATCGTGCGGGAGGACCAGCCGGGCGACAAGCGGCTGACGGCCTACGTGGTGTCGGTCGACCGGGCCGCGGCCGTGGACCTGGCGCGACTGCGGGAGCACGCGCAGGACTTCCTGCCCGAGTACATGGTTCCGTCCGCGTTCGTCGCGCTGGACGAACTGCCGCTCACGTCGAACGGCAAGCTGGACACGAAGGCCCTGCCCGCCCCCGAGCTGGCCGGCGGCCAGGGCCGCGCTCCCCGTACACCGCAGGAGGAGATCCTCTGCGGCCTGTTCGCCGATGTCCTCGGCCTGCCCACCGTGGGCATCGACGACGACTTTTTCGCCCTCGGCGGCCACTCCCTCCTCGCCACCCGGCTGACCAGCCAGATCCGCTCCGTACTGCGGGCGGACCTGTCCATCCGCGCGGTGTTCGAGCGTCCGACCGTCGCCGCGCTGGCGCACCTGCTCGCCGAGTCCGCGACGGACACCGGGACGACCCGCCCCGCCGTGGTCGTCGCCGACCGCCCGGCCGCGCCGCCGCTCTCCTTCGCCCAGCAGCGGCTGTGGTTCCTCAACCAGCTGGACCGCACCAGTGCCACCTACAACGTTCCGCTGGCACTGCGGTTGAGCGGCGACCTGGACGTCGAGGCACTGCGGGCAGCCGTGGGTGACGTACTCATGCGGCACGAAAGCCTGCGCACGCTGTTCCCGCAGACCGACGGACATCCCCGGCAGCACGTCCTGCCCGACGTCGCCGCGACACTCCCGGTGACACCGGTCTCCGAGGAGGAGCTGTCCGCGGCGCTCGCGGCGGAGGCCCGGGGCGGATTCGATCTGGGCGTCGACCTACCCGTCCGCGCCCGGCTGTTCACCACCGGAGCCTCGGAGGCCGTCCTCCTGCTGGTCGTCCACCACATCGCCGCCGACGGATGGTCCATGGCACCGCTCGCCCGGGACCTGTCCACGGCCTACGCCGCCCGCGCCGACGGCCGCGAACCTGCCTGGCAGCCGCTGCCCGCCCAGTACGTCGACTACGCACTGTGGCAGCGCACGCTCCTGGGCAGCGAGGACGACCCCGACAGCCTCGCCGCCGCGCAGCTGGAGTTCTGGAAGCGGGAGCTGGACGGGATTCCCGGCGGGATCGACCTGCCCGTGGACCGCCGGGGCGGGAGCATCTCGTACGACCGGGCCGGCTCGGTTCCGCTGCGTGTCCCCGCCCACCTGCACGAGCAGTTGGATGCCCTGGCACGCAAGAGCGGCACCAGCATGTTCATGGTGGTGCAGGCCGCTTTCGCCGTCCTGCTGGGCAAGCTCGGCGGGGGCACGGACATCCCCATCGGCACCCCGGTCGCCGGCCGGAGCGACGAGGCCCTGAACGATCTCGTCGGCTTCTTCGTCAACACGCTCGTGCTGCGCACGGACCTCTCCGGGAACCCGACGTTCACCGAACTGCTGGCCCGGGTAAGGGAGTCCGATCTCGCCGCGTACGCGCACCAGGACCTGCCGTTCGAGCGGCTGGTGGAGGTGCTCAACCCGGAGCGGTCCCTCGACCGGCACCCGCTGTTCCAGATCATGATCATGTTCCAGAACAACGCCCGGGCGTCGTTGACGCTCTCCGGACTCCGCGTGAGCCCCGAACCGCTGGACTTCACGGTGTCGAAGTTCGACCTCTCGCTGGCGATCAGCGAGCGTCGCGGGCAGGCCGGTGACCACGAGGGCCTGGAGGGCAGCCTGGACTACCGCTCCGACCTGTTCGACGCCGCCACGGTCGAGGCCATGGCCGAGCGCCTGGTCCACGTCCTGAGCACGGTGGCCGAGGCTCCCGGGACCCGCCTGGACGGTCTTGATGTGTTGACGCCGGTGGAGCGGTCGTCGGTGCTGGTGGGCTGGAACGACACGGCGGTGGAGGATGCCGCCGGGTCGGTGGTCGAGCGGTTCGAGGCGTGTGCGGCGGCGGCGCCGGACGCGGTCGCGGTCTCCTGCGGCGGCCGTGAGCTGACCTACGGGGAGCTGGCGGAACGCTCCGCCCAGCTGGCCCGGCACCTGACCGCGCTCGGCGCCGGCCCCGAACGCCTGGTCGCGGTGGCCCTGCCCCGCTCACCCGAACTGCTGGTGGCCCTGCTGGCCGTACTGAAGTCCGGCGCCGCCTACGTACCGGTCGACCCCGGCTACCCGGCCGAACGGATCGCGGCCGTGTTCACCGACGCCGCACCACAGGCCGTCCTCACCTGCCGCGAGATCCACGACAGCGGCATCCTCCCGCCCACCGGCCCGAACGGCCCCACCCACCTCCTCCTCGACAACCCCGACAACACCGACCACCTGCCCCAGCAGACGACACCGGCCCCGGCACCGGACACCGCCCCGGCCCCGGCTGTGGCCCCGGCCGGGGTCCCGCTGCCGGCGGACCCGGCGTACGTCATCTACACCTCCGGCTCCACCGGCCGCCCCAAGGGCGTCGTCGTCACCCACGCCAACCTCGCCAACCTCCTCACCGCCATCCAGCAGCGCATCCCCCTCACCCCCACCGACAACTGGCTGGCGGTCACCACGGTCGCCTTCGACATCGCGCACCTGGAGTTGTTCGGTCCGCTGACGCAGGGCGCCCGGGTGGTCCTCGCCGCCACCGAGGAGGCCAAGGACCCCGCCGCACTGGCCCGCCTGATCACCACCCACCACGTCACCGTCATGCAGGCCACCCCCACCACCTGGCAGATGCTCACCACCCACGCCCCCCACACCCTCCACGGCCTGCGCAAACTCACCGGCGGCGAAGCCCTGCCCCCCGCCCTCGCCAACGAACTCCACACGGCGGGCGACGGCGACGTACTCAATGTGTACGGCCCGACGGAGACCACCATCTGGGCGACGGCGGACCGTGTGACCGACGAGGGCGAGGGCTCGGTTGCCGTGCCCATCGGCACACCGCTGGCCAATAACCGCGTCTATGTCCTCGACCGGTCGCTGCACCCGGTCCCGGTGGGCGTCTCGGGAGAGCTCTACATCGCGGGCGCACATGTCGCACGCGGCTACCACCAGCGCCCGGACCTGACCTCGGAGCGGTTCCTCGCCGACCCCTTCGGCCCCCTCGGCTCGCGCATGTACCGCACCGGCGACCTGGTGCGGTGGCGCGCCGACGGCAGGCTGGAGTACCTCGGGCGCACCGACCACCAGGTCAAGGTACGGGGCCACCGCATCGAGCTGGGCGAGATCGAGTCCGTGCTGTCGGGCTCCGGGCTGGTCGAGCAGAGCGCCGTGGTGGTTCGCGAGGACCAGGACGGGGACAAGCGCATCACGGCGTACGTGGTACCGCGCCGGCGCGAGCGCGACCAGGCACAGGAGCGGCAGCAGGTCGAGAACTGGTCCGCCGCGTACGACGCGTACTACGGAAACCCGGCGTCGACCGTGCTGGGCGAGGACTTCGGCATCTGGAACGACAGTTACGGTGGTGAGCCGATCCCCGCGGACGAGATGCGGCAGTGGCGGGCGGCAGCGGTGGACCGCATCCGTGCGCTCCGGCCGCGCCGCGTGCTCGAAATCGGTGTCGGCACGGGCCTGATCCTTGCCCATGTGGCCCCGCACTGCGAGGCGTACTGGGGTACGGACGTATCGCCCGTGGTCATCGACACCCTGCGGAAGCAGGTGGCCGCGGTGGCCTCGCTGTCCGAGCTGGTGGAACTGCGCACCCAGCCGGCCCACGACGTGACCGGGCTGCCGGAGGGCTTCTTCGACACGATCGTGCTGAACTCGGTGATCCAGTACTTCCCGAGCGGGAACTACCTGGCCGAGGTGCTGGAGAGCGTCTCCCGCCTGCTCGCACCGGGCGGTTCGGTGTTCATCGGGGACGTCCGCCACCGGCGTCTGCACCGGGGCTTCGCCGCCTCCGTGGCGCTGCACCAGGCGGAGCCCGGGGCGGACACGGCGACGCTGCTGCGAGCCGTCGAGCAGGGCATGGCCCGGGAGCAGGAGCTGCTGGTCGACCCCGAGTTCTTCACCGGCTTCGCCGGGCCGGGGGCCCTGGTGGACGTACGGACCAAGGACGGCGCGTACGACAACGAGCTCACCCGCTACCGGTACGACGTCGTGCTGCGCCCGGGGACCGTCGCCACGACGGCGGCCGACGCGGTGGCGGCGGACGCGGTAGCAGCGAACGCGGTGGCGGTGGACGCGGTGCCGCAGCTGCTGTGGGGCCTTGACCTGAGCGACGTGGACGGGCTGACGGCCGTGCTGGCCGGCCGGCGGCCGGAGACCCTGCGGGTCGTCGACGTGCCCAACGCCCGACTCACCGGGCATCTCGCCGCGCTGCGCGCCCTGGACGCCGGCACCGAGCCGGGGAACATCGCCGACGATGCGGCGGGGGACCGTACGGCCGTACCGACCCACGGGGAGCTGGAGGCCGTCGCGACGGCGTACGGGTACCGGGTGGCGGTCACCTGGTCCGCGACGGGCGGCCCCGGCCGGCTGGACGCCGTCTTCGTGTCCGAGGACACGGCCGGTGGCGCCTCCGGGCACCGGATGTGGTCCGGCGTGTACGGGCCGGTCGCGGAGACGGCGGCCGGCACGTTCCGACCGGGCCTGTGGACGAACACGCCGCACCACGCGGTGGACACGGCACCGCTGCTCGCGGAGGTGCGTGCGCAGGTGCAGCGGGTGTTGCCCGAGTACATGGTCCCGGCGGCGTTCGTCACCCTGGACCGGCTGCCGCTCACCCCGAACGGCAAGCTGGACCGCAAGGCCCTGCCGAAGCCCGAGGTGGCAGCCGGTTCGGGTCGGACACCGAGCGGGCCGCTCCAGGAGATCCTGTGCGGGCTGTTCGCGGATGTGCTCGGTGTGGAGGGCGTCGGAGTCGACGACGACTTCTTCGCCCTCGGCGGGCACTCCCTGCTCGCGACCCGGCTGGCCAGCCGGGTCCGTACGGTGCTGGGCCGGGAGCTGGACCTCCGGGTGCTGTTCGAGGCGCCCACGGTCGCTGAACTCGCGTCCCGGCTGGACGGTTCCTCGGAGGTACGGGCCCCGCTCGCGACGCGGACGCGTCCGGAGCCTCTGCCGCTGTCGTTCGCGCAGCGTCGGCTGTGGTTCCTGGGCCGGTACGGCGAAGCCGGTGCCGCGTACAACATGCCGTTGGTCATCCGTCTGTCAGGCACCCTCGACGAGGCCGCTCTGCGGGCGGCGGTCGGTGATGTGGCCGACCGGCACGAGGCCCTGCGGACCATGTTCGGTGAGTCGGAGGGCGAGCCGTTCCAGGACATCCGGCCGACAGGTCAGGACGTCCCGTTCGAGGTGACCACCTGCACGGCAGACGAACTGGCGGGCCGGCTGGCCGAGGCCTCCCGTCATGTGTTCGACCTCGCGGCCGAGATCCCGCTGCGCGTGACGGTGCTCCGGACCGGGGAGGGGGAGTGGGTGCTGCTGGTGCTCACCCACCACATCGCCTCCGACGGCTGGTCCACAGCCCCGTTCCTCAAGGACCTCGGACACGCGTATACGGCGCGTCTGGGGAAGGGTGCGGCCCCGGCGTGGAAGGACCTCCCGGTCCAGTACGCCGACTACACCCTCTGGCAGCAGGACCTCCTCGGCGACCCCGCCGACCCCGCATCCCTCTACGCACGCCAGCTGGGCTACTGGAAGCAGAACCTCACCGGGGCACCCGAGGAACTCACCCTGCCCTTCGACCGGCCCCGCCCCGCAGAACCCTCGCATCAGGGTGCCATGGCCCTGTTCGACATCGACACCACCACCCACCGGCAGCTCGCGGCCCTCGCCCGGTCCACGAACACCAGCATGTTCATGGTCTTCCAGGTCGCCATCGCCGCCACCCTCACCCGCCTCGGCGCCGGCACCGACATCCCCATCGGCATCCCCATCGCCGGACGCACCGACGACGCCCTCGAAGACCTCGTCGGGTTCTTCGTCAACACCCTCGTCCTGCGCACCGACACCACCGGCAACCCCACCTTCCGCACCCTCCTCGCCCGCGTACGCGACACCGACCTCGCCGCCTACGCCCACCAGGACCTCCCCTTCGAATCCCTCGTCGAAGCCCTCAACCCCCAGCGCACCCTCACCCGCCACCCCCTCTTCCAAACCATGCTCGCGTACCACAACACCTCGCGCGCCACCCTGGAACTGCCAGGACTCGAACTCGAACCCATACTCGGCGCCGAGGCCCCCGCACTGGTCGATCTGGCGTTCAACATCGCCGAGTCGCACGGCGACGGAACCACACCCGCCGGCATCAGCGGCGGCCTCCAGTACGCCACCGACCTGTTCGACCGCGCCACCGCCGAGCGCATCACCACCTACCTCACCCGCCTTCTCACCGCCGCCGCGACCCACCCCGACGCACCCCTCCACACGCTCGGGATGGTTCCGGAGGCGGAGTTGGTCCAGCTGACCGGAGCGGGAACGGGTATCAGCACACCCACCGGCACTTCGGTGCCGCTGCTGGCGCAGGTCTTCGAGGAGCAGGTCCGACGGACGCCGCAGGCGCCGGCCGTGACCTTCGAGGGCGTCACGCTCACCTTCGAGGAGCTGAACGAGCGGGCCAACCGGCTGGCCCACTATCTGATCGGCCGGGGCGCGGCGCCCGAGCGGACGGTGGCGCTGAACATCCCGCGCTCGGTGGAGATGGTGATCGGTCTCCTGGGCACGCTGAAGTCCGGCGCGGCCTACCTGCCGATCGACCCGGACTACCCGGCCGACCGGGTCGCGTACATGCTCGCCACCACGGAGCCGCTGCTGACGCTGACCTCGCTGCCCGACACCGATGGCCTGCCGTCCGGCAACCCTGAGGTCCTCGTCCGCCCCGACCACCCCGTGTACACCATCTACACCTCGGGTTCGACCGGTCGGCCGAAGGGTGTCGTGGTGACACACGGCTCCCTCGCGAATGTGTTCCACAGCCACCAGGACTACCTGCACACCGAGGAGCACCACCGGCAGCCGGGGCAGGTGAACTCCGCGCTGATCGCCTCGATCTCCTTCGACGCGTCGTGGGACCCGTTGATGTGGCTCTTCGGCGGGCACCGGCTGCACGTACTGAGCACCGATGTCGCACGGAACGCGAAGAAGCTGGTCGACTACATCGCCGATGAGTCGGTGCACTTCATCGACGTCACCCCGTCGTACTTCGCCGAGCTGATGGAGTACGGGCTCCTGGAGGAGGGACGCACCGAACTGTCGATGGTGATGGTCGGCGGCGAGGCGATCGGTGGCGGTCTGTGGCAGCAGCTCCGGGACAACCCGAGGCTGTGTGGCTGCAACTACTACGCGCCGAGCGAGTGCACGGTGGACTCGCTGGGGCACCACACCTCCGACGGTGACCGGCCGATGCTCGGATCTCCGGTGCGCAACACCCGCGTGTACGTCCTCGACGACCTGCTGTGCCCGGTGCCGTCGGGTGTGGCCGGTGAGCTGTACGTCGCGGGTGAGGGCCTGGCCCGCGGATATGTGAACCAGCCCGGCCGGACGGCGGAGCGGTTCACGGCCGATCCGTTCGGCGCACCCGGGGCCCGCATGTACCGCACCGGTGACCTGGTGCGCCGGAACACGGACGGGACGCTTGAGTTCCTGGGCCGTGTCGACGACCAGGTCAAGGTACGCGGGTTCCGGATCGAACTCGGCGAGATCGAGGCCGCGCTCGGTGCCCACCCGGCGGTCGCGCAGTGCTCGGTGATCGTACGGGAGGACCGGCCCGGGGACCTGCGTCTGGCGGCGTACGTCGTGCCGGCGGTCGAGCCCGCGCTCCCCCACCCGGAGGATCTGCGGGGCCTGCTGCGCGAGTCCCTGCCCGAGTACATGGTGCCCTCGGCGTTCGTGGTCATGGACCGGCTGCCGCTGACGGCGAACGGGAAGCTCGACCGCAAGGCCCTTCCGGTCCCGGACTACGCACCCGCCGCAGGCAGCGGCCGGGGGCCCCGGAACCCGCACGAAGAGATCCTCTGCGCCCTGTTCGCGGAGGTGCTGGGGCTGGCGAAGGTCGGCATCGACGACGACTTCTTCGAGCTGGGCGGGCATTCGCTGCTGGCGACGCGCCTGGTCAGCCGGGTCCGCAGCCGGGTCGGTGTCGAGCTTTCCATCCGGGCGCTGTTCGACGCTCCGACCGTCGCCGGCATCGCGCCGCACACCGCCGCCACCGGGGCCCCGAAGCGGCCCGCCCTCACGCCTCGCCGCAGGCCCACCCCCACGAATTAAGGAACGGCATCACATGACGACCTCGATACCCGTCCCCGCCGGGACCGGTGTGTACGAGCTGGACCGTGCGGAGGCCGCGGTCGCCCGTGACGTGGCGCTGCGTCTCGTCGCCACGGCCGGCGGGATGGTGGACGACGACAAGTGGGTCTCCGCCGCGCGGGCCGCCTGGGAGGAGCTGCCGCTGTCGCTGCGGCACGCCGTACGTACGTTCCGGCGGCATTCGGGAAGCCGCGGCACACTGCTGCTGCGCGGGTTGCCGGTGGCGACGGAGGAACTGCCGGGGACGCCGGACCACTCCGGATCGGTGCAGCGGGAGGCGACCGTACCGGCCGCGCTGATCATGGCCATCGCGTCGGGTCTGGGTGATCCGATCGCATTCGCGGCGGAGAAGTCCGGTGCGATGGTGCAGGACGTCGTCCCGGTGCCGGGGCGGGAGGAGTTCCAGGGCAACGCGGGCTCGGTGCGGCTGTCGTACCACAACGAGAACGCCTTCCATCCGCACCGGCCGGACCATGTGCTGCTGATCTGTCTGCGGCCCGATCACGACCGGGTCGCGGGCACCAGCACGGCATGCGTACGCCAGGTGCTTCCGCTGCTGTCCGCGGAGAGCCGGGAGGCGCTGCACACGGCGGAGTTCACGACGGAGGCACCGCCGTCGTTCGGCGGGGGCGGCGAGCAGACGCAGGCGCATGCCGTACTGACGGGCCCCGCGGAGGATCCCGACCTCCGGGTGGACCTGGCGGCGACCCGGCCGCTGACCGGCCGGGCGGAGCGGGCGCTCGCCGAGCTGGCCGACGCCTTCGAGACGGTCGGGCAGACCCAGGTGCTGACCACCGGGGATCTGGTCATCGTGGACAACCGGGTGGCGGTGCACGGGCGGTCGCGGTTCACTCCGCGGTACGACGGTTCGGACCGCTGGTTGCAGCGGACCTTCGTCGCCGCCGACGTACGCCGGTGCCGGTCCCACCGGGTGGGCGACGGGCATGTTCTGAGCTGAATGTCACCGCGGGTGAGGACAGTTGGTGGCGCCGGCTGGCAGTTTGCTGTCGGCGCCACCCCCTGCCAGCGAGATCGCTTGGACGCCCGGCCGCGGCCTCCCAGAATCCATGGAGGGGCACGACACACGGCCCACGGCCCGCGTCCTCTCCCGCCCCTCCCTTGTTCCTGCCCCCTCCCCTCTTCCGATTCCGAGTGACGGAGCACAACATGACAAACCCCTTCGAGGACGACAGCGCCGCCTTCTGCGTCCTGGTCAACGGCGAGAACCAGCACTCGCTGTGGCCCGCCTTCCGCGAGGTGCCGGCCGGCTGGTCGGTGGTGTTCAGCGCCGACAACCGCAAGGAGTGCCTGGACTATGTGAACGAGAACTGGACCGACATGCGGCCCAAGAGCCTCGTGGAAGCGATGCGGGGCTGACATGCCGTTGGCGCAGAGCAACGGGGTCGTCCTGGAGTACGAGGTCCAGGGCGCCGGGGAGCCGGTCCTGCTGGTCATGGGGACCGGCGCGGACCGGCGGCCGTGGCACCTGTACCAGACGCCCGCGCTCGTCGAGGCGGGCTACCAGGTGATCACGTTCAACAACCGGGGCATACCGCCGAGCACCGGCGCCGCCGAGCCCTTCACCCTGCGCGACCTCGCCGGAGACGTCGCCGGCCTGTTGGAACGGCTCGTCCCGGGGCCCTGCCGGGTGGCCGGCTTCTCCATGGGGGCCCATGTCGTACAGCAGCTGCTGATGGACCGCCCGGAGCTGGTGTCCCGGGCCGTGCTCATCGGCACCACGGGCCGCATGGACACCATGAGGCGGGCCATGCGCGAGGCGGAGTGCCTCATGTACGACCGCCGGGTGGACCTGCCGCCGCGGCAGCGGGCCGTGACCACGGCGCTGGAGAACCTGTCCCGTACCACCCTCGCCGACGAGTCCGCGATCCGCGACTGGCTGGACATCTTCGAGTACGCGCAACCCTCCGGACCGGGCGTCCGCGCCCAGCTGGAGCTGGAACTGGACCGGGACCACCTCGCACGGTGCGCCGGGATCACCACGCCCTGCCATGTCATCGCCTTCTCGGACGATGTCATCGCCCCGCCGCACCTGGGCCGGGAGGTGGCGGAGGCGATTCCCGGCTGCACCTTCGAGGAGGTAGCGGGCTGTGGCCACTACGGCTACCTGGAGAACCCGTCGGCGGTGAACGCCTCCCTCCTCCAGCACTTCTCGTGACCGGCGCTCCCCGGTACCGCACACCCGCTCGCACGATTGGACACAGAACGTGGACGAATCCACCGCCCTGGCGACGCTGCCGGTGACAGGCATCCTGGTCGACGGGCACACCTTGTCCCTGGACACCGTGGCCGCAGTGGGCCGGGGCGTGCCCGGCCTGCGGCTCACCGTGCCCGGGGACGCGGACCGTCGCATGACCACCTCACGGGAGCTGAAGCGGGAGCTGATCGCCACCGGCATCCCCATCTACGGGGTGACCTCCGGGTTCGGCGACAGCAACACCCGGCAGATCTCCGAGGGCAAGAGCCGGGAGCTCCAGCGCAACCTGCTGCGGTTCCTGGGCAGCGGCGTCGGTCCCGTCGCCCCGCCGGAGGTGGTACGGGCCACGCTGCTGATCCGCGCCAACTGCCTGGCCCGGGGGCACTCGGGGGTACGGCCGGAGGTGGTGCGGCTGCTCCTGGACTGCCTTGCCGAGGACATCCTGCCGCTCATCCCGGAACGGGGTTCGGTGGGTGCCAGCGGCGACCTGGTGCCGCTCAGCTACATCGGCCGCGTGCTGACCGGCGAGGGCGAGGTGCTGCACCGCGGCGAGCGGACGGACGCGGGCACCGCCCTGGCGGCGGCCGGGCTGCGGCCCGTGGTGCTGGAGGCCAAGGAGGGGCTGGCACTGGTGAACGGCACCTCCTTCATGTCCGGTTTCGCGGCGATGGCCATGGACCGTGCGGCGCGGCTCGCCTTCGCGGCCGACCTGTGCACGGCGCTGACCAGCCAGGTGCTGCGCGGCAACCCGGCGCACTTCGCGGACTTCCTGTTCGAGCAGAAGCCGCACGCCGGGACCCGTGGGAGTGCGGCACGGGTCCGGTGGTTGCTGAAGGGCTCCGCCTCCTTCGACCAGCAGACCGAACGGGAGTCGGCCATCCCCGGGGACGTCGACTTCCGGGAGCTGGACAAGCCGATCCAGGACCGGTACTCGATCCGGTGCGCGCCGCATGTGACAGGTGTCCTCGTCGACGCGCTGACATGGGCGGACGACTGGATGGCGACCGAGATCAACTCCTCGAACGACAATCCGCTCTTCGACGCGGGGGCTGGGGTGGCCCGCAACGGGGGCAACTTCTACGGCGGCCATGTCGGCGTCGCGATGGACACGCTGAAGACGACGCTCGCCAGTGTGGGGGATCTGCTGGACCGCCAGCTGGAGCTGGTCGTGGACGAGAAGTTCAACAACGGGCTCACGCCGAACCTCATCCCGTGGATCGAGCCCGGCGACGGCCAGGCCGGCCTCTTCCACGGCTTCAAGGGCATGCAGATCACGGCGTCCTCCCTGGTCGCCGAGGCCCTGAAGAACACCATGCCGGCGACCTCGTTCTCACGCTCCACCGAGGCCCACAACCAGGACAAGGTCAGCATGGGGACGATCGCCGCCCGGGACGCGTACACGGTCGCCGGTCTGATCGAGCAGGTCGCCGCGATCCATCTGCTGGCGCTCTGCCAGGCGGCCGACCTGCGCGGCGTACAGCTGCTCAGTCCGGCGACCCGGGCCGCGTACGACGCGGTCCGGGAGGTGTCCGCCTTCCTCGACTCGGACCGTCCGCTGGCCGGTGACATCGAGCGGGTGGCCGGGCTGATCGAGTCCGGACGCCTTCAGGCCGCCGTGGCCGACCTCCCGTAACCCACCGGACAAACCCGCCGGGCACCCCGACCGCCCCCCCCCTGTCGCCGTTGGAGCATCCATGCACACCGTCATGTCCGGAGCCGGGACCGGAGCCGGCACCGGAGCCGAGTTCAGTCCCGCCGCCGCCGTCCGCCGCCATGCCGCGCACCGGGGGGAGGCCGTCGCGCTCGTCTACCGGGGAACCGCCGCCGGTGCGGCGGGCACCCCCGTAACGGAGGTGTCGTACCGCGAGCTGGACGACACCTCCGGGCGGCTGGCCCGCGCCCTGCTGGACACGGGTGTCGAGGCCGGTGACCGGGTCGCCTACCTGGGGCTCAACAGTCCGGCGCTGATCGCGACGCTGCTGGCCTGCTCGGCCGTGGGGGCGGTGTTCGTCCCGGTGAACCACCGGCTGGCCGCCGACGAGGTGGCGGATGTGCTGGCCGACTGCGATCCGCGGATCCTGGTGACCGAGACGGGCCAGGAGGCGCTCGCCGACACCGTCGTCCCCGGTCTCGCGGTCGAGGCGGTGCTCCGCGTCGGCGAGGACGGCCGGACGCCCGGGACCCGGTCGCCGCTCGGCGCGGAGCCCGTCCCGGTCGCCGAGGACACGCTCGCGGCGCTCCTCTACACCTCGGGCAGCACCGGCCGCCCCAAGGGCGTCATGCTCACGCACGGCAACCTGTGGTGGAACTGCGTCAATGTGTGGTCGCTGCTGGACACACGGCCCGACGACGTGGTGCTCGTCGCGGCGCCCATGTTCCACATCGGCGGCCTGAGCGCACTCACCCTGCCGGCGCTGCTGCGCGGCGGCACCGTGGTCGTACACCGGGCGTTCGACCCCCGCGCATGCCTGGACGCGCTCGTGACCCACCGGGTGACCGGATTCTTCGGGGTGCCGGCCATGTTCTCGGCACTGGCCGACCTGCCGGAGTTCCCCGCGGCCGAGCTGTCGCGGCTCCGCTGCGCGGTGGTCGCCGGAGCCCCGGTCCCCCCACGGCTGATCCGCCGGTACGCCGGACACGGGCTGCTGCTCCAGCAGGCGTGGGGGCTGACGGAGACGGCTCCCTTCGCCACCTATCTGCCACCCGGGCGGACGGAGGCGCGGACCGGCTCGTCGGGCGTCGCCATGCCCTACACGCGGGTACGAGTGGCAGACCCGGCCGACCCGACGCGGTCGGCGGCGCCCCTGGTACGCGGGGAGATCCTGGTCCGCGGGCCGAACGTCACCCCCGGGTACTGGAACAACGCGGAGACCACCGCCCTGGCGTTCACCAAGGACGGCTGGTTCCGCACCGGGGACATCGGCCACCTCGACGAGGACGGCTATCTGTGGGTCGTCGACCGGCTCAAGGAAATGATCATCAGCGGCGGGGAGAACATCTATCCCGCCGAGGTCGAACGGCACCTGGTCGAGCTGCCCGGAATCCGTGACGCCGCAGTGATCGGCGTAGCCGACCCCACCTGGGGCGAGACGGTGGCCGCTGTGGTCGTGCCCGACCACGACGGGCCCGCGCTGGACGCGCTGCGCGAGGCGCTCGCCGCCCGGCTCGCCCGCTACAAGCTCCCCCGGGTCCTGGTGACCGTATCCGCCCTGCCCCGCAACGGCAGCGGGAAGACGGACAAGCCCACGCTGCGCCGCTGGGCGCGCGAGGGCGCCTGGCCTGCGGGAACACGCACCGAGACGCTGCGCACCCCGACCCCCGCCGAGGGCTCGGCCGCCGGCACCCCCCTCGACGACGAAAGGAACCCCCATGCCCTCGCCGCACGGTGACACCGTCACCACGAATCCGGAGCAGACGGTACGCGACTACTACCGGCAGGTGGACGCCGGCAACATCCGCGGGCTCGTCGATCTGTTCGCCCCGGACGCCCAGTACCTGCGCCCCGGCTACGAGCCGATCGTGGGACACGACGGGCTGGAGCGCTTCTACACGGAGGAACGCGTCATCGAGTCCGGGCTGCACAGCCTGGACCAGCTGATCGCCGCCGGGCCGAACGTGGCCGTGCAGGGCGAGTTCCGGGGCCGGCTGAAGAACGGACGGGACGCGGCACTGCGCTTCGCCGACTTCTTCACCCTGACGGACAGCGGGCTGATCGCCGGCCGCCAGACGTTCTTCGACTCCCCGCTGGTGTGACACAGATGGCGAGAGTGACCAGAACGACGAGAGCGACGAGAGCGACGAGAGCGACGCAGGTGGCGCGGGTGAACGACCCTGCGCAGGAGCGGGACGCCACGGCACCGGACGGAACGCCCGCCACGGGCGACGGGGTGCGTGCGGTGCTCGACGCCGCCGAGTCGGCGCTCGGATCCCCTCTGTACGACGCGGCCGACCTCGGCGGAAGTGCGCGCAGCACGGTGCTCCGATGCCGGTCGGAGATGCACGGCAGTGTCGTGGTCAAGGCGTACGCCGACGATCCGGCGGCGCTCGGGGCGTTCCCCGCGGAGGCCGCCGGGCTGTCGCTGGGGCTGGCCGGGCCCGGCCTGCTGGCCACGGACCCGGGGCATCCGCTGATCGTGATGCGGGACCTGGGCGGCGGGCCGACACTGGCGGACATCCTGCTCGGGGCGGACTCCGCGGCCGCGCAGGAAGCCCTGCTCGGCTGGAGCCGGGCCCTGGGCGACCTCGCCGCCCGTTCGGTGGCGTACGAGGGGGAGTTCGACGCCCGGGTGGAGCGGTACCGTCGCGGGCACCCCACCTGGATGGAGGGGACCTCGATCCTCGGCATCGTGGGCAGGCTGCCGGAGCTGCTGGACCGGGCCGGGGTGGCGGCGCCGCCCGGCCTTGAGGCCGATATCTCCGAGATCCGGTCGCTCGCCGACAGCCCGTACACCGGGCTCACGCCCGGCGACACCTGCCCCGACAACAGCATGCTCACCACGGACGGCATGCAGCTCCTCGACTTCGAGGGGGCCGGTTACCAGCCGGTCTTCCTGACCGCCGCGTACTGCCGGATGCCGTTCGCCACCTGCTGGTGCGCCTTCCGGCTCCCGGGGAACATCGGCCGCCGGGCAGAGGCCGCGTTCCGCCGCCGGCTGCTGCCGGCGTATCCGGGGCTCGCCGACGACACGGTCTGGGAGCACGGTATGCGCAGGGCGGTCGCCGCCTGGTCCGTGATGACCCTCGGTGCGCTGCGGTACGCGGCGGAAGAGGACTATCCGCTGCACAGCACCCGCCGGCCGGCCCCGATGTCACGGCAGCTGCTCGCCTACCGCTGGGGCAGCCTGCTGCGCGAACTCACCTCGGCCGGGGAGCTACCCGCCTTCGCGGAGCTGCTGCGGGGGCTGTTGGCGGACCGGGCCGGGGTGTGGCGCCCGGAGCCCCTGCCCGCATTACCGGCACTGGCGTCCGCTCCGGCAGGCTGACGGAGGCCCCGCCCGGCGGGCCCTGGGCAGTACGCCTAACGCACCACTCGGTAGCGGAGGTGGACGACTCCCGAACCGAAGGTGCGTGTCTCGATGAGCTGGAGATCCACCCGGCGCTCATGCGGGGGAAAGAACGGAGTACCGCCGCCGACCAGCACCGGGTGGACCATGATCCGGTACTCGTCGATCAGATCCAGCGCGGCGGCCTCGGCGGCGAGCGTCGCGCCGCCGATCGCGAGGTCGCCCTCCCCGGGTTCGGCCCGCAACCGCTCGATCTCCTCCGCCGGCCCGCCGGAGGCCAGCCGGGCTCGGCCCTTCACCGCCGGCAAGGTGGTGGAGAACACCACCTTCGGGAGCGCCTTCCAGAGCGCGGCCCACTCAAGCGTGGAGAAGTCGAGCGATGGATTCTGGTCGACGGTCTCCCAGTACAGCATCGTCTCGTACAGCCGCCGCCCCAGGAGGTGGACGCCGACCTGCCGAATGTCGTCGATCCAGAAGCGGAAGACCTCCTCGTCGGGGACCGTCCAGTCGAAGTGCCCGTCAGGACCGACGATGTAGCCGTCGAGCGAGACACCCATCGAGTACGTGACGCTGCGCATCGGAAGTCCTCCTCCGTACCAGGTTCGACCTGGGCTTCGGCTCATGTCTCGGCCGGTTGTCGACCGTCCGAGAGGTCAGTCAACACCGGTCGCCCGTGCCATGGGCACAGCGAAGTCGCCCCGTTGACGGGGCGGCGTCCATGAGGCCCCGCCATTCGGCCCAGCTGTCTGTGGAGAACGCCGTTGACCTGTGCGGTCGCTTCCAGGAAGGCCTTGGTCAGCCGAGGAAGCTCAGTCATGGCGCGCAACCATCCCGCAAGGAGCACACCAGAGGCAATCAACGGTGTCAGGTTCAGCCTTTGACGCTTGCAAGAGGCGACAGAACTCCTTGGCTGAACCCGTGTCAAGAAAAGAAATATCCGGGGCACGTTAGATGCTGGAGCAACCAGAGGGCAACGGAAATTGAATCACTCTCACCCCATCCAACAGAGCCGGGCTAACCTTCCATCTGCATTCGACATGGGGGAAGATCACGGTCCCCGATCTAGCTCTCGGACCCGGAGCGGCGGCGAGATGCCTATCCAGCTCCCTCTGCCTTGGGCGTGCCGGACCCGTCACCAGGGAGGTGGCATTCTCCTCAGCCGCTCACCGAACCGGTCACGGAGAGTGGTCGAGCCGGTCGAGGGCTGCATCGACATCCATCTCGCCCGCCCTTCTCAGTACGGCTCCGGCCTGCTCCAGCGCCTCAGCCGACTCGGTGATCCGTCCAGCGGCACGGAGCGCCTTCGCGAGCCAGACCAGTGTCCTGACCTCCCTGCTCCCATAGGCAAGCGACCGGTACAGCACGCGGGCGCGCACCAACTCGGCGACAGCGGACTCGGGATCTGCTCGCGCCATCCGGATGCGGCCCAGACTGAAGTGCGCATACGCCTGCCCGTTGATGTCACCCGTACCCTCCAACAGGGACAGGGAACGCAGACAATACTCCGCCGCCTCTTCTTGGTGTCCCAGGTCGTATCGCGCACTGCCGATGCCGTTCAGCGCGGCCCCTTGACCAAGGGTGTCGTGGAGCATCTCGAAGGCCGACAGGGCCGACCCGAAGTGCTCCAGCGCTTCCCCGGGTGCACCACTCTCCCGCAGCAGGACTCCGAGGGTATGGCGCCCCAGGGCCGCTCCCAGCGTGTCTCCGTCGTCGACGCTGATCCGCACCGCGCTGTTCAGCTCCCGCACGGCATCCGCGAAATTTCCCAGGGCCCGGTGAGTACCCGCGAGCATGCGGTGAACCATGGCGACATCGGCCGGGCCGGACTCCCGCACCGCTGAGGGGAGGGCACGGGTGAGACCGGCGAGCGCGTCAAGATGGCGATCGGACCGCCACTGGAAGGCCACGAGGGTCATCGGCAACAACCACGTATAGCGGTCGAGTCCGTGCCGCTGGGCCAACCCGACGGCGGCGGTCAGAGTCGAGTACTCCGTCTCCAGCCACTTCATCGCCTCCGCCGCGTCGGCCGGAGCCGTGACCCTGAGTGTGCCGGGCAGGTCGATCGGCAACCGGCGCCCTGGCTCCAACCGGCGATCGCAGGCCCAGGCATGGTGCAGCAGGAAGTGCAGCACTCGTTTCACCACGCGGATCCGCTCGGCTTGGGGCCACTCGCCGGCCCGCGCTTCGGCATGGACCCGGACCAGATCATGCAGGGCGTATCGCTCGAAGGCGGGCTCGGTCAGCAGGCTCATCCGCCGGAGCTCGTCGGTCGCTTCACTGGCATGTGCATCGTCGTCGGGGTCGATCGCACGCAGTGCCGCGTAGCTGATCGTCGGACCAGGGTGAATCGCCAGCCTGCGGATCAGTCTCGACGCAGGTTCAGAGAGCTGCCGGTGAGACGCATCAAGCGAGAGACGCACGCTCAGGTCCTCAGAGCCCAGATCGAGTGAACTCAGCCGAGTAGTCTCCGTCCGCAGCTCGCGGACCATATCCGACACGGCCCGCGCGGGGCGTTGCTTGATCCTCGCGGCCATGATGCCGAGCGCCAGCGGGAGACCCGAACAGTGTTCCACGATGTCGGCTGCAAAAGGAGCGGCCGTGCGCACGCGGTCCTCACCGAGCCGCACTCGCAGGAGTTCGATGGCGTCCACCCGGTCCAGTGGTTCGAGAGCGATGAGTTCTGCACTCTCCCGGATCTCCAGCCCATGCAGGTAGCGGCGGGCGGTGACGATGGCCGCACTGGGCCCGACCGGTGGGAGCAGTGGGCGAACGTGCTCCTCATTGCGCGCGTTGTCCACAATCAGCAGGACCGCTCGGTCCGCGAGCGCGGTGCGGTAGGCGGACACCATGCCGTCCAGCGTGGGCGTCAGCGGACGTACCCCGAGGTCGTTCAGAAGCCGGGCGATCACGTGCTCGTAGCGCAGCAGCCCCTCGGGGGTGACCCCGCCGAGGTCGACGTGAAGGATGCCGTCAGCAAAGTACTGATCCAGCGCCACGGCCGTCTCGACAGCGAGCGCGGATTTTCCGACGCCGGGCATTCCCGAGAGCGCTGCCAGCCGGGACCGCCCCCGGGCTCGTCCCAGCAGGACTTCTGTCAGCCGGTCGCGCCAGCGTCGGCGCCCCACCAGCTCGACCGGTCCGAGGGGAAGCTGTCGAGGCCTGGGGGGAGCCATCGCCCTGAGGGAAGCGGCACTCCCCTGATCATGCTCCCCGGGCGGGTCCGCGAGCAGCAGGTGGGCGGTGGGACGGCCGCATTCCCGCTCCCAGCCGGCCAGCAGAGGCGGGATCTCGATCTGCCTGCCGAGCGTACGCAGTGCGCGCACCTTGAGTTCGAGCAACTCCTCACTTGTCGGCCACTGGATCAGGGCGGAATCGGCCCGGTCGAGCGCGGCCCGTGCCTGAGCGCACTCCAGTTCCGCCAGGACGCAGGCGATCGTGGCCTCCCGGAGCTCCTCCCTCAGCTCATACCGTTTCTGCTCGAACGCGGCACCGGTCATTCCTTCGAACGGAATCCCCTGCCACTCGCCGATCGCATCGCGGAGCGATTCGAGCCGTCGCGAGGAGTCACGCGTCACGTCTGCGGTGCGCAGTAGTTTACGAAAGCGCAGGTGATCGAGGTCCTGCGACTGAACGTGAATTCGGCAGAACCCTCGCTCATTGCTCTCGGAGCAGATCTCCGGAACAGACAACCGCAGCTGGTGAAAATTCTGTCGAATTCGATTCTGGTTCGCAGGTTCCCCCGGCCAAAGATATCGCATGACCTCGGCATGAGACGCTCGATGATCGGGGGAGACCAACAGAACAGCCAGCAGCTCGGAGACCTTGCGCGATCTCATGCTGACAGCCCGGCCCTCCCGGAGAACGGTCACCGGCCCCAGTAAGCGGAACTCCATGATGCCTCACTCTCTTCCCGTGCACGGTGGATCCGCGAACGCCGGGAAGGCCAGAATGCCACGGCTCGAAGGCAGGTTGTTAACGCTCGACTAACGCTGACGACTTGGCCACAGAGGAGTCGATCTGCCAATCTTCGATCACCCCGTTCGACCACTGCGGTGGAGCAGGGATTCACCGGGCCATTCGTTCGAGCTCTTTGATTTTTTGTCGAGCGCAGGAGAGATCCAATCCGGTGATTGAACAGCGGAATCCCAATCCAAGGAGAAGACGTGAATCGAACCCACATCGAACACCGCGCCGGCCGACCCAAGCCGAGGCGCTGTGCCATGGGAACGAATTCCTCCCGGCGGCACGATGCCCGTACGGCGCCCGGTACGGCCTCCGTCGCATGGCACGGCCGGGTATGGAAGCCCGTCCGACCGGCGGCTGAAATCGCCTGCGAGTCGGCCCTGTTCTTCGAATTTGAGTAGGACAGGACCGCCGAGGCCCGGAACGGTGACGCCAGAACCGGGCGGAGGCAGGGCCTCAGCGGCCCCGGTGGGAGGCGGGCCGGGAGAGTTCCCGGCCCGCCTCCGGCAGGGGGACGAGGATGCGCACCGTTCCCCTGGCAACAGTCGGCACCGGACACCCTTCCCGGAATCAGCGGAAAGCCGGCTGATCCGCTGCCTGGGGATCAGCAACCGGAGCGGGGATGTCGGCGGCATCCGGGTCCGGGCCGTCCACAGGGCTCTCGGTCCTCTCGTCCAAGGGCTCCGGCGCCGCTTCCGCGTCGTTCGCCTCCGTTCCCGGTTCCTCCGCTGTGACAGTGGGAAGAACGTACGCCTGAGCAAGCCCGGCAAGGTGCAGGGGAAGCGGAAAGGAGAGCGCGACCGGGTAGTCGGGAGCC
This sequence comes from Streptomyces sp. NPDC000594, assembly GCF_040299965.1. Lineage (NCBI taxonomy): Bacteria > Bacillati > Actinomycetota > Actinomycetes > Kitasatosporales > Streptomycetaceae > Streptomyces > Streptomyces sp. NPDC000594. The sequence goes on along the minus strand of NZ_JBEPCY010000032.1, from coordinate 69,161 downwards.
ATGCGCAGTTGATGCATCGCGAGGGCGATGGCCTCGGGCTCGTCGGCCACACGGGGTGACAGCGGTTCGGCACCCCGCTCCCCATGGCAGCCGAGCACCGCGATCTCGACCAGCGTCGGATTCCAGGCTCCGGTGCCCGCCTGGGAGGTGAGATTTCCTGCGGCGTTGACCCTCGCGGCGAGCCTGTCGAGTGCTGGTGAGATCGCGAAGGTCCCAGGTCGCTCCGTGGTGCTGTGGAACACCCGCTCATCGGGGACGCGGGGTTCACCACCACGCGATGGAGCCGCCCAGAACCCCGCCGGCTGGCCATGGGCCCTGCCCGGCTCGGCCAAGCCCCACCACTGAGCCGTTTCGCGGCCTGCCCGACCACGTACCCGGACCAGGCGGAGCTCGTCGTCGATGCCCCCCGGCGGAGCGTGACCGACCCTGATCATGTCCGGTTCGACCTGCCCATCCTGCAGCCAGGGCCAGTGCGACCTGCTGTTCTGTGCATGGGTTATGAGCACAGTCGGGTGACCGCGGAGCGAGTGCAGCATGCGTTGGAGGAAGCGTGCGGTTTCCCTGCGCTGCTCGGAGAGGTTGGTCCGCCGCACCTTGGCGGTGATGCGCGGCGCGTCGTCCGCCGTACCGCTTGAGCCGGGCTCGTCCGGGGCGAACGGGTCGATCTCGGCCTTCTTCACCAACCCGAGCAGGAAGTGGGGATAGGGAATCCAGGTACGGGTGTCGTCGTCCCATCCGCGGACGGCGCAGAGCCCGCTGCCTTCGGGGAACGGGGTGACGAGCACGGCGACCGGCAGGTACCCCGGCAGCCGGGTGGGTCCGTCCTTGCGCCGTTTGACCATCCAGAGAGCGGCGTACTGAAGCCCTTCCGGCAGGTCACCGCCCAGGGTGTGCTCCGGCAGGACGCGGACACCGAGCTGGCGGAAACCGTCCAGCCATGCCTGGTGGGCCCGGTGTTCGACGGTGTCGGCGTTGGCGATATGCCGTTCCCCGGACGGCGTGACGACGAACTGGGTCAGCACTCCCGCGTCGGCACAGCCCAGGCGGTTGGCGAACTTGGGATCCGTGTCGGCCTCACGGAAGGTCGTCCGGTGAGCGATCTCGACGAGGGCGAGGCCGGGGCGGTTCGGGTCGGCGCCGTCCCCGCGAAGCCAGGCGCTGAGCTCCCGGCGGCGAGCGGACAGGGCGCGGGCCACTCGCTCTCCCCTGCGCCTGACGGCAGGGTCGAGGTCGAGCCGGTCCCCGAGCCCGTCGATGAGCGGCAGGCAGCTCAGACGTACCACGAGCTCCGGGCTTCTCCATTCGAGCACCGCAGGCCGCCCCGGACGGGCATCGTCGAAGACCTGGTCCGGCAGGGTGTGGGCCCCGCCGTCACCATCGAGACCCAGTGTCCTGGCGAACTCCCGGATCGCGTGACGGCGCAGTTCCGCGGTCCGCCAGAGCAGCCGGACCATCACGTGCGCCTTCTCGGCGTCCGGCTCGGACGTGAGCCCCGTACGGTCGGCGAGGACCGCGAGTGCGCGGCGTCGGGTCAGGGCGGCGCGCTCCTCCTCCGCCTTCTTCGCCGGTTCTCCCACCGGCTTCGGGCGCCGATTGGCGGGCGCGCCGATGCCCTTGCCCCGGCCGCGCACCAGATCGGGCAGGCGGACCACGTTCTCGGGCAGTGCCGTCTCCGCCCAGGCGGTGAGCTGGGACCTCTGATGGGGCATGAGTCCCGGGCCGACCTCGTGCACGCCCATGTGGTTGCTGTGGACCACGGCAGCCCGGACGCCGGGGCCGTCGCCGATCCAGTCGGCCGGGTCGGCGAGCAGCTGGTCGGGAGCGGGGAACCGCCCGACGACGCTGAGCCGGTGCAGGATGCCCGCCGGATCGTTCTCGGCCCAGGTGAAGCCGTTGGAGGCACGGTCACGCCGCAATCGGGCCAGGGCACCGCGTTCGGTCGCCGGCACCCCGGGCAGCCAAGGGATCTTGGGCCGCAGATGGACTGTGGTGGACTGGCCGTACGGCAGCGCCAACCGCCCGGTGTCGGACCTCGTGTGGGTGGCCCAACGACGTACGCCCCAGTGGAGGTGCAGGCGCGGTCGGGGGTCGAAGGGCGCGGTGTGCAGCGAGATGTTGAGGGTGATCGAGAACCACCACTGCTTGCGCTTGATGGTGCGGCACAGGGGTTGTGACATGAGCTCTGCCCCTTGGTCGCGCGGGCCTCGGGGCAGCGCCCGAAAGCGCAGTTCGCCCCCTTCGAAGAGATACGGGTCGAGGCTGCGGATGCGGCGGGCGAGCGCGTCGGTGGCGAGCTGGAACTGCCGGGGCTCCGGTGCGGCCGTGCCGCCCTCGGTGGGGTGGGTGCCGAGAAGATCCACCCCTGGCACGTTCTCCCAGCTCAACGGGGTGCCCGTCAGCTCTTCGCCGCACCGCAGGAGCAGGGTACGGAGCTCCGGGTCGTGCTCGGACCCCCGAGGCACGAGCGTGCGGAGCCAGGCGCTGAGCACCTGGCCGCCTGCCCGGCCGGGCAGCGGATCGGGCGCGTCCACAGGCACGTACATCCAGAAGTCCTCGGGCGGCATGGGTCCCTCCCCGATGGGAGGGCGGGCACGTGGTCGCACGATCACCTCGGGGGCGAGTGTCTGCAGTGCGGTGTCCAGGCTTCGGGTGGGCAGGACCCGCTGCCACTCGGTCTCGGGGCGGCCGTGGTTGTGGAGGGCGAGGAGCGTGCCCTGCCAGCGTTCCGGGAAGCGGAGGGCACGGTAGCCCTCGGTCCATGGGACCCCGGGGTCGGCGAGATGGTAGGCGGATCGGCGGATCTCTCGGTACACGGCATGACTCCCTTGGTGATCAGCGTGGTGGTGGATGGTGGCTGTCCGGCCGGGTACCCGCGGGACAAGGGGGCGGTCAGCGCCCTCTGTGCGGCGGGGCCTCGATCCCGCACAGGGCGTCGTACAGCGGCCGGTAGAGCAGCCTGACCAAGGACGGGTCGGCGGGGTCGGCCCAGACTCCGGGCTCTGGGGCGAAGTAGGGGGCCAGTACGTCGCGCAGGCGGACCAGCAGGCCGGGATCGCTCTGCCAGCGCGGGCGGCGCTCCGCGGACGGCCGACCGCCCGCCGCGGCGAGCCGGGGGGCGAAGGCGGCGTCGACGAAGACGACCCGGGCCGGAACCCCGCCGCGGACCAAGCGACCGATCACCTGCCACAGCGTGACCAGCTGGTCCCAGGCGAAGGACTCCTTCTCCGCGTCGGACAGTCTGGAGTAGACATAGGAGCGGGAGAGCAGACGGCGCCACACCCCGCGCGCGGCCGTGCGGAAGGCGCTGCCCGCTCCGTCCAGATCCGTTCCGTCGCCGACGAGCTCCGCGAAGGTGCCCTCGGCCAGGCCGGGATGGTTCCGGGTGAAGCGCGCCGCCCAGTCATTGACGGCGAAGACGGAGAGGAAGAGGTCGTCCGGGCGGGGGTGGGGGCGGACCAGGAAGAGCACGGTGCCGAACGCGGCCACCCGCTCCTCTCCGGGGCGCTGGAGCACGGTGAGGATGTTGTGTCCGCGTTCGACCGCGAGCAGCGGTGCGACCAGGATCTGGGCACGGTGGTCGTCGGCGAAGGCGGCCAGGTCGCCGCGGCGCACCGCCGGCGCGGTCGCGGGGGCCTCGGACTGTGCCTCCGAGGCGAGGGACACCTCCAGAGCGGCGTCGTCCGAGGCGAGCACCCGGACGCGGTCCCGCCAGCCGGACATCTCGGACAGCGTCGCGGCGACCACCGCCGCCTCGCGGTAGCTGCCCACGAGCAGAAGGGCCCGCCTGCGGCGCGGGTCGGGAATCTGGGCCAGCTCATGTTGAAGGGGGCTTGGGGTGCGGTCCCGGGGGGACCGCGCCAGCTTCCCCACGAGCAGGCGCAGGGCGTCCTCCCGGTTCTCCAGGTCCTGCCCGGAAATACGGATGGGCTGTCCGGCGTCGTCGTACATGAACTCCGTGCGGAAGACGGTGTCGCCGATCGAGCGCAGCGCCTCCGGCTGCGGTTTGAGCACGGCCCGGACGGGCGCGACCACATGGGACCGGGTGGAGGTTCCGGCCCAGCTCGTCCCGGACATGAGCAGGACGTTCGGACCGTTCGTCCCCCGGTCGGCGTCGGCACCCAGCCGGGGCAGGGAGAGCAGGAGCTCACGACCGACCCCCGCGCACCGGAAGAAGCGGAGGGTGCCCGTGCGCCACCCTTCCCGGCCGCCGCGCTCGTCGAGCAGGAACTGGAAGCCGAGGACATTGCCCATGGGAGACTCCGGCAGCAGGGGCGCGTAGTCCAGGGGCGGGCGTCTGGTCAGCTCGTGCTCTCCGGGGTCGAGCCGCAGGGCGGCCTCGACCTGGGGCCACAGAAAGGTCACTCGGTCGAGCCGCTGGTGCAGGGCCGCGAGCACCAGAGTGAACTCCAGTCTCTCCGCGTTGACTTCGAGCCATTCCTCGCTGAACTCGGTTTCTTCCCGAGCCACCTCACCAGGAAGCGGCGGCCGCTCACAGGGCTTCGGCGCGCCGTCGAGCAGGGCATCGAGCAGGGCACGCACCCGCCCTCGTGTCCTCTTCTCCTGGAGCGTGTGCAGGATGTCGTGGGCCAGCCTCGCCAGGTCGTCGGCGGGAGTGCCGTACGGTCCGCGATCACCGAGAGGGTCGTCGCGGAAGACGTCGAAGACCGAGGTGAGCCGGTCCCGGCGGGCGGCCCAGGGGGCGTCCTCCGGGGCGGGAGGCGCCTCGGACGGACGGTGCAGGGCCTCCTCGTCGTCGTAGAGTTCGGCCTCGTCCGCCATGTCGTCGTCCTCGGCGGGCCGGCGCGGCAGGGGATACCAGGCGTTGAGCAGGCGTTCCTGAAGGGTCCAGGGGCTGAAGTAGTCGATCTGTGCCCATTTCCGCAGGGCCGGGCCGCCGATGAGCATGGCGTAGAGCCGGTCGGCGGCGGAGCCGACAACATCGAGGGCGGCTGACCAGCGTTCGACGTCCTGGTCGGAGAGTTGCAGTCGGCCCTGTCGGGAGAGTTCGGCGATCTCGTGGGTCTGGAGCCGGTCGAGCCACGATTCCGGGCCGGTGGTGACCAGGGTGGCCGTGGGCGCGAACATCTGGTCGAGCTGCGTCTGGACGCGGTCGGCCTCGTCCACGACGACGATGTCGCTGCGCAGACAGGCGAGTTCCAGATAACGCAGGCGCTCGGCGTTGAGCTGACGCGGTACGGCCGTCTGAACCAGGCTCGCAGGGTTGGCCACCCAGATGAGCGCTTCCACGAGATCACGGGAGGAGGAATGCCGGGGGCAGGCGCTCCACAGCGGACAGGCATGCGGGTTCCCTGGGTTCTCCGATTCCTCGGTGTCGCCGGGCGCCGGGCCGGCGGGGCCACCGGCACTGCCGTCCGGGCGTGCGCCCCGGGCGCGCCGAAGCTCCTGGGTGATACGGGCGACACGCGACCGGGCGTCCTCCTCCTGGTCCGTCTCCTCGGCACGGCGGTCCACCGGGTGCAGGGCACCACAGGGCGCGTCGGCGAAGCGGAGCGGTTCGACGGTCTCCAGAGCGCGCAGCGCGTCGAGCGGACAGGCCGTGCTCAGGTGGGTGAAGGTCCGGTCGGTGTGATCGAGCAGCGAGTGCTTTCCGCGCGCGGCGAGCCGCCGGTGCAGACGCTGGGTGTGCTTGGGCCGGGTGGTGCCGCCCTGGACGAGCGCAGCCCGGAGCCCCAGGCCCTGGAGGAGCTGGGTCAGACTGAGCTGCTCAGCGACGTCACCGACCACCAGGGTGGTGCGCAGATCCCGCTGGTGCGCCCAGACCGCGAGCAGGGTCATGAGGGTCGACTTCCCGGCTCCGACCATGCCCACCAGATGTGTCAGTCCGTCCAGGGTGAGCGCCCCCGCGCTCGCGAAGTCCGTTCCGTCCGCCGTGCGGACATCGAGTTCGAGCCGGTCCAGCCGCTCACGCCACTGGCCGGCCGGCCGGCCGAAGCGCTGTTGCCGTGCGTCCATCCACTCCGCGGTGCCCTCAAGCTCGGCGAGGGGAACCTCGATGGGACCGCCGGGGCCGGGGCGGGGGGCGACGAGGTCGTGTCCCGGTGCGGGAGCGAGCACGAATTCCGCAGGAACGGTGACGGAGGAGTACCGCCGCTGCTCCTTGAAACGGTGAGTTCCCTCCCCGGCGTACGGAAGCGGGTTCGTCGCGAAGTCCGGAACCCGTCCGAGCGCCTTGTCGTAGACGTCGAAGCGGTGTACGGCCACCGGATGCGCGACCCGGCGCGCGGGTCCACCGTCGTCCGGGACACGGTAGCCGCGCAGCTGTTCGGGGAGTTGCCGGTAGCTCTCCAGGCTCTGCTGCCACAGGCGTCGCCGCCTCATGGGCCACAAAAGGTGGCGGGCCGCCGTCAGGGCGAGCTGGTCGCCGGGTGTTCCGACCAGTCCGGCGGTGGCGGCGAAGGGGTAACCACCGAGGAGGACCCAGACCCCGTCCGCCGCCCGAGCGGGGCCCAGTGTCTCCAGCAGCCGCAGGCCCAGTTCGACCTGGCAGAGCAGGGCGGGCTTGATGCCGCGGAACTCCGTCGGCCAGGGCTGCAGGTCCTTGGCCAAACGCTGGTACCAGCCACTGCGGTCACGCACGGCCGACTCCGTTCTCCATGAGGTTCTCCGGTGTGATCCGCGCACCGGGGCCACGCTCGCCGCGCAGGCGCCTCCGGGCGGCCCCGACCACCTGCTTGTCGCTGAGCAGGCGGAGCCCTGCCGCGTGCGCGGGTCGTTCCCGGGCGAAGGTCTCCAGATAGTCGCCGCGCTCGCGGACCCGGAAATGCGGCACGGCCCAGCACGCCTCGTCGTACGGCGGCTCGGGCCGCACGAGGGCGGCGGCCCGGCCCAGAAATCCCGGGTGGGTCCAGTCCTTCACGTCGATCGCCCAGATGTGGCCGTCGGGAAAGGTGACCCTCAGGTCGTACGCGTCGAAGCCGGGCCACATCTCGACAGTGAGGCCGAGGCCGCGCAGTTTCCCCTCCAGCTCCACCTCGGCGTGCCCGGGGCCGGTGACGAACTGCCGGAGCGGGCGCCGGAGCTGCCGGATCTCCCCCACTTCGTCGGCGGGCAGCCGTCGGCCGAGAGGGGGCGGGCCCAGGTGCCGGCAGCGGTCACGTTCGCACCACCAGCCGTCCCCCACCAGGGGGGTGAGCAGGGTGAGGCAGCGTGCGCAGGCCACATCGGCGCCGTCCCTGCCGTGGCCCGGCGGGACGGGCGCGTAGATCTCCTCGATGAGGAACTGGACGGGATCAAGGTAGAGGTCCGTACTGATGTCGGGCCACTCCGCTTCGGTCAGCACGGGCCGGGTGACGAGCAGCCGGCGGAAAGCCGTGTACGACTGGGGCGAGTTCGCGGCGCGACAGGCGCTCGTGGCCTCGCGGATCACCAGTTCGCCGTACTGCCGGCCGGTACTGTTCCCCACCCCCTTGACCTCCAGCTCACCGCAGAGCTGCGTCGGTTTCCCGGAGTCCGGGTCGATGAGCCGGTTGTCCTTGTCGAAGAGGTTCATGGGCAGAGCGTCCAGGGGCCAGCTCCGCAGGGGGCGCGTCCGGCACCAGTGGATCATCTCCGGTACCCCTGCGGGGGGTCGCGCACTGCCGCGCAGGCAGGCGAGGACCAGCCCGTCCAGGGCACGCTGCGCCTCGGGAGGATAGGGCAGGGCGAAGGAGTCCAGTTCGGCAACCTCGTCCAGCCGCACGACGGCCGTGGCGACATCACGCAGCAGGACCACGTCGGGGTTCTCCAGCCAGTCAGGAATCGTCCCGGCATAGCCACTCACACGGTCACCTCCGGCCCCGGCAGGACATCACGCGCCGGGCCCGGCGGTGGATCCGCTGTGTACGCGGTGCCGGGCTCGCACCAGGTACGCACCTGGCAGGTGTGACAGTGGCGGCCGGTGCGGGGTTCGTACGAGATGTCCCGGAGCAGGGGCTCGGCGAGATCCGCGATCACCTCACGGGCCTCGGCCACCGTCGCGGGGCGGCCGGGGTCGATGGCTTCGAGGCTGCTCTCCCCCTCGCCCTCCCGCAGATGCTCCAGCTCGACGCGGCCACGGCGCGACCCATCTCCCACGGCCCCCTTGTCGAACAGCAATACAGCCAGCGCCAGTTGAGGATAGGAGCGCAAGAGCGGGCGACCCTCCCACAGGGGTGCGGCGGAGGTCTTGGTCTCCCGCCAGATCCACCGCCCCCTACGGGTGTGGAGCAGGTCGGGCACCGCAAGGACGACGACGTCCAGCTCGGGGATGTACGCGGTGACCCGGTGCTGCGTCAGCACCTTCTCCTGCGGGGCAAGGCCGTCCAGGGGACAGAGCGCGCGGTGTTCCTCCAGCATCCGCAGGGCGCTGCGGACCAGCGGCACCTCCAGCGGATGCGCGGGAGGCAGCAGACCCTCCTCCGCCGGGGGAAGCTCCCGGCAGCCGCGCGGGGGACGCTCGGCGTGCCGCGCGTTCAGCACGGCGTCCACCGCGCGCCCACGGCGCGCCCCGGCGTTCTCGGGGGTCAGGTCGTTGAGACGCAGATGCCGCACGAGGTGGTACTGGGCAGGGCAGTCGCCGTGGAGCCGCAGGTCCCAGGCGGAGATGGAGCGGCGTGCGGGGTGGGGCGGCACCGGGAGGCGGAGCGGCCCCCACAGATGCGGGGTACGCGGCAGTTCGACGCAGGGGCCGATGACCTTGCAGTCGACGCAGTCGGCCCCGGGGCGTACGCCGGTGCCGGTGGCGGCGGCAATGAAGGCGGGCGCGGCGTCCCGCCTGAACAGCTCGCGTACGGTGTCCGGCCCCCAGTCGAGCAGCGGGGTGACGCTGCCGTCCGCGCAGCCGAAGTCGAAGACCCGCACCCGCTCCGGCAGGTTGGGGTTCACCAGGCCGGTCGCGGGCGGGGGGGCACGGCGGGCGCGCCGCCGGGCGGGCAGGCCCTCTGCGAGGACATGGGCGATGGCGGCCTTCTCCGCCGCCGGGCGGTCGGGCTTCGCCCTGCCGAAGGACGGGATCCACAGATCCCGTACCGCACCGTCGGCCGAAGCGTACTGACGGCCCCAGGTCTTGTGCTCGTACTGCCGTGCGCCCCGGTCGTCGGGGCGCTCCCGCAGCGGGGTGCGCACGGTCCAGTCCAGTTGCACGGGGAAGGTGGGGGGCAGCCCGGCGGCCAGCGCCGCATGCTGTTCCCGGGCGCGGGCAGCGACGTACCGCTCGAACACTTGAATGGTCCATGCCATCAGGGAGGGGTGCGCGGGCGCGTTGCGCCCACGGAATGCGCCACGAGTCTGGCGCAATTCCTCGACTACGCGTCCGGGGTGCAGGCGCCTGTGCTCCCATAGATCCAGCGCGGCAAAAAGGGGCCCTGCGCCGAAGTCCTCGAGCAGCGTGGGCCGTTCACTCGTGACAGACGCGGGTGGCTCACCGGGGATGCCCGGGAGGCGCGCACTGAGCAACGGGCGGACCACGGTGCGCAGATGGGACGGGCAGGCGTCGGGATCGGGTCTGGCATGGGTGGAACTGACCTTGATCAGCCAGCTCTCGCCGGTGGTTCCGAGTGGATTCTCCATGTTTTCCCCTGATCAGGGCGGCACGGGCGGGGTGAGCCGAGGAGTACGGACCACCGAAGCACCCGAACAGCATGACACACCCTGTGAACTGAGTCCCTCGATGTACTCAATCTCACTCGATTCACGGTACGCTGCGCCTTCGGAAACCGATCGACCATGGAGGGGCGCAGAGGGTGGAAGCGGGCTGGGAGGACGTGCGGGCCGGGGAGTTGATCGACGGCCGCTACGAACTCGTCGATCTGAACGGCAAGGGAGGGATGGCCCAGATCTGGCGGGCACATGACCGCAGGGAGGATCGGCAGGTCGCGGTGAAGTTTCTGCGCCTGGACACCGAAGACCTGCGCCGGCTCGATACTCGTGACCAGAAGGAGGAACTCGGACATCGGCGTCTCAGGTTCATTCGCGAGGCACAGCTCCTCGCTTGCCTGCGGCACCCCAACATCCCCGAGCAGTACGCATTCGGAACGCATGCCGGAGTCCCTTACCTGGTGATGTACCAGGTGGTGGGAATCAATCTGCGGGCCTTCCTCAAGGGGTACACACCGCTCACGCCCATCGTGGCCGTAGCCGCAGCTGCGCAGATTGCCGCCGCCCTCGCCCATGCTCATGCCCATGAGCGCGGCGTGGTGCACCGGGATCTGAAGCCGGAGAACCTGATGATCTCCGAGCGAGGCGTGGTGTTTCTCATCGACTTCGGCATCGGCAAACAGCTCGGCATCGAGTCCACCCTCACCCAGCCGGGCTCCACCCTCGGCACACCGGGCTATCAGGCACCGGAACAGATCCAGGGAGAGGAGGCCACCGCCGCCACGGATGTCTACTCGTTCTGCTGCGTTGTCTACGAACTCCTCACCGGGAGACCTCCGTTCATCCTCCATGCCCTGCACGGATCGGTGGAGCGCCAGCATCTGCGCAGGCCGCCGCTGCGGCCCGGCGACCTGGCCGCGGGAATTCCCGACGCCCTCGACAAGCTGGTGCTCCGGGGACTCGCCAAGAAGCCGGAACAGCGGCCGACCATGCGGGAGATCCGCGACGCCCTCGGTGAGTTCACCCCCCGCCCCGGAGACCCCGAGCCCCGGCCATGGCTTGCCCACGACCCCACGCGCCCTTTCCGGGAGCCCGAGGAGAATAGGGCAGCGGGCCGGTCACCTGAGCAGGAGCCGGCCCCGGGCACCGGCGAGGACGAGGACGGTGGATGGCTGGACCCGGACGCGATCGAGCTGCTCTGCTCGGCGGCCCAGCAAGAGCTGGAGAAGGGCCGACCCGGGGACGCCGTGAGCGAACTCGCCGGGCTGGTGCCCCGCGTTCGCGAGGAGTGGGGGCGCCGCCCACTGGTCCGACAGGTCTGGGAACTCACCGCCGGAGGTTTCTGGCTCGCGGGAGACTTCGTCGCCGCCGCGCGGCTCTACGAGAGCATCGCCGACGACTTCGTGCGCGGGAACAACCCCCGGGAGCGGGCCGACCGGGCTGTGTTCGGACTGCGTGCCGCCCGGTGCCGGCTGGAGGACGACGGTGACACCGGGGCGGCGATCAACGTGGTCACCGAGGCGGGCTACACGGCGGCGGCCCTGCCCGCGCCGTACGCCACGCAGGTGGAGACGGAGTGCCGCGATGTGGCCGACCACATCTCCGGGCTGCTCGGCGCACGGGGCAGTGGGCCCGGTCCCGGTGCCGCGCCCCGGGGGGAATGACGTGACCGGACACGCCGGAGCACTGGGCGCGGTCCAGACTCACGAACGGGCGGCTCCCCCACGGGATCCGCCTACTTCCCCCGCACCAGGCGCCCCGCCGCGAGTTCGTCGCCGAGGTCCCGTCCCAGCTCCTTGGCGACGATCGCCAGCCGCTCGGCCAGCCGCTCGAATGCGGCCAGGTGCCTGAAGGCGTCGCTGTAGCGCTGCTGCTCCGGGAGGGCGAGCCGACACACCTGGAGCCGACGCACATCGATCCGAGAGGAACTCGACGCATGGGTACCGGCGTGGCGGGCATTGGCCGGCGCCTTGAGCGAACCCGCCAGGAACCAGGGATCGAGTACGTCCGGGTCGACCCGGAGGGCGTGGATCTGCGGACCGACCGCCATCGGCGGGCCGTCGTGGACCCAGGCCGAGAACTCCCTGGAGACACCGACGACCACCACTTCCCCGGATTCCACGACGACGGCGTCGTCCGGGTACGCCCAGCCGCCGGGGGATCCGTCCAGCAGCAGATCCGAAAGCATCAGCAGGGGGATCTCCTCGCGCCGGGGCTCCCTTGAGTCCACTTCGGCCGGGTGCCTGCCCGAACGAAGGGTGAGCGCCCCGGCCCGGACGAGCTCTCCGACAGTTGCGCTCGGCTGATCCGCCGTTCCGTTCGCGAGATCGAGCGCGGCCAACCGGGCGCTCTCGGTCCGGAGGCCGCCCAGCAGTTCGCCGACCTTGTTCCAGGAGTCAGCAAGCCGGGTTCCGGCGTGTCCAGGGACCGAGGCGATGTGGCGGCCAGGGGTGAGATCCACCTCGTCGTCGAGGAGGTCGATCAGCGGGACGACAGCGCTCCACGGGGTCACACCGGCGCCTGCGGCAGATGATCCGCCCCTTTCCTCGGCCTCTGTTCCCCGGCTGGCCGCGCCGATGATGGCAGACCGAATGAATGCTCGCATTTCGCCCCAATCAGGGCCGGTCTCCCGGGCTGCGGACCGGGGAAACCTCGCGGCAGCGTCCGCGAGCACGAGCTCCCCCGGGCCCGGCAGGATCTGCCCCGGGGTAGGCCGCCGCAGCACCCACAGGTGCAGCGAGAGGCTGTGTGGTGCAGCTGATCCGGGCGGGAGCGCCACCACAGCCCGCAGGGCACCCGTGCGCAACAGCGAGCTGCGGATCCTCCGGCCGGCCTTGCGCGCGGCCACGGCCGGCGGCAGCAGCAGGACAGCGCTACCTCCGGGACGGAGTCGTGCGAGGCAGTGCTGCACCCAGGCGAGCTCGGGTTCGGTGCGGGGCGGCATGCCGTGCGCCCACCTGGCGTCCGTGGCAAGGTCCTCGTACCCCCAGTCCCGTTCGTTGGATGGCGGGTTGCAGAGCACCATGTCGGCCTGTGTACCGATGAGGGGATCCGCACGGAGGGAATCCCCCGGCGCCACCACGGGCGCGGGCGCCCCGGAAGGCGGCAGCAGTGCGAGCCGCACGTCGGTGAGAGCAGTGAGCACGGGGTCGCGATCGCAGCCGAGGAGCGCGGCGGGGACGGCCGCCGCGGCGGCGGCCAGCAGAGAGCCCGCGCCACATGCGGGGTCGAGCACCGTGACGGGCTCCTCGCAGTGCTTGTCGGTGGCAGCCTCTCGCACCAGCAGGGCGAGATCGGCCATGAGGTCGGCGAGTGGTTCAGGGGTGGTGGTGATCTGGCGTACATGCCTGTCCAGCCAGCGGCGCAGCAGAAACGTGAGGATGTCGGACGAGCCCTCGCGCCGTCCCAGCTCCACAGCGGCCCGCACCGGGCTCGATCCGGCTTCGTCGGGGCCGCGGTCGTTCTCCACCCCGGCGAGCAGCCGTCCCGCAGCGGCGATGGCAAGCCCGGTCTCGTCACGGTCACCCAGGGCCTCGAACTGGGGCCAGAGCCATTCGCGGCTCGTGGCCTTCCCCAGCTTCCTGTTCTCCCTGAGCCATTTCTCGATCTCCGTCAAAGAGAAGTGCGGACTAGTATCCGTGCCGCCGATCCGTGGAGGAAAGGTGTCATGGCGGCGGCGCCAGTTGCTCACGGCGGCCCGTCCCACCCCCGCGAGCCGGGCAATCTCGGCCAGGGTCACTGGTACGGCGGGGGGCGAGATCATCACTTCTCCAGAGACGTCGGCCAAGCGGAATCGGAGTATCGGCTTGTGGGAGCACTCGAGCAAGCAACTGCTCGCGCCTCTCCCGCTCCCGAGTAAGGCTAACGCACGTTGACTTTGTTCACAGGCTCCCATCTCATAGCCTGGGCACCCTCCATGAGGGCACGGTCCTCAAGGACCACTGCCGGCTCGATTGCTCGCGGTGGTCGTCACGGTCGGCTTCTCCACCTGGAACCAGCCGAGCATCCTCTGCCCTTCTGGCGGGGCCAGTGCATACTGACGGCGGCCGGACTGTCGTACGCGGAATCTCGCTTTGCCTGAAGTCATCGTGGGATCGCGCCGCCGTCCAATCAAGCGGTGATGTCCGCCGACGGGAGCGGCATCGTTCAGCACGTTCACCTGCTGCCACTCCGGCAAATTCGTCACCGCTTGACCCGGGACAGCTGACGCACACTGACCTGTACCTTGGTTCGAGGTGTGCCGCCAACCAGGTGCCCACCCAAGGGTGAGTACAGGGGCGCGCGTTCGACAAGTGGCTGAGCTGATGGACTGCTGGACTGCCAGCTGCTCACAGGCAGCGGTGCCTACTTCCCTCCCTCTGCTGAGAGGCTGCCGTCCTGAGCGGTCTGCGGGGAAGCATAGGGGCGTAACGCACCAGATCCGCCGTGGTCGCAAGAACTTCCTTCACGCTCTTGTCCACCTGGCTGATAGCGGAGGGGTCCAGGGTGAACAGGTACTTGCCCTGCCACGCCCACGTCCCTTCACCAATGGGCGGGGGCAGAAGAACACGATCCCGCCGTCAGGTGTTCCGCGCCGGACCAGCTGCGTTCCTGGCGGCAGGTTCTCTCTGGTGGGAACCGGTACGTATCCGATTCTCTCGAAAGCTCGCTGCTGACTGGTCTCGCTTTCACGGCTGAAGCAGACCCGTCTGACTCCGCTACATCTCCGGATTATCTCAGTTGCTGACGCTCGAATCCGCCGGACCCCGCTGGGGCAACCTTCACCAGAGTCGAGCGATTCTGAGCGACTGAAAGATCTCCCCGTCCCCACGTGTCGCCTGCCGTACCACTCAAAACAGTAGTCCGACTCAGCTGCCCTCCACCACGGCCAAGCCGCAGCCATCTGCGGTCGGGGCATTGAGCATGCCCGGTTGATCCTGGTGACCTCCTCCGACGCAGCTTCCGTCTGTCACCGCCGGCATCGCCGGTTCTGGACCGCCTTCGCCAAGCCTCGGCCGGTTCCACTCTGGGGTCGTTGTTGCGCCGGCCATAGTCAAATCTCTCCCCCCCCCACTCGTCGGCACCGTCCACAGCCTGGACTTCGACACCATGCCGGAGCCTCACCAGGCGGGCGGGTACCCGGAATCTCACCTCGCGGGGTGTCCGCGGACCGTGTCGCGGAAGGCGATCGGGGTCTGTCCGGTGCGCTGGTGGAAGTACTTGCTGAAGTGGGTCGCGCTGGAGAAGCCCAGCTGGTCGGCGATGCGGGCGGCGGTCCGGTCGCTGTGGGCCAGGAGGCGCTTGGCTTCGAGGACGACGCGGCGGTCGATGAACTCCTTGGCGCCGAGGCCGGCGGTGGCGAGGGTGGCACGGGAGAGGGTGCGCGGCGAGTAGCCGAGCGTCTCGGCGTACTCCTCGACCCGGCGGGTGCGGGTGAAGTCCTTCTCCACGGCGTCACGGAACCGTAGGTACGTGGCGTCGGGCTCGGGTGCGGGACCGCCGGCGGGCGTGGTGAGGTGGGCCAGGCGCAGGACGAGGACGGCCAGCAGATGGCGCAGGGCCGCGGTGTGGATCTCCAGGGGCAGTCGTCCCAAGGCGTGGAACTCGGCGGTGAGGTGGTCGGTGGCCAGCCTCAGGGCCGCGACATCGTCGGGAAGGGGACGCCGCAGGATCGGGGCGTGCGGGTCCTCCAGGCGGGCGCCGTCGGTGGTGGTCGGGTCGAGGAAGTCCCGGCGGAACAGGATCAGGGTGCCTTCGGCGTGGGTGAGGTCGCCCCACTGCTGGACCTGACCGGGGCGCACCCAGAGCCAGGGGCCGGGGTCGAGGGTGTGGGCGGTGAAGTCGACCGTGTGCCTCAGGGTCCCCCCGGTGAGGGTGATCAGATGGTGGAAATCCGGGCGCTGAGGAGCCCTGAGCCGCTCGGCGGGTACGCGCCGGCGCAGGTCCGCGAGGGGCAGCACTTCGACGCCGGCGGGGGTTCCGGCAGGCGCGGCGAAGAAGATCTCCGGGATGCCACGAGCGGCATCGTGTCGCTTTTTGACCATCGTAAGTCGTCAGCGTATCCGATTCATCCTGCTCATCGCCTCTAGCGTAAGAGGGTCAGCCCATCCGGCGGCAAGACATTGTCGGAAATCGGCAAGAGAGTGCGCCGATCCGTCCAACGCCGCCGACCCGACCCCGCAAGGAGACCGTCCGTCATGAGCAACGCCAAGAACACCGTCCTGTCCGCCGTAGGTGAGCTTTTCGGCCGGAAGGACCCGAGCGCGGTGGACCGCTGGGTCGCCGCCGACTACCGCCAGCACAGCTCCCTGGCCGCCGACGGCCCCGAGGCCCTGCGGGGGCTGGTCGCCGGGCTGCCGGAGGGCTTCCATTACGAGGCGGCCCGGGTGATCGCCGACGGCGACCTGGTGGCCCTGCACGGCACGTACCACGGCTTCGGCCCCGACCCGCTGGTCGCCTTCGACATCTTCCGCGTCGATGCCGACGGCAGGCTCGCCGAGCACTGGGACGCCCTGACCCCGGTGGTCGAGGACACCGTCTCCGGCCGCTCGCAGACCGACGGTCCCGACCGGGTCACCGCGCCGGAGACGACCGAGGCCAACCGCGCCCTGGTCACCGCATTCGCGCGGAAGGTCCTGGTCGGGGCCGACTACTCGGTACTCACCGACTACATCTCGACCGGGACCTACCACCAGCACAACCCGGAGGCCGCCGACGGCCTGGCCGGCTTCGGGGCGGCCGCCGCGACCTGGGCCGAGCAGGGGAAGAGCCTTCTCTACCGGACCGTCCACAAGGTCATCGCCGAGGGAGAGTTCGTCCTGGTCCAGTCCGAGGGCGAGTTCGGTGTCCCGGTGGCGTACTACGACCTCTTCCGGGTGGCCGACGGCAGGATCGTCGAGCACTGGGACGTCATCGCTCCGGTCCCGGCGGCGCTCCCCCACACCAACGGCCTGTTCTGACACCCCCCGGGGGGGGAGGGCCTCGCAGAACAGCGAGCCCGCACCTCCCCCACCGCGTAACTGTGCACCGGAGGGCGTGTTCCCGTGCGCCGACAGGACAGACGGCGGTGCCACCGAACCTAGTCTGACGGCGCGACGGTCGCCGTTCGCCCCTGGATCCGGCGGCGAGGGCTCGGACCGGCGCCGCCTCCCCGCCCGCCCCGCACACGGTCTGGACACCTATGAAGAGCACTCCGCCGTCACCGGCGCCCGCCAGGGCCGACTCCCCTTGGGCGCCGCTCGCGGCACCCCTCTTCCGGGCGCTGTGGACAGCCCAGTTGGTCTCCAACATCGGCAGCTGGATGGCGACGGTGGGCGCCCAGTGGCAACTGGTCGGGCACAGCGCCGCGCTGGTGACACTCGTACAGACCGCCTCCAGCCTGCCTGTCGTGCTGCTGGCCCTGCCCTCCGGGGTGATAGCCGACCGTCTGGACCGCCGATCGGTGTTGCTGGCCGCGCAGTTCGCGATGCTCGTGGTCTCCGGTGCGCTGGCCGTACTGGCGTTCATGGACGCGCTGTCGCCGACGCTGCTGCTCGCCCTCACCTTCCTTCTGGGATGCGGTACGGCGCTGATGGGCCCGGCCTGGCAGGCGATCCAGCCGGAGCTGGTGGAGCGCCGATCTCTCGGCCAGGCGGCGGCGCTGGGCGCGGTGAACATGAACCTGGCCCGCGCCGTGGGCCCGGCGCTCGGCGGTGCGCTGGTCGCGGTGGCCGGCGCGGGGTGGGTGTTCGCCTTCAACGCGGCTTCCTACCTCGGCATCGCGGCCGTCCTCCTGGTGTGGCGGCGTCCCGCCGCGGCGTCCGCCCCGCCCGCCGCGGGCGAAGGGCTGCTGGCCGCGCTGCACGCCGGCCGCCGCTACGTCTGGAACGCGCCCGGCGTCCGCCGTGTCCTGCTGCGCACGCTGCTCTTCATACCCGGCGGCGCCGCCCTGTGGGCGCTGCTGCCGCTGACCGCGACCCACTCCCTCGGTCTGGGTCCGGGCGGTTACGGGCTGCTGCTGGCGGCGGTGGGGGTGGGCGCGGTGGCGGGCGCGTTCGCCCTGCCCCGTATCGGCCGCGTACTGGGGGGCAACGGCACACTGGCGGCCGGATCCGTGGTGTTCGCCGTGGTGCTCGCGGTACTGGCCACGGTCACCGTGCCCTGGCTGGTCGCGCTCGCCCTGCTGCCCGCGGGCCTCGCCTGGATCGCCGCCCTGTCCACCCTCAACGCGGCCGTGCAGACCCGGCTCCCCGGCTGGGTCAGGGCCCGCGGCCTCGCCGTCTATCTGCTGGTCTTCCAGGGCGGTCAGGCCCTGGCGGCGCCCTTGTGGGGCGCGGTCGCCGACGGGCTCGGGCTGGGCGCCTCGCTGCTGATCGCCGGCGCCACCATGCTGCTGAGCGCGCTCACCGTACGGTGGTGGCCGCTGCGCGACTCCGGGGACATCGACCCCACGCCGTCGGACCACTGGCCGTCGCCTCCCCTGGTGTTCGAACCCGGTGAATCCGACGGCCCGGTCCTGGTCTCCGTCGTCTACCGCGTCCCGGCGGAGCGGCAGCGGCTGTTCACCGACCGGATGCGTCACGTGGCGCGTTCCCGACGCCGTACCGGAGCCCTGTCCTGGGGCCTCTACCAGGACGGTCACGACCCGGAGCGGTTCATCGAGAACTACCTGGTCCCCTCCTGGGCGGGGCACCGGGCCCAGCACCATGTCCGGCTGACGGCGACGGACCGCCGCTACGAGGAGGAGGCACGCGCGCTGCTCGTACCGGGCACCGCGCCGGAGGTGACGCATGCCTTTGACGCCTCCGGCGGGCCGGCTGTACTGCCCTGACCCCACGGGCGGGCGGGGCGCGGCTCCGGGTCCGGGTCCGGGTCCGGGTCCGGGGGAAGTCATCCCTCCGGATACGGGCCGGTCAGCCCTCGCGCCGCTCGCCGTGCGCGACCCGGACGGTGAGCACGTTGGGATCGGTGTCGGTGAAGTAGGCGCCGCTGGCGATGTACGCCGTACCGCCCCGCACGGCGAGCGAGGTGGGGTTCTGGAGGCCGTCGGCGGCGGTCAGCACGGTCCGGTGACTGCCGTCGGGCCCGACCAGGGCGACCTCGTTGCCCCGGTTGACCGCAGCGAGCAGGGTGTCGCCGGGGCCGGTGAAGGCGAAGTCGTCGATGTCGGCCAGTCCGGTGGCCCGGGTCTCGACGGACCCGGCACCGCCGTGGCAGGTGAGGCGGATGCGCAGCACGGTGCCCTGGTCCAGATTGGTCACCCAGACCGCCCCGTTGTGGATCTTGATGCCGTTGGCGCCCAGGAACCCGGTGGGCCGAAGCCGGGGGACGGCGGCCCACCGCGTGGGCGTGCCGCCCGCGACGGGCACCCGCCAGACGGCACCGAGGGCCGAATCGGCCACGTACAGCAGGCCGCTCTGGCTGTCGAGTGCCAGGCCGTTGGGCAGGCTGTCCGCCGGGAGCGCGGCGACGCGCTGCGGGGTGCCCCCGGGGCGCAGGCGCCAGACACCGGTCAGGTCATCGGTGCCCGTGGCGTACACAAAGGACAGCGTCCCGTCGTGCGCGCGGACGATGCCGCCGAGGAACGGCGAGGTCAGAACCGGGGTGGCGGACCCGGCCGGGGGTGCCGGCAGGGTCGCCAGGACCCGCACCCCGCCGTCGGGGGCGATCCGGGCGACCTGGCGGGAGAAGGCGAAGGTGACGACCGCGCCACCGCCGGGCTCCAGGGCTATGTTCTCCGGTCGCTGTCCGTCGGCGATGTTCAGATGGGCGAGGAAGCGCGCGTCCGTCACCGGATCCGGGGCGGCTGTCGCCGATCCCGTGACGCCGGCGGTGAGGATCGCCGCCAGGGCCGCGGCCGGCAGTCCGGTCCGTGACCAACGCTTGGCTGTGGACATGTTGGTGTTCCCTTCGGTGGTGACGACAGGAGGACGGTGACCCGGGCTCGCCGGGGCGGGAACAACGGCCGCCGGGTGTCAGGTCTTCAGCTGTGCGGCGCGCCACTGCCCCGGCGACATCCCGTACGCCGCACGGAATGTCCGGCTGAAGTGGGAGGGGTTGGTGAATCCCCAGCGTGCGGCCAGCACCGCGATCGGCCGGTGGGCCGCGCCGGCCTGGGCCAGTTCCTCGCGCGCCGACTCCAGCCGTCGCGTCCGCAGCCAGGTGGTGACGGTGGTGCCCTGAAGCTCGAAGAGCCGGTGCAGATGACGCAGGGAGATGTTGTGCCGGTCCGCGATGGCCTGCGGGGTGAGTCCGGGGTGCCGCAACCGGGCCTCGGTGCATGCGGTGATCCGCTCCCACAGGGCGGGCGCGGTCCGGCTGCCGACCCGCTCCAGGGCCAGGGTGGCCAGGGCGTCCACCGCGATACGGGCGAGGTCGTCGCGCCGGGCCCCGGCGGTCCGCGTGACCTCTTCGGCCAGCCCGGACAGCAGCGGCAGCAGCAAGGCCGCCGCTCCTTCTCCCGTACCGTCCACCGCGGTGGCCGTCAGGGTGGACAGCTGCTCCTCCTCCAGGAGCAGCCGAGCGCGGGGCATCATGAGGACCCGGGCCCGCTGCCGGGCCGGCACCACGATCCGGTACGGCCGCAGCGTGTCGTGGAACGCCAGTCGACCGGGCCGGAGTTCGGCGGCGCGACCGTCCTGCACCAGCAGGGCGGTACCGTCGAGTTGGATCCGTACGAGGACATGGGTACAGGGGTCGGCGGCCACCGAGCGGACGCCGCGCCGGATCGTTCCCGGGCCGAACTCCTCGGTGGCGATCTGGAGCGCGCCCAGGCGCTCGGCGGTCAGCTCGCCCACCCATGGCCGGCCGCTCTCCACGGTGACTTCGAGAGCCGTGAAGACCTCCGACAGCGCGCGTTCCCAGGCCGCGGCGCGGTCCCCGGGGGCCAGGCTCCGGGTGGAGAAGGACACTCCCCGGCCCGGGGCGGTCAGCGATCCGGCCGGCACGGCGCTTCCCCCGTCCGGCGGCTTGCCCGCTCCCGGTCGAGCCACTCCGTGGGAGACATTCCGAAGGTGCCGCGGAAGGCCCTGCTGAACCGGGCGGCGCCGGTGAAGCCCCAGCGTCGCGCGACCCGGCTCAGGCTGACCGGCTCGGCCGCCGGTGCGCGCAGTTCGCGGCGGCACTCGTACAGCCGCAGCTCGCGGATCCACCGGGACACCGTGGTGTCCTCGGCCTCGAACAGCCGGTGGAGATAGCGGACGGAGATGCCATGGGCCTGGGCGACGGCCCGGGGGGTCAGTCCGGAGTCCGACAGATGCCAGCGGATGAAGGTCTTGATCCTCATCAGCAGGACCCGGTCGGCGCCCGGCCGGCCGGCGCTGTCCTCGCCCAGCCGGGCCGCCGCCGTGGCCGCGATCAGGTCGACGGCCGCGTCGGCCAGTCGCTCCGCCACCGGCGTCGTGTATGCCTCGGAGGTGTCGGCCAGTCGTTCCAGCATGGGGGTGAGCAGGGCGGGCAGACCGCCGCTCGGGCGCACGGCCCGCGCGGTGAGCCGCCGCATATCGGCCTCCGACCGCCCGAGCAGCTCCCTCGGGACCGTGAAGATCTTCAGCTGGAAGCGTTCCGGGAACGTCGCACGGAAGGGCCGGACGGTCTCGAAGAACCCGATGTCACCGGCGCGCAGTTCGGTGGTGCGGCCGTCCTGTTCGACGTGGGCCCGGCCGCTGCTCTGGAGCGCCACGAGGATGTCCCGCCCGTCGCCGCGGGCGATGAGGCGCGGCGACCGGTGGACGCGTCCCGGGTCGCCTTCCACCATGGTGATCCGCAGGCTCCCCAGGTGATCGGTGCGCAGGGCCGCGTCATAAGTGGGGCCGTCGGTGGCGATGTCCATCCCCACCAGGGTCGCGAGCACCGCGTCGTGCCAGAAGTCCAGGCTCTGACGCGGCGGAACCGAGCGGGTGCTCAGCACCAGGGCGCGGCTCCCGCCGGACGCCGGACGCCGATGTCTCTCCGCCAAGGAGTCGATCACGGTGGGCATACGGTGAGCATGCCGGTGCCGTGCCGTCCGGCGCATCAGTCGGTCGACTGGTCGTCAGCCCGGTGACACGGTTCCCCGGCTCGGATCGGCCACGTCGGAGGCAGAACCGGCCGTCGGAGCCGTCCGGGTGGAGGGCCCTGGTTCTGCTCGCTCATGTCCCGGGAGCCGTCGGCGGCCGTGGTGACGACCGGCGGCGACGGCCGGCCCGGCTCCCGCGCGGTCGCCCGCCACGGTGGGTCGGTCCACGGGCCGAGCAGGGCCGGGCACAGGGGCCACCGGACGGTCCCTCCCCCCTCAGCCCTTCCGGAGGAGGTCCCGCAGTTGCTGGCGGCGGCTGATGCCGAGCTTCGGGTAGACGTTGTACAGGTGGGAGCCCACGGTGCGGGGCGAGAGGAAGAGCTGTTCACCGATCTCACGGTTCGACAGGCCGCGTGCGGCCAGCTGGGCGATCTGCCGTTGCTGTGCCGTCAGCCGCTCCAGCGCACCCGGGGTGCCGGGGGTGGGGGCCGCCCCGCCGGCGCGCAGCTCGCGGGCCGCGGCCGTGGCGAGGGCGCCCGCGCCCAGGCGTTCGGCGGCTTCCAGCGCGGTGGTCAGCTGCTGACGTGCCTCGCGTGTCCGGCGGCGGCGCCGCAGCCAGATGCCGTGGTTGAGGCGGGCGTGGGCCCGTTCCCACGGCCACCGGCCCGCCTCCGGGCCGGCCAAGGCGAGGCGGAAGTGCCGCTCGGCGTTCTCGTCCGGGCCGACCAGTGCGGCGGCATGGTGCAGGAGCAGCGTCATCCTGGTGCCCGGGCGCTCTCCCCGCTCCGCGCGGATACGGGCGAGCAGCGGCACGATCTCGTCGGACCGACCGAGACGCTGGGCCACGGCGGCGAGTTCGGCGATGCTCCGGGGGGACAGGAAGGGGTGCAGCGGCGAACCGTCGGCGGTGAACAGCGCGCGCAGCTGCCGCCAGCCACCGTCCCAGTCACCCAGGGCGAGGGAGGCGAGTCCCCGCGCGCGCAGCAGTCGGGCGTGGGTGGCCCGGTTCTCGTCCAGGCAGACGGCGCGCCAGATCGAGGGGGTGAGCAGGGGCTCCGGCGGGACGGTGCCCCGAAGGGCCTGGAGGGTCAGGGCCTGGGCTTCCAGATCCGCCTGGAGGCGGGGCAGGCGCAGCACCGCGGCCTCGGCCGTGGTCTCCCGGATCAGCTCATCGGCCTCGGTGAACCAGCCGACGCCCACGAGGGTGTCCACGAGGGCGGAAGCCGTCCAGCCCCGGATGCCCAGGGCACGGGCGGCGCCGAGCCGGGCGTCGGTGTCGCGGAACTGTCCGAGGCAGACATCCGCCTCGTCCGCGAGATGGGCCGCCGCGTGGACCGCCGTACGGGCGGCCAGGGTGTACGGGTCGGCCGGCGGCGCTCCTTGCGGCCCCGCGGCGCTCGCGGGCGAGCCTTGCGCGCCCGGCGGGTGGAGAACCGCGGAGATCAGCGCCTCCAGGGCCCGCTGGGTGTCCGGGTGGCCGGGGTGCCAGGTGGCCGGAGGCCGGTGCGGGTCGGTACGGCCGGTGTCCCGGGGGGCGTCGGTGTCCCAGGAGTCGTCGTCCGGGACAGGGCCGGTGTCCGGTGCAGGGCAGGTGTCCGGTGCAGGGCAGGTGTCCCGGGCAGGGTCGGTGTCCTGGGCATCACCCGTATCCCGGGCATGGGCGGCCCGGTGACCGGGGCGGGCCCGCTGGGTACGGTCGAGCAGCCCGGACAGCCCGGCCCGGTGTTCCGGCAGGCCGGACTGGACGGTGATGCCCGCCGCCACCGCCGTCAGCGCGAGCGCGACGGGGCGGCCGACCGCCGGAAAGTGCCCGGAGGCATCGACCAGAAGGTCGAACGCCTCCCGCTGGGAGGACTCCAGCGACAGATTCGCGGCCAGGGCACCGGCCGCGACACAGACGAGTTCCGGATCTCCCCCCTCCCGGGCGAACCGTCCGTACAGCTCCCTCACCCAGCCGGGATCCCCCACCGCATGCGCCGCCACCAGGGCTTCGGCCAGCCTGCGGGCGCGTGCCGGCCCCGGCGGGCCGATGCGGGCCGCCTGTTCCAGGGCGCGCGCGGTGCCCACGACATCCTCATGGCACCACGCGGAGTCCTCCAGCGCGGCGGCCACCGGCTCGCTGGGGCGCAGGGTCGCGGCGGCCAGGTGGCGGGCTCTGCTCTCCGGCCGTGCGACGGCGGCCGCGAGGTCCCGCCGGGCCCGCTGCCGTTCGGCCGCCGGATGCCGCGCGAGAACGGCCGAACGCGCCAGGGGATGCCGGAGGACCAGGCGGTCCTCGACCAGCGAGACCAGGCCGGCGGCCTCCGCCGGGGCCCACACCGCGAGGTCTCCGTCGCCCAGGGCGGTCATGAGCGAGGCGACGCTCTCGCCCGGCTCCGCGGCCGCGGCGTAGAGCAGGGCCCGCCCTGTCCCGGGGGGCAGCGCGTCGATACGGGCCGTGAGGCCGGGTGCCGTCGGCGGGTGCGGCACCGGGGCGCCGGCGGTGCCGCCCGCCCGGCGGGCCGTGGGCGCACGACGGCTCAGTTCCACCAGGGCCAGCGGGTTGCCCGCGGCCTCCGCCAGGATCTCCAGCCTGGACCGGCCGGTGGGCGCGTCCGGCTGCCGGTCCAGCAGCGCCGCGGCCCAGGGAGCGCTCAGCGGACCCAGACGGAGGTGCTCCGCGCCGGGCGGGAGGCCGGGCCGGGGCGCCTCGCTCCGCGCGGTGAGCAGAAATCCGACCGGCCGGCCGGCCAGCAGCCGGATGCCCGCGCGGAGCGCGTCGGCGAAGGCGCGGTCACAGGCGTGGAGGTCGTCCACGCACACCACCACCGGGCGGGACGCGGCGAGGTGGTCCAGCAGCACCAGCAGTGCGGTCCGTACCTGTGCGTCGTCCGGCCCGCCGTCCCGGGCCGCGGGCTCCAGGGCGGCGCTCAGCACCCGGCCGTGCGCCGCGGGCAGACGGGGCACCTCGTCCAGGACCGGCACCAGCAGCTGGTGCAGACAGGCGCGGGCGGGCCGGAGATCCGTGGCCCAGCCCTGCGCCGACAGGACGAGCGTGCCGTCGTCGGCCGCCCGTTCCCGGACATGGCGGAGGACTGTCGTCCGCCCGATCCCCTCCTCCCCGAGGAGCAACAGCGCCTGGGGGCTTCCGGGCCGACACGTCACGCACCGCAGGATCCGGTCGATCTCGCTGTCCCGGCCGAGCGGGCGCGGCACCGTCGTACGGCCGGACAGACGGGCGGCGTCCTCGCCGGCCGCCGATCGGGGTGGGTGGACCGTCATGCACATACTCCGGACCTGCTCGGCTGCCCACCGCTGTGGGCGTGTTCTGCGGACGGGCCCATCCTCGGGGAGGCGAGGTCACGGCGCTTCTGTCACATGACCAGTCGTCCGCCGTCCCCGGCCCGGACCCGCGTCGCCGCCGCCCGGCGGTCGTGCACGGCGGGGTTGGCATCATGGGGCCCGAGGGGGCGATCACGGACATGGGTGCGTACACCGTTCATCAGGGTGACGAGCTGCGGGGCAGGGACCCCGAACTGGCGGCGATCCGGCGGCTCCTCGCCACCGTCGAGCCAGGGGCGTACGGTCCCGCCGCCGCCGAGGCAGGAGGAAACGGCATCGCCGTGCCGGGAGGGGGCGCCGCCGCCTCCGGTCCGAACGTCCTCGTCCTGACCGGAGAGCCGGGGACGGGAAAGACCACCCTCGTGACACACGCCGGCACCGAGGCCAGGGCGCGCCGCCTGCGGGTGCTGCGGGCACAGGGCTCGGAAGGGGAGCGGGACCTGGCCTTCGCAGGCGTCCACCAGCTGCTGCGACCGGTCCTCGGCGCGGTCGGCGGCCTGCCAGCCCGGCACCGCGACGCCCTGCGGAGCGTGTTCGGCACGGCCGGCGACGGACAGGAGGCTCCCGATCCGCTGATGATCAGGATGGGCGTGCTCGGCCTGCTCTCCGACGTGGCCACCGGGCAGCCGCTGCTCATGACCGTGGACGACGCCCAGTGGCTCGATATCGGTTCGCTCGATGTGCTCGCCTTTGTCGCCCGGCGCCTGGCGGGCGAACGGATCGCCCTGCTGCTCGCGGCGCGGGAGGACGCGGTGCCGAGGCGCTTCGACCGTGACTTCGCGCATCTGCCGGTCGGCCCGCTGGACCGGGTCTCGGCCGGGCAGTTGCTGGACGCGCAGCCGTACCGCCCGCGCGGCAGGGCCCGTGCCCTCGTCCTGGAGCAGGCGGCCGGCAACCCGCTCGCCCTGGTCGAACTGGCCCGTGCCGCCGCCGGGTCCACGCGCGGCGGCGGCCCCGGTGCCCTGGACGATCCGCCCCTCACCCAGCGGCTGGAGCGGCTGTTCGCCGCCGACCTGCCCCTTCTTCCCGAAGCGACCCGTGGCGCGCTGCTGCTGGCGGCGGCCGCGGGCACCGACACCCCACTGGAGGCGTGGCAGGCCGCCCCGTTCCCGGACGGCGATGCCCGGGTGTGGCTCCCCGCGGAGCAGGCCGGGCTGGTACGGGTGGAGAGCGGACGCGTCCGTATCCGCCATCCCCTCGTCCGCTCCGCGGTCTACCGGGCCGCTTCGTTCACCGAGCGGCGTACGGCCCATCTGGCCCTCGCGGAGTTCCACGCCGGTGAACCCGACCGGCGGGCCTGGCATCTGGCCGCGGCCGCGCCCGGGCCGGACGAGGGCGTCGCGGCGGCCGTCGCGGAGAGCGCCGAGCGCTATCGGCGCCGGGGCGGTTACGGAGCCGCCGCCAAGGCCCTGGAACGGGCCGCCGACCTCACTCCCGACACCGGGCGGCGCGCCGGACGGCTGCTCTCCGCGGCCTCGTACGCCATGCTGGCCGGGCATCCCCAGTGGGTCGGCGAGATCACCGGCCGGGTCGACCGTCTCACCGACGACCCCCGGACGCGCTCCGAGGCGGCCCTGCTCGGCGGCTGGTCCCTGGCGGTGACCCTGCGGCACGAGGACTCCCTCGGCTTCCTGCTGCCCGTGGCGGAGAGGATGGCCACCGCCGCGCCGGAGCTGGCGCTGAACGCCCTGAGCACCGGCGCCACCCCCGCGTACAACTCCGGCGACCCGTTCCACCGGGCCGAACTGCGCCGCGTCGGCGGGCTGATACCGCCGCGCCCTGAGCACACCGGGAGTCTGTGGCCACGGCTGGTCGCCGATCCGTTCACCGGGCGGCGGGCAGCCGTCGAGCAGCTGAGCGGTCTGGTCGACGCCCTGCCGGAGGACTCCCTCCCCGGTCTGGTCCTCCTGGGTGCCTGTGCCTGGATCCTGGACGAGACCGGGACGGCCGTTCGCCTCCTCGGCCGGGCGCGGGACCACCATCGCCGCGCCGTCACGGCCGGCACCAACTGCACCGTCACCCAGACCCTCGCCCTCGCCCTGTTCGAGAGTGGGGCGTGGACGGCGGCCGAGACCGCTGCCGAGGACGCCTTCTGCATGGCCACGGAGGCGGGTGCGGACAATGTCGCCGTGGGCGCCCCGATCCTCCTCGCCACCCTGCGGGCCGCCCGCGGCGACCACGCCGGTGCCCGCGCCCGCGCCGGCGACGCCGTGCGCGGCGTCGACCTGCGCGGCTCCCGCAGCCTCTTCGTACGGCACTGCCATGCCCTCGGCCTCGCCGCCCTGGCGGAAGGCGACCACCGGGCCGCGTACGAGCATCTGCGCGGGGTGTTCAGCCGGGACCTCCACCCGGCCCCCGTCCATCACCATGCCTCGTACTACTACGTCGCCGACCTGGCATCGGCCGCTGTCCGGACCGACCGCCGGGACGATGCGCGGGCCGTGCTGACCGCCACGACCGCCGTCCTGGGGACTCCCGGATCCGCGCGGCTCGCCGCCCTCGTACACCGGGCCACGGCGCTGCTGAGCGACCCCGACGAGGCGGAGCCGCACTTCCGCGCGGCGCTCGCCGGTCCGGAGGCGTCCCGGTGGCCCTTCGAAAACGCCCTCGCCCAGCTCGACTTCGGCGAGTGGCTGCGCAGGCGCCGCAGGTCCGCCGAGGCCCGTCCCCTCTTCGCCGCGGCCCTGGATGTCTTCGAACGGCTCGACGCCCGCCCGTGGACGGAGCGCGCGGCCTCCGAGCTACGGGCGGCGGGTGTGTCCGTCGCCGTCGCCGCACCGCCGTCGGCCGCCACCGGGCTGACCGCGCAGGAGCTGAACATCGCACGGCTGGCGGCGGCGGGGCTGACCAACCGGGACATCGCCGCCCGCCTGTATCTGTCTCCCCGGACCGTCGGATTCCATCTGGGCAAGGTCTTCCCGAAGCTCGGTGTCACAGGCCGGGCCCAACTGCGCGACGCACTGGCCCGGTTGCCGCGCCGCGGCTGACCGGGCGGGGGGCCGGGCCCGGTCGCCGGAGGCGACGCCGGGGCGCGAACGAAGGACACGGAGCCTGTACGGGGTGGGACGGCGCGCTCCCGTCGGGGCGGGCGGGGCACAGCTGTGCACTGCCGGGCCGGTACCGGTGCGCTGTCGGAAAAGCCGGGTCCCGCGCGCCCGCCTAGCGTGGCGACGCAGCGGATCTTGAGCAGTTCGCCGGGAGCCGTGCCGTCCACGTCGTGCGTCCCGTCGACGCCGTAGGAGGTTCCGGAAGGTGTCCACGATGCCGGTCGGCGGTCTGGTTCCCCAGACCACCGAGAACGCGGCGGACCTCGTCGTCCGCAATGCGAAGATCTACACGGGCGACCCGTCCCGCCCCGCCGCCCAGGCTGTCGCCATCCGCGACGGCCGGGTCCTCGGCGTCGGCGACGACCACGACATGGCCGGCCACGTCGGCCCCGCGACCCGGGTGGTCGACGCGCTCGGCCGCCGCGTGGTGCCCGGCCTCAACGACTCCCACCTCCATGTCATCCGCGGCGGTCTCAACTATGTGCTCGAACTGCGCTGGGACGGAGTGCGCAGTCTCCGCGAGGGCCTGGCCATGCTGCGGCAACAGGCCGCCCGTACCCCCAAGGGGCAGTGGGTGCGCGTGGTGGGCGGCTGGTCGGCCGAGCAGTTCGCGGAGCGGCGGCCGCCGACCGTCGCCGAACTCAACGCCGCCGCGCCCGACACCCCGGTGTTCGTCCTGCACCTGTATCGGTCGGCGGTGCTCAACCGGGCCGCGCTGACAGCCGCCGGCTTCGACCGGGACACGCCCGACCCCCGGGGCGGGCAGATCGTACGGGGCCGGGGCGGCGAGCCGACCGGTCTGCTGCTCGCGGCGCCGAATGCCCTGATCCTCTACTCGACCCTCGCCAGGGCGCCGGTCCTCGGCGGCGAGGACAAGAAGACATCGACCCGGCACTTCCTGCGCGAACTCAATCGCTTCGGGCTCACCTCGGCGATCGACGCGGCCGGCGGCTTCCAGAACTTCCCCGACGACTACGGCACGGTCGTGGACCTCGCGAGGGCGGGACAGCTGTCGCTGCGCATCGCCTACCACCTCTTCCCGCAGACCAGCGGCCAGGAGATCGCCGACCTCACCCGCTGGATCGGGATGGTCCGCCCGGGCGACGGCGACGAGTGGCTGCGGCTCAACGGCGCCGGGGAGAACCTCATCTGGGCGGCGGCGGACTTCGAGAACTTCAGCCAGCCCCGGCCCGAACTCGCCTCCGGCTACGAGGCGGAGTTCGGAAAGGCCGTCCGCCTCCTCATGGAGCACGGCTGGGGATTCCGGCTGCACGCCACCTACGACGAGACCATCCGCCGGGACCTCGCCGTCTTCGAGCGGCTGGCCGCCGATGGCCTGTTCCCGGCCGGCAACCGATGGCTCTTCGACCACGCCGAGACCGTCACCCGGGACAGCCTGGACCGGATCGCCGCACTCGGCGGCGGACTGTCGGTGCAGAACCGGCTGTCGTTCCAGGGCGAGGCGTTCGTACGGCGGTACGGGGTCGGCGCCGCCGCCGACGCGCCGCCGATCCGGGCCATGCTGGAGCGCGGTCTGACCGTGGGCGCGGGCACCGACGCCACCCGTGTCTCCACGTACAACCCCTGGGTCGCGCTGCACTGGCTGGTCTCCGGCCGCACCGTCGGCGACCTGCTCGTCCGCCCGCCGTCCAACCGGGTCGACCGGCGCACCGCACTCGCCATGTTCACCACGGCGGGCGCGGAACTCACCGGCGAGCAGGACATCAAGGGCATCCTGCGCCCGGGATACCTCGGCGACCTCACGGTCCTCACCGAGGACTACTTCTCCGTACCCGAGCCCGAGATCGTCGGCATCGAGTCGCTCCTCACGGTCGTGGGCGGCCGGGTCGTGTACGCCGCGGGCGAGTACGAGGGCCTGGACGAGGAGCTGCCGCCGGTGAGCCCCGGCTGGAGCCCGGTCGCGCACTTCGGCGGCTACCGGGCCGCCCCCGCAACGCGCCACGGCGGCGTCCGCCAGGCCGAGCTGATCACCGAGGCCGCCGACGAGTCCGGCGAGCACCTGCGGTGGCGCATCCGCCGGGGCCTCGCGCCCGGGCAGGAGAACGGGTTCTTCGACCCCTGCACCTCCCTCTGAGACCACAGCGAAGTCACACGAAGAAACACGAAGACACACGAAGACACACGAATCCGCACCGATGCATCCCGGTGCCACTCGATGAGAGGCAGTACCCATGGTCAACATCGCCCAGGTCACCGCGGCCCCCAGCCCTGATCTGCTCACCCCCGACAACTGTGCCGTCCTCTTCATCGACCACCAGCCGCAGATGTTCTTCGGGACCGGCAGCGGCGACCGCACCGCGATCGTCAACTCCACCGTGGGCCTGGCGAAGGCCGCCCGGGTCTTCGATGTGCCGGTGGTGCTGAGCACCGTGGCGGCCGAGTCCTTCTCCGGCCCCATACTGCCGCAGCTCGCCGCCGTCTTCCCCGACCGGACGATCATCGACCGCACCTCGATGAACGCCTGGGAGGACGAGGCGTTCGTCGAGGCCGTGAAGGCGACCGGCCGCGGGAAGCTGGTCATCGCGGGCCTGTGGACGGAGGTCTGCGTGGTCCTGCCCACCCTGTCCGCCATCGCCCAGGGCTATGAGGTGTACGTGGTCACCGACGCGTCCGGCGGCGTCAGCCCGCAGGCGCACGACCACGCCATACAGCGCGTGGTCCAGGCCGGCGCGGCACCGGTGACCTGGCTCCAGGTGCTCCTTGAGTTCCAGCGCGACTGGGCCCGCACCGAGTCGTACGTCGCCACCACCGATGTCGTCAAGGAGCACGCGGGCGGCTACGGCCTCGGCGTCCTCTACGCCCAGGCCATGATCGACCCCCACGCGGCCGGCTGACACGCCGGAACGGACACAGGAACAGAGCGGGCGGCAACATGATGGACACCGGGCTGTTGATCCTCCGGCTGGTGACGGGACTCCTCGTCGCCGGCCACGGAGTGCAGAAGGTCAGTTTCCGGCTGGGCGGCGAGGGCCTGGCCGGGGGAACCGAGGAGTTCCGGCGGGACGGGTTCCGCGGCGGCCGGCTCACCGCGCTCGCGGCGGGCGGCGGCCAGATCGGCGCCGGCCTGTTCCTGGCGGCCGGGCTCCTCACACCCGCGGCGGCGATGACCGCCGCGGGTGTGATGACCGTGGCCACCACCGTCAAGTGGCGCAACGGGCTCTGGGTGCAGCACGACGGGTACGAGTACCCGCTCTTCCTCGTCGTCGTGGCCGGGGCGCTCGCGCTCACCGGCCCCGGCCGCTGGTCGGCGGACCATCTGCTCGGATGGACTCCCTGGCCCGGGTGGATCTCCGTCGTCGCCCTGGTCACCGGTCCCGTCAGCGGACTGCTCGTACGGGCGGTGCTGCACCGGGCCCGCTCCACCGCGGAAGGACCGGCCCACGATGCGCGCGCTGCTGGCTGACGCGGCCCGTACGCTGGTCCCCCCGAAGGGGGACCGGCACGGCCCGCTGCCGCCGCTGGTGCTCGCCCTCACCGCGGTGACGGGCCTGGTGGACGCCGTGAGCTATCTGGGGCTCGGAAACGTCTTCGTCGCCAACATGACCGGCAATGTGGTGTTCCTGGGCTTCGCCGTCACGGGTGCGGACGGCCCGTCGGCGACGGCCGCCGCCGTCTCCCTCGCGGCCTTTCTCGCCGGAGCGCTGGCCGGTGGCCGCTTCGCTGTCCGCTTCGCCGCGCACCGGGGCCGGCTGCTCGCCTCGGCCATGGCCGTCCAGGCGGCGCTGTTCGCAGCCGCCTTCGCGATCGCCCTGTTCGCGACCGCCGGGGCCCGCGGCGAGGTGGGCGTCGCCGTCCAGTGCACCTTGATCGTGCTCCTCGCCCTGGCGATGGGGCTCCAGAACGCGGTCGCCCGGCGGCTCGGCGTCCCGGACCTGACGACGACCGTGCTCACCCTCACCCTGACCGGGCTCGCCGCCGACTCCGGCCCGGCCGGCGGGGCGGCGCCCCGGCCCGGCCGCCGGATCCTGTCCGTGCTGACCATGCTCCTCGGTGCCCTCCTCGGAGCCGTCCTCCTGAAGGTCGGGCTCTGGCTCGTCCTGGGCGTGGCACTGACGCTGCTGGTCACGGGCGCCGTGGTGGTGTGGCGGCTCTCGGCCCCGGGCGCGGTCTGGGCCACGGCCCCGTAGGGGTTCAGCGGGCGGGAGTCTCCCGTACCGGGTGCTTGCTCAGGATCGAGACCCGGTTGAAGGCGTTGATCGTGATCGCCACCCAGACCACGGCGGCGATCTCGTCGTCGTCCAGCACCTGCCCCGCCTCCGCGTACGCCCGCTCCTGGGCGAGGGCGTCGGCGGGGTGGGTGGTGGCCTCGGCCAGCGCGAGGGACGCGCGCTCCCGGGCGGTGAACAGCTCCGTGTCCCGCCAGGCCGCGAGCACCCCGAGGCGCCGCGCGGATTCCCCGGCGCGCAGCGCGGTCCGGGTGTGGACGTCGAGGCAGAAGGCGCAGCCGTTGAGCTGGGACACCCGGAGGTTGATCAGCTCGACCAGGATCCGGTCCAGGCCGGCCTCGGCAGCCGTCGTACGGACGGCGTCGGCGGTCCTGACCAGCGCCTGGTACGCGGCGGGGCTCTGCTTGTCGAGGTAGATCCGTCCATTGGACCGGTGGGTTTCCACGGCCTGCGCGGTCTCGGTCATCGGTGTTCCTCCGTCTGTTGTCCCGGGTTGCCTTCGGATCTATGATCACCCATAATTGTTGAATCCGAAACTACTTAGCTCGGGGAAGGCCGGGAGATGGATCACACAGGTATCGCGATCGAAGCCGACATCGAGGGCGGCGTCGAGGTCCTCACCGCCCGGGACGTCCCGCTGGGCGGACCCCGGGCGATGACCGTACGGCGCACCCTGCCGCAGCGGGCCCGGACGCTCATCGGGGCCTGGTGCTTCGCCGACCACTACGGTCCCGACCGGGTCGCCGACTCCGGCGGCATGGACGTCGCGCCCCACCCCCACACCGGGCTCCAGACCGTCAGCTGGCTCTTCAGCGGAGAGATCGAGCACCGCGACAGCCTGGGTACGCATGCCCTGGTGCGGCCCGGCGAGATCAACCTCATGACCGGGGGCCACGGCATCAGCCACACCGAGGTCTCCACCCCCGGCACCACCGTGCTCCACGGCGTCCAGCTCTGGGTGGCCCTCCCCGACGAACACCGCCACGCACCGCGCGAGTTCCAGCACCACGCACCCACGCCGCTCCGCGTCGACGGCGCGGAACTGCGGGTCTTCCTGGGCACACTCGCCGGCGACACCTCCCCCGTACGCACCTTCACCCCGCTCCTCGGCGCCGAGGTCCTGATCGACGCCGGCGTCACCGTCACCCTCGACGTCGACCCCCGCTTCGAGCACGGACTCCTCGTCGACGACGGCGACGACGTCCGCCTCGACGGAACCACCCTGCGCCCCGCGGAACTCGGCTACGCCGCCCCCGGCCGCACCTCCCTCACCCTCACCAACGACTCCGACCGCCCGGCCCGGACGATCCTCCTGGGCGGCCCGCCGTTCGAGGAGGAGATCGTGATGTGGTGGAACTTCATCGGCCGCAGCCACCAGGACATCGTCGAGGCACGGGAGGACTGGGAGCGCGCCGCCGACCGCTTCGGCACCGTCGAGGGCTACCCCGGCGAGCGACTGCCCGCCCCCGCCCTGCCCAACGCCGTCATCACCCCCCGCAAGAACCGCTCCCCCCGCTGACCCGAACCAGGAAGGCCGCCCTCATGAGCGAGCAGACCACCAGCACCCCCGCCGTCCGCCATGTCGACACCCGCCACCGTTACGAGATCCTGGTCGAGGACGACCGCGCCGGCCTGACCGCCTACCGCGACCGCGACGACGACCGGCGGGTCTTCTTCCACACCGAGATCGACGACGCCTACGCCGGCCGGGGACTCGCCGCGATCCTCGTCGAGCAGGCTCTCACCGACGTCCGCGCCTCCGGGATGCGGATCGTCCCCGTCTGCCCCTACGTGGCCAAGTTCCTGACCAAGCACCGCGAGTTCGCGGACATCACCGACCCCGTCACCCCCGAGATCCTCACCTGGCTCGACTCCCGGCTGGGGCGCTGAACTCCTCGTACTCCAGTGAGAGATCACTGCGTGAGCCAGGCCGGTGTCCGGTGTGTCAGGTGCAGTTGATGAGGAGTCCGGTGGTGGCGGTGCAGGTGCGGGACGCGCTGTCATTGGCGGGGTTGGGGTCGGTGGGTGTGCTGGTGGCACGGGTGGCGGTGACGGTGTAGGGGGTGCCGAGGCTGAGGACGGCGACGGGCACGGTGACCCGGCGGGTGGCGCTCGCGCCGGGGGCGAGGCCGGTGGTGGTGCAGGTGGCCTTGCCCGTGGTGAGGGTGCAGTCGGGGCTGGTCGCCCCCGTGGGAGTGGGCAGGTCCAGGGTGACGGTGGCGGAGGCCAGGGTGCGGGGCCCGTGGTTGGTGAGGGTCACGGTGTAGTCGATACGGCCGTTGAGCAGCCCGGGACGGGGAGTGGCGGTCAGTTCCACGCCGAGGTCGGCGGTGGGGCGTTCGGCGATCGCGATGTCGACGGGGGTCCTGCCCACGGGGATGCCGCTGGTGGTGTGGGTGGCGGTGTCGATCACGGAGACGGTGGCCGAGTTGCCGTTGGCGGTGTAGACATGGCCGCCGTCCGGGGTGACGGCCACGCCCCTGGGGGTGTTTCCGGCGGCGGTGGTCGCGGTCACCGTGTTCGTCGCGGTGTCGATCGTGGCCACGGTGGCACCCTGGCCCCGGGAGACGTAGACGCGCGCGCCGTCCGGGGAGACGGCGACGTCGTACGGGCCGTCGGTGAGGGGGACGTTGCCGGACACGGCGTTGGTGGCCGTGTTGATCACCACGACGGAGTTGGAGAACGGACGGGTGACATAGGCGCGGCTGCCGTCCGGGGTGAAGGCGACGCTCTGGGGGAACCCGCCGACATTGATGGTGGCGGTCACGGTGTTCGTCGCGGTGTCGACCACCGATACCGAGCGGTCGTTGTAGTTGGTGACATAGGCACGGCTGCCGTCCGGGGAGACGGCCACCTCCTGCGGGGCGCTGCCGACGGTGACGGTGGCGGTCACGGTGCCGGCCGCGATGTCGATCACCGTCAGCCGCTGGAGGGCGCTGTTGACGACGTACGCGCGGGACCCGTCGGGCGACACGGCGATGCCGTTGGCGCCGTTGCCCACGGGGATGGTCGCGGTGACCGTTCCGGTCGAGGTGTCGGTCACCGAGACGGAGTCGGCGTTCCCGTTGGTCACATAGAGGCGGGCTCCGTCCGGGGAGGCGGCCACGCCCTTGGGGCCGTCGCCGACCGGGAAGGTGGAGGTGACGGTCTCGGTGGCGGTGTCGATCACGGAGACCGTGTCGTCGCTGTAGTTCGTCACATAGGCGAGCGGCGCCTCAGCCGCGGCCCGTGGCGCGGGTGCGGAGTGCGCGGCGGGAGCCACGGCGGTCAGCGAGGCCATGGCCAGGCCACAGGAGCCGGCGATCGCGAGGAGTCGGCGGCCGGGCCGCTTCCGGGACCGGACGGATGCGGTGGGCAGACTCGGACTCATACAGGGGTTCCTCTCCCATCGGGCCCCGGCGTGGGAGCGGCCAGGTGGCCGGCCGGTGGCACGTGCGGTGATGTCGTGGAAACAGGTCAGCCGGTGGTGCGGCGGGTCATGCGCCGCACACCACGGGCGGCCGCCCCGCCCCGGACGAACCTCCGGCGACGTGCCACCGACAGCCGCCCCCGTCACCATCGGCATGACCCCGCTGATCACTGTGGTGCCTCCCGCGCCGGTCCGATCGCGACCACCGGCACAACAATCCGAATGGATGATCATTCGCTCATGTGTTCAACCTGTCGGCCGGGAGACCGTTCAGCCGGATACGGTCGGCGGCCCAGCGCACAAACCGCCTGGACCGGGACGACCTCGTGTCGGGGACGAGCCGGACTCGATTGTCAGTGGTGGGTGAGACGGTGAGGAACATCGACTCGTCACGAGGGGGAGCTGTCCGTGTCCGGAAGCCAGAACTACATCAACCACGTCGCTCTTGTGCTGGATGCCAGTTCGTCGATGTCGCACCTGAGCCGCAAGGTCGTCGAGGTCGCCGACCAGCAGATCACCTATCTCGCGCGCCGGTCGAGGGAGCTGGACCAGGAGACCCGTGTCACGGTGTACGTCTTCGCCGACACGGTGGAGTGCGTCATCTACGACAAGGACGTGCTGCGGATGCCGTCCCTGAAGCAGCTGTACCGGGCCGGTGGTATGACGGCCCTGCTGGCGGCGGCGCTGAAGTCACAGCGGGAGCTGGCGCAGACGGCTCAGTTGTACGGCGACCACAGCTTCCTGACGTTCGTGCTCACCGACGGGCAGGAGAACGCGAGTCATCGCTGCCCCGACGCCCCCAGCCGGAATCCCCAGCAGCTGGTCCAGGCGGTGACGGAGATGATCGAGGCGCAGAACGACAACTGGACGCTGGCCGTC
Source organism: Streptomyces sp. NPDC000594 (assembly GCF_040299965.1). NCBI lineage: Bacteria > Bacillati > Actinomycetota > Actinomycetes > Kitasatosporales > Streptomycetaceae > Streptomyces > Streptomyces sp. NPDC000594. The sequence goes on along the minus strand of NZ_JBEPCY010000032.1, from coordinate 32,792 downwards.
CTGGTGCCGGACCAGGTGGGCAAGCGCGAGGCGATGCAGTGCGGTTTCCCGAAGGACAACATAGCCGTCTGGGACGCGACGACCGCACAGGGGCTGGAGGAGGCCGGGCAGGTCATCCGGGAGGCCACCGAGAAGTTCATGGTGGGCCGTACCAAGGGCATCCGGGGATCGCGGGCGGTGTTCTCCACGGGTGTGGAGGCGGTCAACAAGGACACCATCCAGGCGGCCGGGCTCACCCCGGTGGACCCCTCGGCGTTCGCGCTGATCCCGGTGGACCGTGACACGGCGATCCGGAACTGGGTCGTCGAATCCGGCCACACCTACCGTACCGGTGGTGCTTTCTACCAGCTGAGCAAGACGGAGAAGGTCCAAGCGCGGAAGCAGATCGCGGTGCTGGAGAAGACGACGGACCGGGTGTACACAGGGCCCGAGGCCCGTGCCCTGCTCGGCCTGCCGGATGTGGAGGTGCGTATCAAGCCGGACCACAACGACGACTTCACCATCTTCGTGCAGAGCACCAGCGTGAACCGCAAGCTCGTGCCGAACACCCGGCTGCTGCTGATGCACTGACCCGCCCACGAGCGCCGTCTCCAGGGGAGCGAGAAGGTCCGTGTCTCTCTCCGTTCCGGACGCGCGGAGTACGCGGCTCGATCAGCCGAGGAAGCTCAGCCGCACCTGACGCCGTGGATTGTCGACGTTCGTGTCGACCAGACAGACCGACTGCCACGTCCCCAGCTCCAGCCGGCCCCCGATCACGGGAAGGGTCGCATGGGGCGGGAGGAAGGCCGGGAGGACATGGTCGCGGCCGTGGCCGGGGGTGCCGTGGCGGTGTTGCCAGCGGTTGTCGGAGGGGAGGAGGGTGTGGAGGGCGGCGAGGAGGTCGTCGTCGCTGCCGGAGCCGGTCTCGATCACGGCGATGCCCGCGGTGGCGTGCGGGACGAAGACATTGAGGAGGCCGTCGCGGCCGGCGGCGGCGGAGTGGAGGAAGTCCTCGCAGGCGGCGGTGAGATCGGTGACGCTCTCGTCGGAGCCGGTGGTCAGGGAGAGCACTCGGGTGGTGAAAGGGGGCATACATCCATCCTCCACCGGACGGGGCGGGCTCGCTCGTATCGTGGGCCGGTGTCGGACACCAGGACACGCAAACGGGACACACACCAGGGCACGCAACAGGACACCAGGGCGCCAGGACATCGGCAGGCCAGGCGCCGGAGTGGCGGTGGGAGACCGGATGGTGGAGGGATCGGGCCCGGCAGAGGCCGTCGCGGAGGTCGTGGTCGTCGGGGGCGGGGTGATCGGGGCGTCGGTGGCGTTCCATCTGGCCGAGGCCGGGGTGCGCGATGTGCTGGTGGTGGAGCGCGACGAGGTGGGGGCCGGGTCGTCGGGGAAGCCGATCGGGGGCATCCGGGCACAGTTCTCGGACCCGTTGAATGTCGCCCTGGGACAGCGGAGTCTGGAGGCCTGGCGGGCCTTCACCGAACGGCCCGGGGCCGATGTCGGCGTGGACAGCACCGGCTATCTCTTTCTGCTCGGCAGCGAGGAGGAGGTGGCGCTCTGCGAGCGGGCGGTGGCCGTACAGCGGGCACTGGGGGTCCCCGGCAGGATCGTGGGCGCGCGCGAGGCGGCGCGGCTCTGTCCCTATGTCGATCCGGGGTCGCTGCTGGCCGCCGCGTACTCGCCCGACGACGGTCAGGCGCTGCCGCCGAGGGCGGTCCAGGGCTATCTGCGGGCCGCCCGCCGGCTGGGGGTACGGGTCCGGACGCGGTGTGCGGTGACCGGGATCGAGGTCGTGGACGGGGCGGTACGGGCGGTGCGCACCGACGCGGGACGGGTGCGGACAGACGCGGTGGTCTGTGCCGCGGGCGCCTGGTCCGCGGGGGTCGGGGCGCTCGCCGGGGTGGCGCTGCCGGTGACTCCGCTGCGGCGCCAGATCGGTTTCACCGGGCCGCTCCCGATCGCGCCGCCGAGGATCCCGTTCACCCTGGATCTCGGGTCGACGCTCTACTTCCACGGCGACGGGGCCGGCGGGCTGGCGCTGGGCTTCTCGGATCCGCGCCAGGAGCCGGGGTTCGGGCGGGAGTTCAGCCGCGAGTGGCTGGAACCGTTCCGGGCGGTGGCCCGGCGCCGTGCCCCCGCGCTGGCCTCGCTGGAGGTGCGGCACGGCTGGGCGGGGCTGTACGAGGTGACGCCCGATCACAACGCGCTGATCGGGCGGGCCGCGGAGGTGGCGGGGTTCTGGTACGCGACCGGCTTCTCCGGGCATGGCTTCCTCCAGGCGCCCGCGGTGGGTGAGGTCGTCCGCGATCTGATGCTGGGGCGCCGGCCGTTCACCGATGTCGGTCCCCTCTCGGCGGCGCGGTTCACGGCCGGCGGGGGCGCGCCACGCCCCGAGGCGCACATCATCTGAACCGGAGGGACCCATGACCCACGACGGCGGGGAGCGGCGATGGCGGTGACATGGGAGCTGCGGGCGGCCTTCGCCCGGCGTCTCTCGGCGATGTACGGAGTGGAGGTCCCGGCGTACACCACCCTGGTGGAGGTGGTCCGGGAGATCAACGCGGAGGTGGTCGCCCGGGGCGGGGACACCGGGCGGCTCGGCGGGATCGAGCGGGTGACCGCCGAGCGGCATGGCGCGATCCGGGTCGGCACCCCCCGTGAGCTGCGGCAGGCGGCGCAGGTGTTCGCCGCCCTGGGGATGCGGCCGGTCGGCTTCTACGATCTGCGCGAGGCGGCGGTGAGCGCGGTGCCGGTGGTGTCCACCGCGTTCCGGCCCGTCGACGCGGACGAGCTGGAGCGCAACCCGTTCCGCGTCTTCACCTCCCTGCTCACCACGGCGGACCGTCGCTTCTTCGGCGCGGATCTGGAGCGGCGGCTGGAGGCCTTCCTGGCGCGGCGGGTGCTGTTCCCGCCGGAGCTGCTGGAGCTGGCACGGCGGGCGGAGCGGGACGGCGGGCTGGAGGAGGGGCCGGCGGAGCGCTTTCTGTCGCTGGCGGTGGCGGCGTTCGAGCTGTCGCCGGAGCCGGTGGACCGGGCCTGGTACGCCGAGCTGGAGCGGGTCTCCTCGGTCGCCGCCGATATCGGCGGGGTCTCCCGTACCCATGTCAACCATCTGACGCCGAGGGTGCTGGACATCGACGAGCTGTACCGCCGGATGACCGGGCGCGGGGTGGCGATGATCGACCGGATCCAGGGGCCGCCGCGCTGGGCGGGGCCGCCGGTGCTGCTGCGGCAGACCTCGTTCCGGGCGCTGGCGGAGAAACGGCTCTTCCGGGAGGCGGACGGCCGGGTGGGCGCGGGGTCGCTGCGGGTGCGGTTCGGTGAGGTGGAGGCGCGCGGGATCGCGCTGACCCGGGCCGGGCGGGCGCTCTACGACGAGCTGATCGGTGAGCCCGCCGCCGTCTGGGAGCGCCGTTTCCCGGCGACCGAGCGGGGGCTGGCCCGGGCGGGGCTGGGCTTCTTCCGCTACGCACCGGGAACGGCGAGAGGAACAGGAACGACGAGAGGAACAGGAACGACGGGAGGAACAGGGGCGGGGGCGGCGGGAACGGCGGGGAGAACGGCGGACGAGCGCGAGGCCGGGCACGGGAACGGTGCCGGGCACCACGACCCGGACGCACTGCTGGACGACGGGCGGCTCATCGCCCGCCCCCTCGTCTACGAGGACTTCCTGCCGCTCTCCGCCGCCGGCATCTTCCAGTCGAATCTGACCGGCGCGGGCACCCGCGCCACCGGGGCGGGCGGTACCCCCTACGACCGGGCCTGGCTCTCCGAGACGCTGGAACGCCCGGTGCACGACCCCTTCGCGCTGTACGAGGCGGAGCAGCGCGACTCCCTGTGCCGGGCCCGCGCGGCGCTCGGCCTTCCTCCGGACCCCAAGGACTCTCCGTGACCGATGCATCGACGGTGACCGTGCCCGGTACCGACACGCTGCGGGCGCTCGCCCGGGCCGGCCTGCTCGCCTGTGGTGTGCCCATGCCCCCCGACGAGGAGACCGCCGGGGAGACCGGCGGGGGCCTTGTCGCGCGGACCCCGGTGACCGGGGGTGTCCTGTGGCGGCTCCCGGCAGCGGGCGAGGCGGCGGCGGAGGCCGCGGTGACGGCGGCGGCCGAGGCGTTCCTCGGCTGGCGCACGGTGCCCGCGCCGCGCCGGGGCGCGCTGGTGAAGCGGCTGGGTGAGCTGCTGACCGAGCACCAGGAGCACCTGGCCGACCTGGTCACCGTCGAGGCGGGCAAGATCCGCTCGGAGGCGCTGGGCGAGGTGCGGGAGATGATCGACATCTGTGAGTTCGCGGTCGGGCTCTCCCGTCAGCTCTACGGGCGGACCATGGCGAGCGAACGGCCGGGGCACCGGCTCTCGGAGAGCTGGCATCCGCTGGGCGTGGTGGGGGTGATCTCGGCGTTCAACTTCCCGGTCGCCGTCTGGGCGTGGAACACCGCCGTCGCCCTGGTCTGCGGGGACACCGTGGTGTGGAAGCCGTCGGAGCTGACCCCCCTGACGGCGCTGGCCTGTACGGCGCTGCTGGACCGCGCGGTGGCCGAGACGGGTGCCCCGCCGGGTGTGCACCGGCTGGTGCCGGGGGGCCGGGAGGCGGGGGCGCGACTGGTGGACGATCCCCGGGTGGCGCTGCTGAGCGCGACCGGTTCGGTGCGGATGGGCCGGGAGGTCGCGCCCCGGGTGGCGGCGCGTTTCGGGCGCTGTCTGCTGGAGCTGGGCGGGAACAACGCCGCGGTGGTGGCGCCGTCGGCCGATCTCGATCTGGCGGTCCGGGGCATCGTGTTCTCCGCGGCGGGTACGGCCGGACAGCGCTGCACCACCCTGCGGCGGCTGATCGTCCACGAGGACATCGCGGACCGGGTGGTGGAGGGGATCGTCCGGGCGTACGGGAACCTGCCGGTGGGGGATCCCTTCGCGGCCGGGACCCTGGTGGGGCCGCTGATCTCGCCGAGGGCGGGCCGGGCGATGGCGGATGCCCTGGCCCGTGCGGTGGCCGAGGGCGGGCGGGTCCTGGCGGGCGGTGAGCCGCTGCCGGTCCGGTACGCCGCCGATGAGAAGGGGGCGGCGGGCGGTACGGGGAACGGTACGGAAGGCAGCGAGGAGGCCGTCTATGTGCGGCCCGCCGTGGTGCGGATGCCCGCCCAGAGCGCCGTGGTGCGCGAGGAGACCTTCGCCCCGCTCCTCTATGTGCTCACGTACCGCACCCTGGAGGAGGCCGTCGCGCTCCAGAACGGGGTCCCGCAGGGGCTCTCGTCCAGCATCTTCACCCGGGACCAGCGGGAGGCGGAGCGCTTTCTCGCGGCCGACGGCTCCGACTGCGGGATCGCCAATGTCAACATCGGCACCTCGGGGGCGGAGATCGGCGGCGCGTTCGGCGGTGAGAAGGAGACCGGGGGCGGACGCGAGTCCGGCTCGGACGCCTGGAAGGCGTATATGCGGCGGGCCACCAATACCGTGAACTACTCGGACGATCTGCCGCTCGCCCAGGGGGTGAGCTTTCTGTAGGGCCCGGTCGGGAAGATCCCGGCACCCCCCAGAGTTAGTAGAAGCGTGAACGACTTTGGGGTACGGGTGCACACCGTCGATGTGGCCGTCATCGGCGCCGGACAGGCGGGGCTCTCCGCCGCCTACCATCTGCGCCACGCGGGACTGGTCCCCGACCGCGACTTCGTGGTGTTCGACCATGCGCCCGAGCCGGGCGGCGCCTGGCAGTTCCGCTGGCCCTCGCTGACGTACGACCGGGTCCACGGGGTGTACGACCTGCCGGGCATGGAGCTGACCGGGGCCGCCCCGGGCCGGCCGGCCTCCGAGGTGATCGGCGCGTACTTCGCGGCGTACGAGGAGCGCTTCGGGCTGCGGGTGCGGCGGCCCGTCGATGTGCACGCCGTACGGGACGGGGCCGACGGGCGGCTGCTGATCTCCACCTCCCAGGGTGAATGGGCGGCACGGGCGCTGATCAACGCCACCGGTACCTGGGACCGGCCCTTCTGGCCCCGCTATCCCGGTCAGGAGAGCTTCCGGGGGCGCCAGCTGCACACCGCCCGGTACCGGGGGCCCGGGGAGTTCGCCGGGAAGCGGGTGATCGTGGTCGGCGGCGGCGCCTCGGCGACCCAGCATCTGCTGGAGATCGCCCCGCTCGCCGCGGCGACCACCTGGGTGACCCGCAGACCGCCGGTCTTTGTCGAGGGCCCCTTCGACGAGAACGCGGGACGGGCCGCGGTGGCCCGGGTCGCCGAACGGGTCCGGAAGGGACTGCCGCCCGAGAGCGTGGTCTCGGTGACCGGGCTGCCCCTCAACGACGCCCTGCGCAACGCCCGTGACCAGGGTGTTCTCGACCGGCTGCCGATGTTCGAGCGGATCACCCCGGAAGGCGCGGTCTGGGAGGACGGCCGTTCCGTGGCGGCCGATGTGATCCTGTGGGCGACCGGCTTCCGGGCCGCGATCGACCATCTGGCACCCCTGCGGCTGCGGGAGCCGGGCGGCGGGGTCCGGATGGACGGCACCCGCGCGGTCCGGGACGAGCGGGTGCATCTGGTGGGGTACGGGCCGTCCGCCTCGACCGTCGGCGCGAACCGGGCCGGGCGGGAGGCGGTACGGGAGATCCGGCGGCTGCTGGAGCACCCGACCCCCCGGAAACCGCGGACCCCCGGAAACCCTCAGGTCCCCACGGACCCGCCGACCCGCACGCCCCCGCAGGCCCTTACGCCCGCACCGGCCCCCGCGACCCTTTCGGCGTGAACCGTCAGAGTTACGCCGGCTTCCCGGTGGTGTAATTGCTGGGCAGGGTGTAGACGAACTCACGCGGATCCGCGTAGGCGTTCTCCAGCCAGGTCGGCACGCTGTGATAGCCGAGCGAGTAGAGCTTCCTGGCAGGGTCCCAGGTGTTGTAGGCGAGGATGGAACGGCGCTTGGCGGACATCCAGGACGACCCGATGTTCAGCACATAGTTGGCCCCATTGCCCCGGTCGGGCACCGGACGCTGCACATACGCGTAGATGTGATTGAACCTGAGGTCGCCGACATCGCGCCGGGCCAGATAGGCCGCGTCGCTGCACGCCTTGTGCGTGCTGTTGCCGTCCAGCCAGCCCGCCGCGAACTTGTGGGAGGCTCCGGGATACAGGTCGTTGAGGCTCAGAATATTTGTCTTGATCCTGCTGACCAGGGAATTGTATTCGGCCGTGCTCCCATAGGCGCTGTCGGTCAGCCTGAGGTTGATGACCCTGTCGACCCCCAACGCCTGCGCGGAGGCCATGAACTCGGCCGTTCGCGCTATCACCACAGGATCCTTCAGGCTGTCCACCCTGTTGGGCACCCAGCCGAGGTTGTGGTAGTGACCGGGAGCGGAGCACAGCGCCCGGTTGGTGAATGCCGGGCAGTTCCCCGCGTTCATATAGTTGAGAAGTCCGTCGTTCTCGCCCCGGGTCACCAGGACGAGATACACCGGCCTTCCGGCGGCCTTGTGTTCCATGATGGAACCGGCCATCCCGATGGCCTCGTCGTCCTGGTGCGGCGAGTAGAAGATGGCCGGTGCGCCCGAAGCCGCCTGGGCGGGCGAGGAGAGGGTGATGCCCTCAAGTCCGGCGCCGGCCGCCGCCAGTGCGGATATCTGGAGAAACCTGCGACGGGAGGCCGAGGCGACCTTCGACGGTACTGCGTCATTGATCATATTGATGATGATGGAACGACACAGACACAGGTTCCCAGGACCGGGGCGCTGAATTCGGCCATTCCTCACCGTATTTCGGGTGAACACCGTTCACCGCCGGACACGGCTCAGGAGGACGCCGGGGTCCCCGCCCGCTCGTCGCCCCGGACCAGCGCCTCGTACCGCCCGCCCAGCGCCACCAGCTCCGGATGGGTCCCGCGCTCCACGACCCGGCCCCCGTCCAGGACCACGATCTCGTCGGCCTCCCGGACCGTGGAGAGCCGGTGCGCGATGGTGATCGTCGTCCGCCCCGCCGCGAGGGCGTCGATCGCCTGCTGGACGGCGTGCTCGGTACGGGTGTCCAGTGCGCTCGTCGCCTCGTCCAGGACCAGGACCGGCGGATCCCGCAGAATGGTCCGGGCCAGTGCCAGCCGCTGCTTCTCCCCGCCCGAGAAACGGTGGCCCCGCTCCCCCACCAGGGTGTCGTAGCCGTCCGGCAGCGCGGCGATGTGGTCATGGATCTGGGCGGTACGGGCCGCCGCGACGATCTCCTCGTCGGTGGCTTCCGGCCGGGCGAACCGCAGATTGTCGGCGACGGAGGCGTGGAAGAGATACGTCTCCTGGGAGACCACCCCCACCGCGCGGGCCAGGGTCTCGAAGGACAGCTCGCGCACATCGACCCCGTCCAGGGTGACCCGCCCCCCGGTCACGTCGTAGAGCCTCGGGACCAGATGGCCGAGGGTGGACTTCCCGGACCCGGTGGCACCGACGACGGCCAGGCTCGCACCCGCCCGTACCGTGATCCCGACCCCGTCCAGGGTGGGCCGCGGCTGCTCCGGGTCGTACGCGAAGGACACCTCCTCGAAGCGGATCTCCCCCCGTACCCGCTCCAGCGGAACCGGTTCGGCGGGCTCGGTGATGTCGACGGGCAGATCCAGATACTCGAAGATCCGCCGGAAGAGCGCCAGCGAGGTCCGCAGCTCCACAAAGGTCGTCAGCAGGGAGACGGTGGGCCGGAACAGCCCCTGCTGGAGGGTGACAAAGGCCACCAGTGTGCCCAGTGAGACGGGTGTGCCGCCGTGCTGGAGGGCCAGCCCGGCGGACCAGTAGAGCAGTGCGGGCATGGCGGTCATCACGATCCCGATGACCGCCATCCGCCAGCGGCCCGCCGTACCGGCCCGGATCTCCAGCTCCACCAGGCGTTCGGACTCCTCGGCGAAGGAGCGGGTGAGCGAGTCGGAGCGGCCCATGGTGCGGCCCAGCAGAATGCCGCTCACCGACAGCGACTCGGTGACGGTGGCGGCCATCACGGCCAGCTGCTTCTGACGGCGGGTGGTGATCCGTTCCCGCTCGCGGCCCACCCGGCGGCTGATCCGGACGAAGACCGGGAGCATCAGCAGGGAGACGACGGTCAGCCGCCAGTCCAGGGCGAGCATGGCGACGACGGTGGCGACCACGGCGGTGAGATTGGAGACCAGGGAGGTCGCCGTGGAGGTCACCGTCGACTGCATGCCGCCGATGTCATGGGCGATCCGTGACTGGACCTCGCCGGTACGGGTCCGGGTGAAGAAGGCGAGCGACATGCGCTGGAGCCGGGCGTAGACCGAGGTCCGCAGATCGTGCATCACCCGCTGGCCCACGGTGGTGGAGATCCGGGTCTGGAGCACCCCCAGGACGGCGGTGAGCACCGCGATGGCGATCATCCCCAGGGCCAGCAGCCCGAGCAGCCCGGTGCGGCCCTCGGGGATGGCGGTGTCCAGGATCTCCCGCAGCAGGAACGGGGAGGCGACCGAGACCAGGGCGGACGCCCCGACCAGCAGCGCGACCAGGGCGAGCCGGCCCCGGTAGGGGACGAAGAGCCGCAGGATCCGGCGGAGGTCGACCGGGGGCTGGTCCGGGGAGGCGGGCGGGGGTGTCCAGGAGATCCGTTCGGGGCGCATGGGCTCCTTCGTGCGGTGTGCGGGACGCCGGGGGCGTACGGGCGGGGCGGTGCCGGTGGTCCCCCGAGCGTACGGCGCCGCGTACGCCATCCGGACGTCCGTATGCGGCACCCGGACGGACCCGGGAGGCACCGGGAGGCACCCGGACGGTGGGACGGCCCGGTACGGAGGAGCCGGATCCGGTACGGGGGAGGGGGCGGGGCCGGTGCGGGAGCGCTGGTACGGGGGCCGGGCGCCGGGGATCCGCAAGAGCCACTTAAGCCCCGCACGGCAGGCTCGGGCCGACCCTTCGGGAGGGCCGGGCGCCCGGCCGTACCGACCGCACGCACCCCCTCAGCACCCGCACACGCACCCGTAACGCACCGACGACGTGCATGTCAGTGAACGGAGACACCATGGCCACGGTCGCCAGCACCACCGTGGGAGAGCGGACCGGACCACTGGACCGGCTGCGCGCCCTCCATCGTGAAGCACGTCTCGCCCAGGCCTACCCCGAGGTGCCCGGCCTGCTGGCCGAGCTGGCGGCGACCGGCGACCCCGCCGGGCCGCCCGCCCCGGACCTGGTACGGGCGGGCCAGCTGCTCGCCCGCCTCGACCCGGAGGCGGTCCGCGCCGCCCACCCCTCCGTCGACACGGTCACCGTCGCGGTCACCGGCCACTCCACCCTCAGCGGCCTCACCGCCCCGCTGACCGCCGAACTCGCCCGCCATGGGCTGCTGGCCCGGCTGCACTCCGGTGACTTCGGCGCCTGGTTCCGCGATCTCCAGGACACCGGGAGCGAGCTGTACACCGCCCGGCCCGATGTCGTCCTCTGTGTCCTGGACGCCCAGGTGGTCCTCGACGAGCTGCCGCACCCCTGGCTGGTGGAGGACCTGGAGCGGGTCGCCTCGGCGAAGCTGGCGCTGATCGGCTCGCTCGCCGAACGCTATGTCGCCCACGGCGGGGGCACCCTGGTCCTCAACACCGTCCCGCTGCTGCGCTCCCACACCCGCCGGCTGGTGGACGCCCGCTCCCGGGCGCGGCTCGGGGTGGCCTGGCGGGAGTTCAACGCGGGGCTGCTGCGGCTGGCCGCCGCGTACGACCGGGTCCATGTGGTGGACCTCGACCCGCTGGTCGCCGCGGGCGGCCCGGTGAACGAGCCCCGGCTCGCCGCCTACGCCAAGGTGCTCCTGGGTGACGAGGTGCTGGCCGGGTACGCCCGCGAGATCGGGCATCTCGCCCGGGGGCTGCGCGGACGTACCAAGAAGGTGCTGGTCGTGGATCTCGACAACACTCTCTGGGACGGCATCCTCGGCGACGACGGACCCGAGGGGATCGCCGCGGCGACGACCTACCGGGGCGAGGCGTTCGGCCGTTTCCAGAAGGCGGTGGGGCAGATCGGCGCCCAGGGCGTCCTGCTCGCGGTGTGCAGCAAGAACGATCTCGAACCGGTCCTCGGGGTGCTGCGCGACCACCCCGACATGGCGTTGCGCGAGGGCGACTTCGTCCGGATCAACGCCAACTGGGAGCCCAAGGACGGCAATCTGCTGGATATCGCCCGGCGGCTCAATCTGGGCGTCGACAGCCTGGTCTTCGCGGACGACTCGCCCTTCGAGTGCGGGCTGGTGGCGGGGAGCCTGCCGGGGGTGGCCGTGATCCGGCTGGACGAGGAGCCCGCCCTCCATGTGGAGCGGCTGCTCGCCGACGGCTGGTTCGATGTGCCGGAGCTGACCGCCGAGGACCGGGCGCGGGCGGCGCAGTACCGTACCGACGCGGCCCGGCAGGACCTCCAGGAGAGCGCGGGCTCGATGGAGGAGTATCTGGCGGGGCTGGGGGTCGAGGTGTCCTTCTCGCCGGTCCAGGAGCATGAGATCGCCCGGGTCTCCCAGGTCACCCTGCGCACCAATCAGTTCAATCTGACCACCGAGCGGCTTCAGCAGGCCGATATCAGGGCGCGGCTGGACTCGCCGGACCACCGGGTGCTGGCGATCCGTTCCCGGGACCGCTTCGGGGACAACGGGCTGGTCGGCGCGGTCCTGATCGACACCGCCCCGGACGGGGGCGGCTGGCGTATCGACAACATGCTGCTGAGCTGCCGGGTCTTCGCCCGGGGTATCGAGCAGTCCTGCCTGGCGGCGGTGTTGCGGGCGGCCCGGGATGCGGGTGCGGGGGCGGTGCACGCGCGCTACCGGCCCACCGCCAAGAACCACAAGGTGCGCGGTCTCTATCCGTCGGTGGGCTTCACCGAGGCCATCGAGACCACGGGGACGAACGGGACCGCAGGGACGGTCGGGACCGCCGGGGACCAGAAAGCCGAAGGGGCCGTCGTCTTCCGGCACGATCTCGCGGAGGAGCGGCTGCCCCCGGTACCCGGGCATGTCCGTCTCTCCGCGGACCTCGCGCGGTCCTGAAGGGCCGGGCGGATGACCACGATCCCCGGAGCAGGACCGGGACCCCTGCGGCGGACCGCGCACCGGGCCGCCCACCGCGCCGGACGGTTCCTGCTGCGCGGCTTCGCCTCGCTCGCCGCGATGTCCGGGGTGCTCCCGGCGGAGCACTTCAGGGCCGCGGCCCGGCAGTGGACACGGACCGACACCCCGGCGCCGCCCGCCGCACGCGGGCCCGCCGCACCGCCCGAGCCCTGGGTGACGCCCCGGGGCGGAACCTGGGGAGAGGCGGAGGGGGTGGCGTTCCCCTGGGGGCTGCCCCCGGTCGGCGGCGCGGTGCTCCCGCTGGACGAGCCGCCGCCCGCCCATCCCGAGCGGCTGGCGCGCGAGCGCCCGCCGACCCCGGGTGAGCGTGCGCTCTGGGCGCAGCTGGAGGGCCCGGCGCCGCCCTTCTGATCCGGTGCGCCCCGCCGAGCCGGTACCGCCCGCGGGCCCGCGTGCCGGTGCGCCCGGCCGGCGGTCCCCGTACCCCGCGTACCCCGTCCCCCCTACCCCGTACCCCGTACCCCGTACGCCGGGGATTCGTCCGTACCCCACGGGCCCGGCGGGACCCGGCTCGGGTGAAGCGCAAGACCGGCTTTAGAGCCGGAGCCGACGATCGGCTCAAAGAGTCGGCGGAACTTTCGGTCCGAACAAACTCACATCGCTTCACACAGGCGAGGGGATCACGGTGGCGGAATTCGGTTCATTCGCGGAGCTTGTGCTGACGCGGTCGGACGAACGGGGTGACGCGGACGCGTTCGTGTTCCTCGCGGAGGGCAGGGGCGGCGCGACGGCCGAGCGGCTGCCGTATCTGGAACTGGACCGGGCCGCCAAGGATCTGGCCTCCTGGCTCCAGGACCGCGGGCTCCAGGGGCGGCAGGTGCTGTTGCTCTACCCGTCCGGCCTGGAGTTCATCAAGGCGTTCGTGGCCTGCCTGTACGCGGGCTCGGTGGCGGTGCCCGCGCCGCTCCCCAGCGAGGCGGGGCAGCACTTCCAGCGGGTCTCGGGCATCGTCCGGGACGCCCGGGTGGGCGCGGTGCTCACCCTCGCCGCGCACACCGGCGATGTCGAGGCGTGGCTCGCGGCGGAGGACTTCGCCGATGTGGCCTGCCTCGCCACCGACAAGGGCCCGGTCGGTGACGCGGGCGCCTGGCGCGATCCCGCTCTCGGCCCGGAGGATCTGGCCTTCCTCCAGTACACCTCGGGCTCGACCAACGCCCCCAAGGGGGTGATGGTCTCGCACGGCAATCTGCTCGCCAATGAGGCGGCCATCGCCCGGGCCACCGGCAACACCTCCGACATGGTCGTCGGCGGCTGGCTGCCCTTCTACCACGACATGGGACTGATCGGGCATGTGCTCCAGCCCCTGTACCTGGGCACGGTGAGTGTGCTGATGTCCCCGGTCTCCTTCCTGCGCAAGCCGGCCCGCTGGCTCCAGATGGTCAGCGAGTACGGGGTGCACGGCAGCGGCGGCCCCAACTTCGCCTATGACCTGTGTGTCCGCCGGATCACCGACGCCCAGTTGGAGGGGGTGGACCTGTCGACCTGGCGGACCGCCTGCAACGGCGCGGAGCCGGTACGGGCGGAGACGCTGCGGGCGTTCACCGAGCGGTTCGGGCCGTACGGCTTCCGGCCCGAGGCGATGTTCCCCTGCTACGGGATGGCCGAGACCACGCTGCTGGTGACCGGTACCCGGCGGGAGCGGGACGGTCAGGGCGCGCTGCTGCGCGAGGTGGACGCCGGCGGTCTGGAGCGCGGCACGCTGGAGGGCCCCTATCTGGGCTCGGCCCGCCGTGAGCTGGTCAGCAGCGGTGTCGCCCATTCCGAGGACTTCGAGGTGCGGGTGGTGGAGCCGGACAGCCGGGCGGAGCAGCCCGAGGGCCGGGTCGGGGAGATCTGGGTGCGCGGGCCGAGTGTGGCGTCGGGCTACTGGGAGCGCCCCGAGGTGAACGCCGAGATCTTCGGCGCGCGGATCGCCGGCCAGGAGAGCCTCGGTCCCTGGCTGCGCACCGGTGACCTCGGGGTCCTGGAGGACGGCGAGCTGTTCGTCACGGGCCGGCTCAAGGAGATGGTCCTGATCAACGGGCGCAATATCTACCCGTACGACGTGGAGAGCGCGGTGCGGGCGCTGGATCCGGCGATCGGCACCGGGGCGGTCTTCGGGATCGACGCCGACGGCCAGGAGCATCTGGTGGTGGTGCATGAGATCAAGGCGGCGGCGGCCCGGTCGGACCTGAAGTCGGTGGCGACCGACATCCAGCGGATGGTGGGCAAGGAGTTCGCGGTCCCGGCGGGCAATGTGCTGCTGGTGCGGCCCGGCACGATCCGCCGGACCACCAGCGGCAAGGTGCAGCGGACCCTGATGCAGCGGCAGTTCCTGCGGGACACGATCCCCTCGCTGCACGCGGTGGTCGACCCGGCGGTGCGGGCGCTGATCGAGCGCACCGCTCCGGCAGCGGCTTCCGCCCCGGCCGCGGCGCCCGCCGTCGCCGCCCCCGAGCCGGCTCCGGTGGGCTGACCCATGGAACACCGTCCCTATCGCGTCGCCCAGGAGCTGGAGCTGCTGCTGGGTGATCCCGAGGACCCCGAGGTGGTCTTCTCCCACGCGCGCAGTCTGGAGCTGGACGAGCGCGAGGAGTTCCCGGCGGACATCTGCCGGACGCTGGAGAGCTGGGGCATCCAGGAGTACTACATCCCGGCGGAGCACGGCGGCCGGCTCACGGACTACGAGACCGTGATGCAGGTGATGCGGGTGGTCGCGCGCCGCGATCTGACCGTCGCCATCGGACATGGCAAGACCTATCTCGGCGGGGTGTGCGTCTGGGTGGCGGGCTCGGCCGAGCAGGCCCGCCGGCTGGCCGGGGACATCCGGGCCGGGGTGCCGGTGTCGCTGGCCCTGACCGAGCGCGCCCATGGCAGCGATCTGCTGGCCGGGGATGTGCTCGGGGAGCCGGACGGCGCCGGGGGCTGGCGGCTGACCGGGGAGAAGTGGCTGATCAACAATGCCACCCGGGGCAGTCTGCTGTCGGTGCTGACCCGGACGGACCCGGACGGCGGCCCGCGCGGCTTCACCGTCCTGCTGGCGGACAAGCGGCGGATGGAGCCGGGTGAGCACTACCGCTGTGTGCCGAAGATCCCCACCCATGGCATCCGGGGCGCGGACATCAGCGGGATCGCCTTCGCGAACGCGCCGGTCGCGGCGGACGCGACGGTCGGCCCGGAGGGCTCGGGCCTGGAGACGGTGCTGAAGGCGCTTCAGCTGACCCGGACCATGTGCTCCGCGCTGTCGCTGGGCGCGGCCGATCACGCGCTGCGGATCGCGCTGCACTTCGCCGAGGAGCGGGAGCTGTACGGGCGGCGGCTGATCGAGCTGCCGCAGGCCCGCCAGGTGCTGGCGGGGGCGGCGGCGGATGTGCTGGCCGGGGAGGCGCTGGCGACGGTGGCGGCCCGGTCGGTGCATACGGTCACCGATGAGCTGAGCGTGGCCGCCGCGGTGGCCAAGTATCTGCTGCCGACCGGGACCGAGGCGGTGATCACGGAGCTGACCCGGCTGCTGGGCGCGCGTGCCTTCCTGAAGGGGGTGCACGCCCGGGGGATGTTCCAGAAGGTGGACCGCGACCACCGGATCGTGGGGCTCTTCGACGGGAACACGCTGGTCAATCTGAACTCGCTGGTGAACCAGTTCCGCGCGCTGGCCAGGGGCTGGCAGCGGGGTACCGGGGACACGGCGGGGGCGGCGGCGGCGTTCGATCTGTCGCGGGAGCTGCCGCCGCTGGAGCCCGCGCGGCTGACGCTGGTGGCCCGGCGCGGCAGCGGGATCATGGCGACGCTGCCGGAGTCGGTGGCGGCGCTGCGGACGGAGGCGGCCCGGCGGCCCGAGCTGAAGGGCGCGCTGGGTACGGCGGAGCGGCTGTTGACCGTCACCGGCCGGATCCATGAGGAGATGGAGACCTACCGGGCGGTGGTCTCCGATGTGCCGCCCGCCGCGTTCGAGCTGGCCCGCAGGTACTCCCTCTGTCTGGCCGGGGCGGCGGCGCTGGGTCTGTGGGCGCACAACCACCGGGCCGGTGGCGCGGGCCGCACCGGCGGGCTCTGGCAGGACGCGGTCTGGCTCTGGCCGGTCCTCGACCGGCTCCTGGTCCGGCTGGGCGAGCGGGGCGCCGGGGAGCCGGAGGCCTATCCGAGGCTGCTGGAGCGGTTACGCGCGGCCGGGGCGGCGGGCGAGCTGTTCTCGCTGCTGCCGCTGCGGCTCGCCGCGGGCGGCGGGGGCCCGGCCGGCTCGGACTCCGCGCCGGCCACGACCGTACACACCACCACCGGGACACCGCCCGAAGGCGGCGCCCGGACATCCGAGGGGACGTCATGCTGAGTGATCCCGCCGTCCCGGGGCTGCGCGGCGAGGCTGCCCCGACCGGCACCGAGAACACCACCGGGCAGGGGCCCGGCGCCACCGTCCATCGGGCGGTCGTCCACGAGGCGCAGGAGAGCGCCGTCCAGGGGCGGATCGCCGATCTGGAGAAGCGTTTCGGCGACCCGGCGGACCCGGGGAACCCGCTCTCCGCCGACCGTATCCTCGCCGCCGACGAGGCGGCCGAACTGCCCGGCGCCGGCGAACGGCTCCTCGACGAGGTGGTCCTCAACGCCGAGTTCGTGCCCACCGCACTCGGCGGGCGGCTGGACCGGCTGGACTCCCTGGTACGGGTGATGCGGCAGGTCTTCCGGCGCGATGTGGCCCTGGGCCTCGGCTACGGGATCACCTCGTTCATGGCGGCGGCCAATGTATGGACCGCCGGCAGCGATCAGCAGCGGCGCCGGCTCGCGGAGCTGCTGCTGGAGAACGAGAAGATCTCCGTGGCCTACCACGAGCTGCCGCACGGCAATGACTTCGTGCGCAATGAGTTCCGGGCCGACCCGGTGGCCGACGGCTATCGGCTGAGGGGGCGCAAGGAGGTCATCAACAACGCGGACCGGGCGGCGGCCTTCTCCCTCTTCAGCCGGACCGACGCCAAGCCGGGCAGCCGCAGCCACTCGGTCCTCTTCATGGAGCGGGACCAGCTGGACAGCGCGCGCTTCTCGGTGCTGCCCCGCTACGCCGCGGTGGGGGTGCGCGGCTGCCGGCTCTCCGGGCTGGAGTTCGACGACTGCCCGGTGGACGGCTCCACCCTGGTGGGCGAGGTGGGGCAGGGCGTCGAACTGGCGCTGCGCTCCTTCCAGCTCACCCGCAGCGCGATCCCCGGGATGGCGATCGGGGCGCTGGACACCAGTCTGCGGACGGTGGTCCGGTTCGCGCTGGGGCGGCAGCTGTACCGGCGGCCCGTGATGGAGATCCCGCATGCCGCCGAGACCCTCACCGGTGCCTTTCTCGACCTGCTGATCTGCGACAGCATGGCGCTGGCCGCCACCCGGGCGGTGCATCTGCTGCCGGACGAGACCAGTGTGTACGCGGCGGCGGTGAAGTATCTGGTGCCGAAGATGCTCACGGACACCATGTACGACCTGTCGATCGTGCTGGGGGCGCGCTTCTATGTGCGCGAGGGCGAGTTCGGCCTGTTCCAGAAGCATGTCCGGGACCTGCCGGTGCTGAGTCTGGGCCATGCGGGCTCCGCCGCCTGCCAGGCCACCATCATTCCCCAGCTGTCCCGGCTCGCCCGGCGGGCCTGGTTCTCGGGGGACGAGGCGCCGCTGTCCCTCTTCCGCCCCCGCGAAGGGCTGCCCCCGCTGACCTTCGACCGGCTGGCGCTCGCCAGCGGCCGGGACAGTCTGAGCGCCTCGCTGGTCGCGGCGGTCGACGGCCTGCCCAGCGGCTCCCCCGAGGAGCTGGCGATCCAGGCGCTGGTGATGCGGATGCTGGACCAGCTGCGCCAGCTCCAGGAGGACAGTCTCGGCCTCTCCCCGCAGGACCGTACCGCGCTCGCCTCCCCCGCGAGCTTCGCCCTGGCCGACCGCTATGCCGTCTTCCTGGCGGCGGCGTCCGTCCTGGGCGTGTGGCGGGCCGCCCGGGACGACGGCGATCCCTTCCTGGCCGACCCGGCCTGGGCCGCCGCCGCCCTGCACCGGCTGGCCCGCCGGCTGGGCCAGCGCCCCGCAGGACTGCCGCCCTCGTGCGAGGGGCGGGTGCACGAGGAAGTGCTCCGGCGCTTCCACGAACGCCGCAGTTACGACCTCTACGACACCCCGCTGGCCGGCTGAGCCCGACCGCGCGCCCTCACCTAGGAGTCACCCCATGTCTGTTCCCGCCTCCGTCCCCGCGACCGCAGGTTCCGCCGAGCACAGCCTCGAGTCCCTGAGCGGCTGGCTCTCCGACCGGATCGCGCTCTACCTCAAGCGGTCGCCGGCGGAGATCGTCCCCTCCGTGCCGCTGGCCGAGTACGGTCTCGACTCGGTCGCCGCGCTCAGCCTCTGCGGAGACATCGAGGAGGACTTCGACCTCGTACTGGAGCCCACCGTGGCCTGGGACTACCCCACCATCGACGCCCTCGCCGGCCATCTGGTGGAAGAACTGCGGGCGCTCGCGAGTGATGCCCGATGAGGCCAGTCGCCATCGTCGGGCTGGACTGCCGTTTCCCGGGGGCGCCGGACGCCGGCGCCTACTGGGAGATGCTGATGCGCTCCGGCGAGGGGGTGGGAAGGGTGCCCGGCCAGCGGTGGAACGCGCGGGAGTTCCACTCCCCCACCGGCGCCGAGGGCCATTCCAACACCACCGAAGGCGGATTCATCTCCGACCCCGACGCCTTCGACAACGAGTTCTTCACCATCTCGCCGCGCGAGGCACAGGCGATGGATCCGCAGCAGCGGCTGCTGCTCCAGTGCGCCTGGCGGGCCGTGGAGGACGCCGGGATCGCCCCGACGAAGCTCGCGGGCAGCTCCACCGGTGTCTTCGTCGGCATCATGGGCAATGAGTGGGCCCAGCTGCATCTGACGGACTACGCCCGGGTCACGGCCCAGGTGGGCTCCGGCAACGGCTACTGCATGACGGCCAACAGGATCTCGTACCACCTGGATCTGAAGGGTCCGAGCCTGGCGGTCGACACGGCCTGCTCGTCCTCGCTGGTCGCGGTGCATCTGGCCTGCAACGCGCTGCTGTCGGGCGAGTGCGACACCGCCATCGCGGGCGGGGTGAACGTGGCCCTGACCCCGGCGCTGGGGATCTTCTACACCCAGGCGGGGCTCTCCGCGCCGGACGGCCGCTGCAAGCCGTTCAGCGCCGACGCCGATGGCATCGGCCGCGGTGAGGGCGTGGGCGCGGTGGTGCTGCGACGGCTGGAGGACGCCATCGCGGACGGCCAGCCGGTGTACGCGGTGATCCGGGGCACGGCCGTCAACCAGGACGGGCGGAGCAATGGGATCACCGCGCCGAACCGCTGGTCGCAGCAGGAGGTGCTGTCGGCCGCCTATCGGCGGGCGGCGGTCGAGCCGTCGGACGTGACCTTCATGGAGGCGCACGGCACCGGCACGGTCCTCGGGGACATGATCGAGGTCAAGGCGCTGGGCGGGCTGCACACGGGCCGTTCGGGGCGTCCGCTGGCCTTCGGTTCGGTCAAGGGCAGCATCGGGCACACCGAGGGCGCGGCGGGCATCGCCGGGCTGATCAAGGTGGCGCTCTCGCTGCACCACCGGGTGGTGCCCGCCAGCCGGTACGCCACCAAGGAGAACCCGGCGCTCAAGCTGAACACCCAGGGGCTGCGGCTGCTGAAGACGCCGCTGCGACTCCAGAACCGGCCCACCATCGGCGGGTTGAGCAGCTTCGGGATGGGTGGCACCAACGCCCATGCGGTCCTGGAGTCCGCGCCGCCGTACGCGGCGCGCCCGGAGGCGGCGGGGACGGATCCCGGCTCCGTCTCCGTCGCGCACGGCCGGACCGGTCTGGGCGGCGGGGTGTTCACCCTGAGCGCCCCGAACCCGGCGGCGCTGCGCCGGAATCTGCTGGCGCAGGCGGACGCCGTCCAGAAGCGCCGGGTGCCGGTGGGCCCGCTCTGCTGGAGCAGCAATCTGGTCAAGACGGGCCACCGCTACCGGTTCGCGCTGCCCGCCGGGGACACCGTCGAGCTGGCGGGCGCGCTGCGCGAGGCGGCGGGCGACGAGGCCCTGCTGGCCCGGCTGAGCGGCGGCCCGGTGGGGAAGCCGCTGGTGGCGCTGTTGTTCACCGGGCAGGGCTCGCAGTATCCGGCGATGACGGCCCGGCTGTACCAGGAGTCGCCGCTGTACCGGAAGTTCCTGGACGAGGCGGACGCGGCGCTGGCACCGCACACCGGTGGCTCGGTACGTGAGCTGCTGCTGTCGGGCGATGTGTCGGTGCACCGTACCGGGTGGACCCAGCCGGCGCTGTTCGCGGTGGAGTACGCCCTGGCGTCCGCCCTCACCGAGCTGGGGGTTCCGCCGGCGCTGCTGCTCGGCCACAGTGTGGGCGAGTACGCGGCGGCGGTGGTCGCCGAGGTCTTTCCGCTGGAGCAGGCGGCCCGTCTGATCGCCGCGCGCGGCGCGCTGATGGAGCGGCTGCCGGAGGGCGGCGGGATGCTGGCGGTCCGCGCCGACCCGGCCGAGGTCGCCGAGCTGGTCGACGGCGAGCCCCTGGTGGGGGTGGCCGCGGTGAACGGGCCGAAGGCGACGGTGCTCTCGGGCGATCTCGCGGCGCTGGCGCGGATCGAGGCGGAGCTGCTGCGCCGGGGGGTGCGGTCGCGGCGGCTCGATGTGTCGCACGCGTTCCACTCGCCCCTGATGGAGCCGATGCTGGAGCGGTTCGCGGCCGTCGCCGAGGACGCCGGGGGCGGGGTGCCCAAGCTGCCGGTGTACTCGACGGTACGCGGGCGGCTGCTGGAGGCCGAGCCGATGGACGCCAAGTACTGGACGGAGCACATCAGCGCCCCGGTGCTCTTCGCCGACGCGGCCGGTCAGCTGCTGGCGGCCGGTCCGACGCATCTGGTGGAGGTCGGCCCGCAGCCGGTGCTCACCCGGATGGCGCGGAAGCTGGGCCGGGAGACGGGGACATCGGTCGCCCTGGTGCCCGGTGCGGAGGCCGACGGCCGGGAGCTGGCACGGGCGGTGGCGGAGCTGTACCGCACCGGGCTGGAGCCCCGGTGGAGTGCGGTGTACCCGGAGGAGGACCGGGTGCGGCAGCGGCTGGCGCCGTACGCGTTCTCCGACGCGCACCGGTTCTGGACCCGTGGCCCGGTGCGCGCCCAGGGCGTCGCCCCGGCGGTGTCCGCCACGCCGGAGGGGCAGACCGTGCCCCGCCCCGGTGAGGAGGGTACGGCGGCCGGTGCCGGGCGGCCGGGCGGCCCGGTGCTCGACATGGCGGCGCACCCGGTGGAGCGGGCGGTGATCGAGGCGGTGGCGGAGGTCGGCGGCTATGCCGTGGACGAGGTGTCCCCGCTGTCGCTGCTCTACGAGGACCTGGGCTTCGACTCGGTGATGGTGATGGAGCTGAAGGACCGGATCCAGGAGCGGCTGCCGGTGGTCGGGACGATGAGTGTGCAGGATCTGCTGCCCCGGCTGTCGTCCGTCGGCGACCTCATCGGCTATCTCCGCGAACGGACCGAGCAGGCCGCCGCGTAGGGCCCGCCGGTCGTACAGGCCCCTCGGCCGCACAGGATCGTCGGCCGCACAGAATCGTCGGCCGCGCCGGCCCCCTCGGCCGTACAGGCCCTCGTTCGGATGGCGAAGGACAGAAAGGACCCGCACGATGCAGTCACCCCAGGAGTCCCCCGGGCCGGTGGCCTATCTCGCCGGTGTCGGCACGGCGCTGCCCGGCGACCCCGTGGACAACGCCCGGCTGGCGAAGGCGATCGGCGTCAACGACGAGTGGATCGATGTGTTCATCGGGACCAGGACCCGGCACTTCGCCCGGGATCTGGACAGCGGTGAGGTGCGCTGGTCGCTCGCCGATCTCTGTGCGCAGGCCGGGGAGCGGGCGATCACCGCCGCCCGGATCGCCCCCGAGGAGATCGAGTTCGTGGTGATGGGCACCGCGACGCCGGACCATCTGATGCCCGCCACCGTCAATACCGTCACCGATCTGCTGGGTCTCGACCAGATACCCACCTATCAGCTCCAGTCCGGCTGCGCGGGCGCGGTGCAGGCGCTGGAGCTGGGCCGCACCCTGATCACCGGGGGCGGCTACCGCACCGGTCTGGTGATCGGGGGCGATGTATGCAGCAAGCATCTCGATCTGAACCGCGATCTGTCCGGCGCCGCCCCCAGCGATCTGGTCAACTATGTCCTCTTCGGGGACGGCGCGGGCGCGGTGGTCCTCACCGACGAGCCGCGCGGCCAGGGCATCGCGGTCCGGCGGGTCCTCAACCGCTTCACCGGTCTGGGCCGGGAGCCGGGGCAGATCATCGACTGGTTCGGGCTGGCCGACCGGCATGAGGACCGGCAGGCGGTACGGGAGGACTACAAGGCCATCGAGGAGTCCGTCCCGGTGATCGCCGAGGAGATCCTCTGGGAGCTGCTGGAGGAGCTGGGCTGGACCACGGACGATGTGGACTTCCTGCTTCCACCGCAGCTTTCCGGTCATATGACAAGGAAGATCACGCAGCAGTTGAACCTGCCGGGTGCGGTGGAGGTGTCCTGCGTCGCGGACACGGGAAACAATGGAAATGCCCTGCCCTTCCTTCAACTGGACGCTCTTGTAGGCCAAATGACGCAGGGACAGAGAGCGCTTGCCGTCGCCGTCGAGTCCAGCAAATGGATCAAATCCGGTTTCGCGCTGGAGAAAGCCTGACGGCCCGCGCGCCGTTCGTACACCGTGGCTCTGGGCCCGTCCCGCCGTCTCCGGCGGGACCGGCCCTACCGTTCATCATTGGCTCCACGCCCGGGAGGGCAGCACGATGCAGACCATCGACGACTTCGTCCGCCTCGTCAGGGACGAGCTGGGCATGCCCCTTCAGGACCACGAGGTCGACTCCGATCTCGACCAGCTTCCCGAGTGGGACTCGCTGTACCTGTTGAAGCTGGTCACCGTTCTGGAGCAGACCACCGGCCGGCCGCTGCCGGTCGGCCGCCTCCTGGAGGCCCGCAGCCTCCAGGAGATCTACCAGCTGGCGGTCCGGACATGAGCGGGTCCGCCGGCCCCTCGGGGGACCCGCCGCGGGCCCGCTCCGAACGCCGCCGCCGGCACACCCTGTACTTCCTGGAGCACGCGGCGCGGCAGCGGCCCGTCCATCTCGACACCGATGTCGACATGAGCCGGATCGAGGCGCACCGGACCGCCGCACGGGCGGCCGGTGTCCGCCGGTCGCATGTCACCTATCTGCTGTACGCGACGGGCCGGGTGCTCCACCGGCACCCCGAGGCCAATGCCGCGCCGGCCCCCCGTCCCTTCGGGCTGCGCGGCCCGCGGACGGTGCGCTTCGACTCGGTCACCGCGAAACTGGCGCTGGACCGCCGGGTGGACGGCGAGCGGACCGTCCTGTCCGCGCTGCTCCCCGGGCTGGAGAGCGCCGGCCTGGGCGCCATCCAGGAGCGGATCGACCGCTACCGGGAGCCCGGGACGGCGCAGCTGCCCGAGTTCCGGGGGGTGCGGCTGCTGGGCCGGCTGCCCGCGCCGCTGGGGCGGCTCGCCTTCGCCGCCGCCCTGCGCGACCCCCGCCGCAGACCCGGTGTCCTCGGCACGGTCTCGGTCAGTTCGCTCGGTCACCGCCCGGTCGACGGCTTCCACTCCAGCGGCGGCACCGCCGTCACGCTGTGCGCGGGGCGTGTGGTCGAACGGCCCGTCGCACGGGACGGGCGGGTGACGATCGCCCCGATGATGCGGCTCGGACTCACCTTCGACCACCGGGTCATCGACGGCGCAGCCGCGGCGGATGTGCTCGGCGATCTCAAGACCAGCTTGGAGGAGTTCGATGACGGCGCGGAGGGGGACGGCTTCCAGACCCTCGTTCGGGGAGCCGGTCAAGATCTCCGGGCGTGACGGTGCCTGGGACCGGGTGCGCGCCGATCTGGAGCGGCACTCGGTCGCGGTCCTGCACGCCCGGCTCGCCGACTGGCGGCCCGACCGGACCGGCGGCCCCCGGCTGCGGGCCCTGCTCGGCCGGGACTGGGAGCGCTATCTGGAGATGACCCACCCGGACGTACGGGCGCGGTTCGCCGCCTCCCGGGTGCTGCTGAAGTTCGCCGCGGCGGTGGCGCTGCGGGTGCCCCCGCAGGTCATCGAACTCGGCTACGGGCCCACCGGACGCCCCTATCTGCGGGGCTGCGACGCCGTCGACATCAGTCTGAGCCATACCGACGACCTGCTGCTGATCGGCCTGGCCACCCGGGGGCTGATCGGTGTCGACGCCGAGCGCGAGGACCGGCCCCTCTACACCCGGGGGCTGCACCGGCATGTGTGCACCCCCCATGAGCTGGGGGCGCTGGCCCGGCTGCCGACCGAGGAGCGGGGACCCGCGCTGGTACGGCTGTGGACGCTCAAGGAGGCGTACAGCAAGGCGATCGGGCAGGGGCTGCGGTTCCGCTTCACCGAGTTCGGCTTCGGGCCCGACGGGCAGCCCGCCCAGGTGCTGGCGCCGGACGGGGCCCCGGGCACGGGTGTGGAGTGGGAGTTCGGCACCTTCGCGGTGGACGGCGGATACGCGGTCAGTGTCGCGGTGAGCGACTCCGGCTTCGGCGAGGTGGCGGACACCGCCGCCACGACCATGCTCGACCCCCATGTGGTGGCGCTGCTGACGGAGACCCTGGGCGAGGACGACGACGGCGACATCGAGGACCCGGACGGCGTCCTCGGCGTGCCGGGGTCGTCGGCGTGGGGCGGCGGGAGCGACCGGCAGCGGGACGCGTTGGCGCTCTGACCCGGCCCGGGAGCGGGCGCCCGATGGACCGAAGGGCGCCGTGACCAAAGGGAATCGTCCCTTTGGTCACGGCGCCCTTCCGGCTGCCCGCAGCCGGGAGAGGGCTCCGGCGGCCGACAAGCGTGCCTTAAGGGACAGGCGCCAGAGTGTCCCTGGGCGGGCGCTCCGCCGGGGGCACATCCCCCCACCCCGGCACGGCGCCCGCCCGCGCACCCACGGGGCGGCGGCAGAACGGCACGGCACAGACACCGCTCCGCGTTTCGCACTCCCAGGACGGGCCCGGTCCCGGACCACCTGGCACGGGCCCTCGGATCCGAGGGAGACGGAGGACAGCCAGCCATGAACCATCTCGACGAGCTGAAGGAGTTCGCCCGGCTGCACGCCCGCGGTCAGGGGATCACCGAACGCCAGGTGGCCGCGGTACTGCCGCGGATCACCAACGACGAGCCGGGACACCCCGCCTCCTGGGCCCGGGTGTGGACCGCCGAGGCCGACCGGCTGGCCCGGGCGGGCCGGCCGCTGGACGCCTGCCGCCGCTACGCACTCGCCCGTTTCCCCCACCACGGGGACGAGGACCGGGTACGGGCCCAGGCCAACGGTGTCCGCACCTTCGACGACTGGCGGCGGCGCCGGGGCATCGGGCGGCTGGTCCTCGACCACCCGGACGGCACGGTCGCCTGCTGGACCGCCGGACTCGACGCCCGCCGCCCCCGGCCGCTGGTGATCGTCTGCGGTGGCATCGTCAGCGTCAAGGAACAGTGGGCGCCGCTGCTGCCGAAGCTGGCCCGCCTCGGCTGGGCCGCCGTCGCCACCGAGATGCCCGGGGTCGGCGAGAACACCCTGCGGTACGGGGCCGACTCCTGGCGGCTGCTGCCGTTTCTGCTGGACCGGCTGGAGGGGCGGGCCCGGGTCGGGAGCACCCAGATCCTCGGGCTCAGCTTCAGCGGGCACTTGGCGCTGCGGGCGGCGGCCCAGGACTCCCGTATCCGCGGTGTCCACACCGTCGGGGCGCCGGTGGCCGGGTTCTTCACCGATCCGCTGTGGTGGCCCCGGGTCCCCGGGATCACCGTGGAGACCCTGCGCCGGCTCACCGGGGCGGCCGACGAGGCGGCGCTGCGCGGGCTGCTGCGGGAGTTCCCGCTCGGCCCGGAGGTGCTGGGCGCGGTGGACATCCCGGTCGGCTATGTCGTCAGCTCCCGTGACGAGATCATCCCGGCGGGCGACCAGCGGCTGCTGGCGGCGGCCCTGCCCCGGGTGCGGTTCAAGGAGTACGACGATGTCCACGGCTCCCCCGCGCATCTGGGGCCGATGCGGGGCTGGCTGGCCGGCTCGCTGCTGCGGGCCCGGTTCGGTGCCGCGCCGGGCCGTTCGGCGGGTGTCCGGCCCCCGGCTCCCGGCCCGGTGACGGCGGCGCGGACCGCCGGGGCCCCCGGGGTCTCCGAAACCCCGGGGTGAGCCCGGTCCCCCCGCTTCTGACTCCGCTTCACCCGTGGCCCGGGTGAACCGCCGGTCCTCCCGGCCCCCTTGTCTCCCCCTCCCCCACGGTTCCCCCCACGGCTCGTTCACGGCTACCGCCCGCCGGCGGCGCCGCGCCCCCAGGGGCGCACCCACGCACAGCGACCGAGAGGCGGTTGCCATGTCCACCACCACCACACGTCCCCGTACCCGGCCGCACACCGCGTCCCACGGCACCGTCCTGCCCTGGCGTTCCCTCGCCTCGCTGGGCATCGAGCCGGGCTTCACGGGTCTGCTCGACATCGGAGCGCCGGAGGATCCCCAGATCCCGGCCGCAGCCCCGGTCCCGGCCGCGGTCGCGGTCCCGGGCACCCCCGACGGAAGCGCCCCCCGGGACGACACCCCGACCGGCCCCGCCCACCCGGACCGCCAGGAGGACTGAACGTGACCGGCAGCACCGGCGACCGCACACGGTCGCCCCGGCCCCGGCAGCGGCCCCGCGCCGTCGGCGGGAACGAGATCCGGCTGCGCACCCGTGATCTGCACGGCTACCGCCAGGCGTACCGCATGGCGGGCCGGGGTGACGCGATCGTCCTCATCCATGGCATCGGGGACTCCTCGTCCACCTGGGCGGAGATCATCCCCTCCTTGGCCGGGCGGTACCGGGTCATCGCCCCGGACCTCCAGGGCCACGGCGCCTCGGCGAAGCCCCGGGGGGACTACTCCCCCGGGGCGTACGCCAATGGGATACGGGACCTGCTCAGCGCGCTGGGGGTGGAGCGGGCCACCCTGGTCGGGCACTCGCTCGGCGGCGCGGTCGCGGCGCAGTTCGCGTACCAGTTCCCGGAGCGCACCGAACGTCTGGTGCTGGTGGCGAGCGGGGGCATCGGCCGTGAGCTGACCCCGCTGCTGCGGGCGGCGACCCTGCCGGGGGCCGGTCTGCTGCTGGCGGCGCTGCGGCTGCCGACGGTGCGGTGGCAACTGGAGCAGTATCTGAGGCTGCTGCGGGTCTTCGACACGGATCTCGGCGTGGACGCGCCGGAGTTGCTGCGGGCGATCGACACCCTCCCGGACGCGGGGGCGCGCAGTGCGTTCGTCCGGACGCTGCGGGCGGGGGTGGACTGGCGGGGGCAGGTCGCCACGCTGCTGGACCGCAGCTATCTGACGCAGGGGATGCCGACGATGATCGTGTGGGGCGGGCGGGATGTGGTGATTCCGGCGGTGCAGGCGAGTCTGGGGCATGTCTCGATGCCGGGGAGCCGGCTGGAGCTGTTCGAGGGGGCGGGGCACTTTCCGTTCCGGGCGGATCCGGAGCGGTTTCTGTCGGTGCTGCATGACTTTATTCGGACGACGGAGGCGGCGCCGTTCAGTGCGGAGGAGTGGCGGCAGTTGCTGCGGAACCGCCGCCCCCAGGAACGCCAAGCCCCCGAGGCACCCCCACCCCGCGCCGTGGGCTGATCCTCCCTTGGGCCCCGGCCCCCGGTCCCCCGGGCGCCGGGGCCTTTTGGCGATTCCAGCCCGTTGGGGGTCCCCCCGGACGAAGTCTGGGGGAGTTTGAGGACGGACCTCGACACCGAGTCACCTCGGCCGGACGTCAGGGGCCAGGGTGCCATTTTTCAGCCCGTCCGGCGTTTGAGGACGGACCTCGGCACCGAGTCACCTCGGCCGGACGTCGGGGCCAGCCCCGAACCCCGCTCCTCAAACGCCGGAGAGGCTGGATTTTGAGGCCCCGCTCCTCAAACGCCGGACGGGCTGGATTTTCTGAGGCCACCGTCGGGGCCAGCCCCCGTGGGGCTGGGTTTAGACCGCCAGGGCAGGCGTCGGGGTACGGCTCGGCGGGGGGCCGATGAGCCACATGCCGGGGCGGACCTCGACGGCCTGGGGGGCGGGGCGGCGGACGGAGGCGGCGGAGACGCGGGCCTCGGTGCGGCGGGTGTACTCCGCCCAGCGGCGGTCCCCGAGGCGCTCCGCCGCACGCCGGCACTGGGCCAGCTGGCCCATCGCGGTCTCCCGGCGCCCGAGGCGGAGGTTGACGAGGGCCAGACCGTTGAGCGCGGCGACACCGCCCCAGAGGTCACGCGCGGAGGTGCAGAGGGCCAGCGCCCTCCCGTAACGCCGGGCCGCGGGGCCCAGACGGTCCTGGCCGAGGAGGATGTCGGCCACGCCGATACGGCAGCGGGCGGAGCCGACACGGTCGCGGACCCGGTCGAAACAGCGCTGGGCCGCCGTGTAGTGGGCCAGCGCCCGATGGGCGTCGCGCCGCTGCCAGGCGAGGCCGCCCAGGGAGTAGCGGACCGCCGCCTCCGCCGCCGTGTTCCCCGCCCGCAGCGCCGCGTCCAGGGCGAGCCGGTGGGTCTCCTCCCAGTCGTCCCACGCGGCGCAGGCGTGGAAGTAGCCGGTGGCGCTGTCGGCGAGTTCCCAGACCAGGGGCCAGAGCCCGGCCGCATGGGCCTGGCGTACCGCCTCCACCAGCCCGGTCGCCTCGTCCTGGAACCAGCGCAGGGGGCCCTCGCCGATGACCGCGGCGCCGTCGAGGCGGACCGGGGCGGTAGGGGCGGTCGGGCGGAGGTGCCAGTCACGGCCGGGGGCGAGCCGGCCGTCGGCGTAGCGGGCGAGGGAGAGATAGGCGTGGCAGAGCCGCTCCACGGCCCGGCGGGTGCGCCCGCCGTCGCCGTCCTTGATCGCCTCGGCCTCGCGCAGCTCCACCGCGAGGACCCGCAGCAGCGAGTGGAAGCCGTAGCGCGGGGGCCGGCCGCCGGTCCTGGCCTCCAGGAGGTGGGCCCGTACCAGCTCCTCGGTGAGTTCCTCGGCGGCGCCCGGCCCGGTGTCGAGGAGGGCGGCGGCGGTCCAGCCGGCGAAGTCGGGCGCGGGGGCGAGGGTCAGCAGCCGGAAGGCCCGCTGCTGGGCGGGGCCCGCCTCCTGGTAGCCGGTCAGCAGGCTGGAGCGCAGATCGAGATCGCCCTCGCGGAGCACACCGAGCCGGGTGCGCTCGTCGCGCAGCCGCTCGGCGAGGGCGGCGGCGGTGGTGTGGGGCCGTGCGGTGAGGGCCGCCGCGGCGACCCGCAGCGCGAGCGGCAGATAGCCGCAGAGCCGGGCGATCTCGGCCGCGGCGGCGGTGTCGTCGCCGATCCGCTCCCCCGCCGCGGTGAGCAGCAGCTCGACGGCCTCGTCGGGGCGGATGGCGCCGAGGACGAGATGTTCGGCGCCGTCCAGGGCCGCGGGGGTACGGCGGCTGGTGACGATCACCGCACTGCCCTCGGGGGGCGGCAGCAGGGACCGTATCTGCTCCTCGGCCGCTACATCGTCGAGGACCAGCAGGACCCGGCGGCCGTG
The DNA here is from genome assembly GCF_040299965.1 of Streptomyces sp. NPDC000594. NCBI lineage: Bacteria > Bacillati > Actinomycetota > Actinomycetes > Kitasatosporales > Streptomycetaceae > Streptomyces > Streptomyces sp. NPDC000594. The sequence continues at coordinate 3,235 of NZ_JBEPCY010000032.1, read as the reverse complement.
CAGCGCCTGCCGGATACGGTCGGCCGGGTCCCCCGGGTCGGTGGGCCGGCCCTCGGGGACGTCGCCGGTGAGCCGCCGCAGGACGGCCGCCTCGGCCTGGGCGGTGGTGAGGGGGCGGCCGTGGGCCCCGCGCAGGCTCACCAGGAGCTGTCCGCCGGGGAAGAGTTCGGCGCTGCGGTGGGCGAGCCGCAGCGCCAGTGCGGACTTGCCGATCCCGGCGCGCCCGGAAACAGCGAGGACCCGTGCGGGGGCCTGGTCGGTCCGGCCGTGCAGGACCTTCTCCCCGGCGGCGAGTTCCTCGTGGCGGCCGACGAAGCCGGGGGCCTCGACGGGCAGGACGAGGGGGGCGGGCCGGGGGGCCGGTTCCGGGGGTGTGCCCCGGTCGGGGCGGGGCACGGCGGGGGCGGGTCTCAGCGGTCTCCAGTCCAGCGCGGGGTCGCGGCGCAGCACCCGCTCATGGAGGCGGGCGAGGCCGGGGCCCGGTTCCACCCCCAGCTCCTCGACGAGGGAGTGGCGGAGTCTCCCGTACACCCGCAGGGCGTCGGAGCCCCGGCCGGTGCGGTAGAGCGCCACCATGAGGTGGCCGTGGAGGGTCTCCCGCAGCGGGTGCTCATTGGCGAGGGCGAGGAGTTCACCGGCGAGTTCCTGGTGACGGCCGAGGCGGAGGTCGGCGACGATCCGCTGTTCCAGGACCTCCATGCGCAGCTCGTCCAGGCGGATCGCGGCGGATTCGAGCCGTACGCCGTGCGGGATGCCGGAGAGCGCGGGGCCGGCCCAGAGCCCGAGGGCCTCCTGGAGGAGGGTGGAGGCCAGGGCGAAGTCCTTCTCCTGGTAGGCGGTGCGGCCGTCGGTCCGCAGCCGTTCGAAGCGCGGCAGGTCGAAGTCGTCCTCCCGGTCGGGGAGCTGGAGCAGATATCCCGGTGCGCGGGTCAGCAGCAGTCCGCCGGTGCTCTCGGCGGTGCCGTCCTCGGCGAGGATCTTCCGCAGCTGGGAGACATACACCTGGAGGGTGGTGGTGGCGGTCCTCGGCGGTTCGGTGCCCCACAGTTCGTCGATGAGGCTGTGGGCGGGGACGACCTCTCCGACCCGGACCAGCAAGGTGGCGAGCAGCGCGCGCGGCTTGGCCGCGGATGGGGTGCGGGGAGACATGCTCACCGGCCCCAGGACCCGGAAACGCATGGATGGGCTCCTCTCGATCACGAAGGGGAGTGGGGGGTGGGGTGGGGGCCCGTGAGAGTTCAGCAGTCCTGGAGCAGGGTGGCCGACGCGGTCGCGAGGACCCGGCTGCCCTGACTGAAGGCGATCCGGGTGCGGACGGTGGGGCGTCCCGCGGTGTCCCTGAGGGGGTCGCGGGAGGTGACCGTGCAGGTGAGGGGGAGGTCGGTTTCGCCGAAGCCCCGGAAGGAGGCCCACCAGTGGGTGAGCACGGCATGGGCGGGGCTGAAGCCGTGGAGTTCGGCGGCGACGATGAGGGCCGCCTGGCGGGACGCCTCCAGGAAGACGGGGCCCGGGACATGGCCCTCGGTGCCGCCGTCGAAGAGTTCATGGCCGGGTGCGGGGGCGACCGGGAGGACGAACTCGCCGTCGATGGCCCGCAGGGGCGGTCCGACGAGAACGTTGTCGGGGTCGGTGCGTCCGACGCGCCCGGGGGGTGACACCGCCGGGCGCCGGTCGGGTGGCGGGGGTGCGGAGACGTTTCCGTGGAGGCTCTCGCGCCGTCCGAGGTCCCGGTGGGCGCGGTAGACGCGGGGCATCAGGAAGAGCAGTCGCGCGGTGCCGCTGCCGCAGAGGGTGCCGTCGAGGGCGACGCTGCCCCGGCAGTCGAGGCCCCGGGGGATCCCGTTGACCACGTCGACGGGGGTGAGGGTGATGTCGAGCGCCATATGGGCCGGGCGTCCGGTGCGCCGCCAGGGGGTGAGGTCCTGGATGTCCATCCCGCTGGAGACGAAGACGGCGGGGCGTTCCGCGGGGACCCGGAAGTACTGGTGGGCGACGAAGTGGGTGGCCTGGCGGAGGGATTCCGCGGCGAAGAGCAGATCGTGGAAGGTGCCGGGGCCGTCGTTGAAGAAGCGGTGTCCTTCCGGGAGTTCGGCGGAGAGTGCGAAGTGCTGTTCGACCGGGGCGGTCGCGTCCAGCAGGAACCCCTCGGGGGTGACGGGTCTGTGGAGCAGATGGAGCGGGGCCGCCCCGGGGAGGTGGGCCGGGGCCCGGGCTACGGGAGGGGCCGCGGGCCCGCCGTCTCCCGTGGACGCGGTGGTGGAGGCATCGGACACGATGTCCATACCAGCTCCTTCGATGTGTCCTCGGGCGGGCCGGGGACGGGGTCGATCGTCGGCCCCCGCGGCGCGGGCTCCGGCCGTCGCACGGTCCGCTCGCGCCCGGCCGGCGGGGGGGGGATCCCCGGGGGCCGGTGGGCGGGGTGTGGGCCGGGGCGGTGGATACCGCCGGGGCCCCAAGAGAAAGGGCGGTGGCGGGAATCCGCCACCGCCACCACACTCTCCTGGGCCGCTGCAATCGCTCTGGACTTGTCCTGGACCGGTGCTGGACCCGAAGGGGTTCCCGCCGGTGTCGCTCCGGAAGTGGCGCTTTTCCGCTCCTGTGGAGGGTGGGGCCGGGAGGCCCGTGCCCAGTCCGCGAGGGCCGTCAGGACTGGGGGGCGAGTACGGGCCGGGCGGCGACGAGGGGGTGGTCGCCGTCGAGGGGTCCGGTGCCGCTGGCTCCGCCCGGTGAGCCCAGGGTCTCGAAGATCTCGGTGTCCGCCGTCCGGTACTCGCTCCACTCGGCGGGGACGTCGTCCGCGAAGAAGATGGCCTCCACCGGGCAGACCGGCTCACAGGCTCCGCAGTCCACACATTCGTCGGGGTGGATGTAGAGCTTGCGGGACCCTTCGTAGATGCAGTCGACCGGGCACTCGTCGATGCAGGCCCGGTCCTTGATGTCGACACAGGGCTGGGCGATCACATACGCCATGGTGGCTCTCCTGAGGACTGACAGGGGTGGTTCGGCGGTCAGGCGGCGGTACCGACGACGGTCCAGTTGTCCGTCCCGGTGAGCAGCGAGGTGAGGCTTCCCGGGCCGAGCCGGGCCTCGGCGTCCGCGAGCTGGTCGGCCATCTGGTTGTCGTAGACCGGTCGTTTGATGTCGCGGAGGATGCCGATGGGGGTGTGGTGGAGGGTGTCGGGGTCGGCGAGGCGGGAGAGGGCGAAGGCGGTGGTGGGGGAGGGGTGGTGGGCGT